>NZ_JAWOWE010000011.1:0-182911 GCF_033340275.1 Vibrio sp. 1402
ATTATTTTGGTTTTCATTTTTCCCTCAGCCGGTCAACACATTATTCTGCACGGCATCTAGAAAAATAACGCGCAGGAGATTCTCCATATATTTTGCGAAACATAGCAATAAAGTTACTTGGAGTCGAGTAACCCAAAGCAAGTGCCTACTTTGAACTGCGCCAGCACTCTCTTGGACAGAAATGATTTAGAGCATTTACTTAAATTAGCAAAATGCGAATAACTTCTGGTATGGAAAATCTGTGTCCAATCTGGCAGGAGCAGTTTAGTTATTGGAAATGCAGCTTTATCGAGACGTTCTATATGTATTGGCTTAATAGAGGTGTTGCGAGCTTCAATGCAATACCAAACATGATGCATGAAATCGCAGAATCTAAAATTCTCCATGTTCTTGGCTTACTAAAAAGTGGGATCAACTTGTTAGCCAAATACACTAATCCATAAAACCAGATCCCTGATGCAATCAGTGCCCCTATAACAAACAATAGTTTTTCATCAGGTTCCATTTGAGCAGTCACACCACCAAGGATCACCACCGTATCCAGATAGACATGTGGATTTAAAAAAGTGATAGCCATCGCCATTAAAACGACTTTTAACCAACTCTGGGCAATGTCCGAATTTTCCAACTCTAGGTGACTTGAACCATTCCATGCTGATTTTGCAGATTGGTAGCCATACCAGAAAAGAAATACTACGCCGCCAAGAGTCAAAAGGTCTTTCCATAATGGTGCTTTATAGAGCAGTGTCCCTACACCAAGTACACCAGTACTGATCAGTAGAATGTCTCCAAGAAAGCAGATAGTGGCAACGGACAGTGCGTATTGCTTTTTTAATCCGCACTTTAATAGAAACGCATTTTGGCTACCGATTGCGACAATCAAACTTCCAGAAACAACGGCACCCGTTAACAAAGTATTTATCACATCAAACCTCAATGGATTTTGAAGCAAACACCAACGATTGCTCTATCACTGAATCAGGCATGATCACTTGCAAGTGTTTAATCATTTCTTGCCCCGCCTCCTGCAAGTGTTCTAGTGGCATTTCAGGCAAGCTTTCTAGAATAAACCACATGTTACGTGTGTCAGATTCAATTCGGGTTCTGACACCCTGCCTCCAGTTCCAACGACGACAAGTAACGCCTACTTCATCGCGCCAAATTACTTCCCCAACATCAGGGTTTTCAATTGAAGCCTCACCATTTTTCATGGTGTCAAAGGATTCAGAGCCATCTGCGATAGTGAGTGTTGGCGTTCCTTGATAACTGTCCATATCTTCACCACCTACGGGTATGGCGTATCGAATACTGATGGCATTATAAATATCCACAATAGGGTCAATGCTCTGCATTCCTCCATCTTTCAATACTCGTTTTCGCAGTGCAGCAGCCGAGCAAGGGGTTCGATTTGGTTTAGCGCCAAATTGACGAAAAACGTCTCCCCACGCATTGATGTGTGATTCTGCCCATGGATAGTCGTTCTCAATGACGGAAGTACATGCTTCTTGCAGAACCCGTTTTGCATACTCTTGGCTCTGAACTTCCGTTCCTTTAACGGATATGCTCAATGCTTTGAACTCTGGTGCAATCTGGGAAATTCGAGCATCGATTGACGGCACTATAACAACCATTAGATAATTCCTTCAGTGATTCATTTTCATGCAAGATACATTACAATGACCAAAAAAGTCAATATATCGACCGATAGTGGCACTGATGCTGATTTCATTAATCAAGCGGTAGCCGCAAGGATCAAGGAACATCGAAAAAGGCTCAAGTTGTCACTGGATGCCCTGTCAAAAAGAGCAGGGATAAGTAAAGGCATGTTAGTAGAAGTAGAGAAAGGGGCAGCTAACCCTAGCATTTCGACGTTGTGTAAACTGTCTGCTGCCCTTGGGATTTCGGTTGCCGATATTGTGAATGTTGCGAGTAATCCAACAGTCAACATCATTGATAAAGAGGACATTCCAACGCTTTGGACTGGCGAGCACGGTGGTAGCGCAAAACTTCTGGCGGGAACAAGCGGCCCAGATATGATTGAGTTGTGGCGCTGGAATATGAAACCATCAGAAGTTTTTGAATCAGCAGGTCATCCACAAGGCACGTTTGAACTTTTTCATGTTGAGTCTGGAATACTCACTTTGAATATTGATGGGAAAGCCATAGAACTGCATGAAGGTCAGTCCGCTATAGCTAAAACGGATGTCCCTCACAGCTACTCAAACCAAGCAGATTCGGATTTAGTTTTCACTATGAGCGTTGCTGAGTTACATCGATAAGCCCACTCATTTAGAGGCGAGTTCAAATAAGATTTATTAAGGCAAAGCCATACTCACAATAGATGGATTAGTACTAGCCCCAAGTAACAATGGGGCACTTTTGCGTTGGAAAGTACTCAACATAAAGGTTCTCGACAAAGATGAATCAACTCGATGCTGCCCAAAAGACGTCCAAGCGAGTTTCAGATTTCAAGTAACTTTTGAGACTTTGAGCACAACTTCGAGCACTTTATGTATATCGGTGTGTTCAATCCTAATAGAGCATTGAATAGTTAGATATTGAGCAATCCATGTGAACTATGAAACTTAAGTTAACCGTTTGATTTGCTCTCTTACGATATCTAAAGCTGATTGCAATTGTAATCGGCTTAATGGACCTGCAAGTGATATCCTCACTGCTGCCGGCACTTCATACCGACCCACAGCAAACATTTCCGCTTCCCTCACTCTGACACCATGTTTCAACAACGACTGGTTAAAGTGATACCCTGTTAATGGCTCAGGCAAAGGTAGCCACACATTGTAACCAGGAACACCAATCTGGATTTCGGGAAATACTGCCTTCCAGATCCGATGACGTGCACTGAGTTCCATCGCTATCTCTCTGTCCACGGCTTGCATAGCTCCGCTAGTTAACCAACGACAAACAAGGTCAATTATCAAAGGGCTAACATACATACAACTGGCTCTTAGCGCACGTTGCAGTAAATCTTTGAACGACAGAGGCAGAATGATGAAACCCAGCCGCAATCCACCTGCAAAGTACTTAGAAAAACTGCCCACGTATAAGGTAATATCTGGAGCGATAGCAACTAAGGGACTCTTTCGATGAGACGGTGGGCAGTAGAGAACATCGTCCTCAATGATCAACACATTATAACGACGACATATCTCTATGATTTTTAGTCTTCGGCTATCCGTTAACTGAGCTCCGGTCGGGTTCTGTATTCCCGGCGTAAGATAAAGCAGTTTTGGGCGATGCCTCTTACAGTGCAAAGCCAGATCTTCTGGATCTAATCCATGTTCATCGACTTTTACTGGCACTAGCTTTCGTTCGGATTGCTGACATGCATAGATGAACTCTGGATAACACAGCCCTTCAGCAAGAATTGTATCTTTAGGGCGGCTCAGAGATTGAATAATCAACGATATCCCGTGTTGCCCTCCATGAGTCCACACTAGACGCTGTGAATCAATATCGATATTGAATTTGGTCATCAGCCATTGTCGAAGAGTCTCGTTATGACCCTGAATGCCATCAGCGGAGTAGTAATCCAGCACGGCTGCCTGCGCAATTTCCTCGTGTGATAGCTCTTTCAACGCATTCGCAAGAAATTTCGGCTGCGATAATAGCAAAGGTCGGCAACGTGCCAGATCAATGCCTTTTTCTTCCAATACCGGATGATAAAAGTGGTTCAGTTCAGTTTCTCTGTTACGTACATAAGTACCGCTTCCTACTTTTGGTTCCGTTAAGCCCCTCCGCTCTAGCTCCCTATATGCCCTCGTCACCGTTCCAACCGTCACACCTAAGCGATAAGATAAAATACGCTGAGGAGGTAATTTAGTGTCTGGTTCGAGTTCACCACTCTCTATCACCTCAGCAATCGCATCAGCCAGTGCCATAAACTTAGGTCCGGAACGACCCGATATATCAGGGACTAACATTGTCTCTCTCCGAAGGGGTACAATTAATTCTTGTATTCAGGATAAATAAGGCCTGACGAAAATGAAATCAAAGAATTGTCACCATGACGCATTAACTGTAGGTCTCTCTCACTTCATCCCTTTATTCTTGGCTTATCAGCACTAATTTGAGAAGAAAAGAAATGACAACATTATGGGACCTAACTCCAGCGATGAGTTTATTTGCGTTTGTCACCGCCATAACACCCGGCCCAAATAACTTATTGCTCGCCAACTCAGGGGCACAATTTGGTATAAGGAAATCATGGCGACACCTAATTGGTATCCGTATTGGCGTAATAGGGTTAATTCTGCTTTGTGCATGTGGTGTCGGTGTTGCCCTACAAACTCATCCAAGTTGGTATCTCGCTATAAAATACATCGGTCTGGTTTACATGTTCTGGCTGATGATTAAGCTGCTATGTACTAACCCTTTCGCAGGCAAACCCACTAAAAGCAAACCAATCAACGTAACTCAGGCTACGTTGTTTCAACTGGGTAATATGAAGGCTTGGATGGCATCACTTGCTTTGGTCACAAGTTATAGTCTCCCTTCTAACTATTGGTTCTCTGTTACATTGATTACTTTCGTGTTTACGACATTCGGACTGTTTGCAAATATTACTTGGGTCTGGGTTGGTAAAAAAATTCGTATTTATCTCAATACCGTATTAAGACAGCGCGTGTTCAACATCAGCCTAGCGACGATAACATTCATATCATTGTTACCAGTTTTGGGGCACTCTGCCTGAATGGCAAAGAGCAGAGTTTTGTATGTATAAAATTGCCAATTATCTAAATTCGCATTTCGAGGCGTAACACACTTTGGGGCCAAAAAGAGTCAGCCTAACGGTCTGGCTCTTTTGAATGAAAAAATAGTCTGGTGGGAGAACTTGTAAGGCTGTGGCAGGTTACACTCACTTACTCCTTAGGCAGGTGACCAGTTTCCTTTGCAAGCTTTTGCATCGCCTCGGCAAACGTTGTTGTCCCGCCTTTAGCTTTAACCTGTATTACCTTATATCCCAACTTTTCCAACGCTTGGCGCTCTGCCAAAACAGCTTTGTCATTGTGTTGGCTACCTTGAGCTGGCTGATGAATGTAACATCCCTCTAGTTTACCATCTTCGACCAATTGGTGATGTTTCAGTGCATCGATATCA
Source organism: Vibrio sp. 1402 (assembly GCF_033340275.1). Lineage (NCBI taxonomy): Bacteria > Pseudomonadati > Pseudomonadota > Gammaproteobacteria > Vibrionales > Vibrionaceae > Vibrio > Vibrio sp. 1402. The sequence continues at coordinate 5,122 of NZ_JAWOWE010000011.1, forward strand.
AAATTCATAATAAGTCTTTTCATTAAGAGTGGGAGTTTCTGTGGCTAGTTACATACGCTTCAAAGGCTTCACGACACTATCTAAGCCTTCAATTTTGAGCGCTAAACATAGCTTGAGCAAATCCCCTAGCTCGCCGCTTGGCCAGCCCTTTTTATCAAACCACAGTAAGTATTCTTCAGGCAGGTCGATTAACACTCGCCCTGCATATTTCCCAAATGGCATTTGCATTCTAGCGAGTTTAATGAGGTTTTCTTTTTCTAACATAAGTGACAGAGAGTTAAGGTAACTCGTCCAAGGGTAACACTGGTTCTCCCTCCTCACCAGCAAATCGCAGTCACGTTTATTTTTGGCGGCCTTGACTCGCTTTATGCTAGAGTACGCGGCATAAAAAATGAGAACGAGAAAGCAATGAAGTCACCTTGTCGAGCTGCATGTAAAAATAACGCCGGAATATGCTCTGGTTGTCACCGAACGATGGATGAAATCATCCAATGGAAAGACAAAACCGATCTCCAACGAGATGCGATTATCGAACAAATCGCAGGAGAAGATTCAACGCACAGTTGTCCTGAGTGCGGGACTCAAGCCCATTGTGATATCGCCGCAGGCAAAGAGACATGCTGGTGCTTTACTATAGAAACCCGTGATTTACCCAAGCCAAGCGCCAACCAGCTGTGTTTGTGCCGAAAATGTCTAGAAAAAAAGCCAGTCGCGTAATACGACTGGCTTACTGATCATCGTTTTCTGACTGGTGTTTATTTAGCGGTTAAAGCGGACGCTTCAAACTTAATGCCTTCCCACCCTGTCACCATAAAATTACGAATATTCTGGTGATCGCTGTTCTCTGGATACTGCAATACATCTTCACGATAAAAGCGGCCAAAGCAGGCTAGCGTCGCTTCTTTGTCTAGGTTGTTTAGCAAACCGAAAGCGAAGATCTTACACGAACCGTTGTTCTCGCCTGCATTGTTTTGTGTCTCACCATTTACAAAAGCGGTTGGCTCAAACGTATAGTTATCTTCGATCACCGCCATCGTTGCTTCAAATTCGACCTGCTCTGGTGACGCTGCCAATAAATCTAAAAACGATTTTAATTCCATTATTCCTCTATCCCTACTTCATCATATTGATGACACATTAGTTTCATAAAAAGCCAATATAAGAGTCATCAATCATACATATATTCAGAGCCTTACCAAATCACACGTCATTCAGCGCTCTATCATTCCAGTTGCGGAAATGGACAGCAGCATAAAACCCATGCTGATTGACAACCTATCGGATTGATAAGGAGATATCATGATCACCCCTTTAAAGGCAATCGGTGCACTCGCATTGTCATCACTTGCCATCGCGTGTTCATCACAACCCGAAGATACCGTGGCTTCATTCGCTACACAATGCAAACCTACCACTGCGCCCGTTACTGGGGAAACTTCAATTCAAGGGTTAACGTTTATCGGGACATCCGTTGCTGATGCTCCATTCGATACATCGGCAGCTGAAATCGTGAGTTATGACGCCTGTACAGATAAGCTCTATGTGGTGAATGCTCAAGCAAAACGTATCGATGTACTTTCTATGGATGACAACGGCGTACCAACGCAAAGCGCATTCATTGATCTCAACAGCGCTGGCGAAGCAGCGGGCATTGAAATTGGCGCAGCAAACAGTGTCGCTGTATTCAATGGTTTGGTAGCTGTTGCGATTGAAAACAGTAATAAACAAGCGAATGGTATTGTTGGCTTGTACCGCTCCGGCGATTTGTCATTAGTCACGACTTTCCCAACAGGCGCATTGCCAGACATGGTTGGCTTCTCAAAAGATGGCCGATACATCGCAACCGCTAATGAAGGAGAACCAAACAGCGATTACAGCATTGACCCTGAAGGTAGTATCACTTTGATCGATCTGAGCCTTGGTGTTACTCAAGCAGAAGTAACACAAATTGGCTTTAACGAATTTGATGGTTCACGAAAAGCAGAGCTCCCAATGAATGTGCGTATTTCGGGGCCAAACGCCACCATCGCACAAGATCTAGAGCCTGAATACCTCACTTTTGCAGATAACGGTAAAATCTATGTCGCGCTACAAGAAAATAACGCCATGGCAATCGTCAATCCAGAGAGCAAATCGGTAGAAAAAATTGTTGGCTTAGGTGAGAAGTCTTGGTCGGGCGCTAAACTCGATGCATCCAACAAAGACAAAATCATTGGGAACTTGAAAAGCTACCCACAACTGGTTGGCTTATTTATGCCTGACACTATCGACAGCTACTCAGTGAATGGGAGTACTTACATCGTATCTGCAAATGAAGGCGACGGGCGTGAGTACGGATTCAAAACCACTCAAGAACTGTGCGACAAAGCTGGCTTTATGTGGGATGAAGACGATTACCTTGGTACAGATGAATACACATCTGAGCAAGGGAGCTGTTTAAGCCATATTGATGAAGTGCGCGGTAAGAAGCTGAAAGTAGCAGCAGAACACCCATTGGCAGAGGCACTAAAAGACAACAAACAACTCGCGCGTTTAAAAGTGATTAAGCCGGAACAAACGCTTTCTGCACAAGAGAATGTTCAATCATTTGGCGCGCGTTCATTCTCGATTTGGGATGAAAACGGCAAGTTGGTCTTCGATAGTGGTGACGATTTCGCGACTATCGCGCTGCTGAATGAAGGCAAGAACTTCAACAGCACCAACGATAACAATAATAGTGGCGATGACCGAAGTGATGATAAAGGTATTGAGCCAGAGGCGATTGAAGTAGCACAAATTAACGGTCGTCATTACGCGTTTATCGGCTTGGAGCGTCAAGGCGGTATCATGATTTATGACATCACAGACCCGAAACAAGCGCAGTTTATGCATTACGTAAACCGCCGTGATTACAATCAGCCAGTATGTACAGAAGTCGAAGATGGCGAATGCATGAACGACACATACAATCCAAAAGCAGGCGATTTAGGTCCAGAATCCATTAATTACTTTACCCGTAATGGTGGTCATTTTATCGCCGTTGGCAATGAGGTATCGGGCACGACATCCGTCTTCCGAATCAATCTATAAAGTAATGTAAAAGTCATTTAGAACCAAAACGCCCGACGTAAGCCGGGCGTTTTTTTGTATGAGGTAATGTCCTACTCTGCCGATGCTAGCGCGTCACACTTTGATGCGCAGATAAAATCGTTTTTATGCAGACCTTTGATAGAGTGACTCCACCACGTTACGGTAACCTTACCCCATTCCAACAAAATAGAAGGATGGTGGAACTCATCTTCTGCCAGTTCCGCGATTTTGTTACTGAAAGCCCATGCTTGTTTGAAGTTCTTAAATTTATACACCTTTTCTAGTTGAGGTATATCTTCTCTTTCAATGATCTGCCAATCAGACAATTGCAGAAGCAGAGACTGTTGCTCTTCTTTGCTTAGTGCAATGGCATCGATACTACAAGCTTCGCATTTTTGTTCATTCAACATGAGCAGGTTCCTTTGGTTCAAAAAGTGGAGGAAGCAGTCCAGCTTCAATCGCTAGATCGGCTTGTTTCAATAAATTTAACTGACTGATTTTAAAAAGTTGAGAAAAGTCGTCAATCACGTAGTACTTCGGTTGCATGATGTCGATACGATAAGGCGTTCTCAGCACTGTTTGTAATTCAAATGGGTCGCGAATTGCTGCATCACTCTCTAATGCGTAGAGGGTTTCGCCAGGAGATGAAAGAATACCACCACCGTAAATTTTGGTTTTGTCCCCTTCTTTCACCAAGCCAAACTCTACGGTAAACCAGTAGAGGCGAGCGAGATAGGCTCTTTGTTTTGGGGTAGCGGCTTGCCCTAGTTGACCATAATGCTCGGTAAATGCAGCAAAGTCTGGGTTGGTTAACATCGCGCAATGACCAAATATTTCGTGGAAGAAATCTGGCTCCTGTAAGTAATCGAACTCATCTCTTGTACGCAAGAATGTGGCGACTGGAAAGCGCTTATTACCGAGTAGATTAAAAAATCGGTCGAAATCAATAAGCGCGGGAACGGGCTCCACTTGCCAACCTGTTGTCTCCATCAAGACACGATTAATTTCTGGTAACTGAGGAACGCGGTCTTGAGGTAAATCAAGCAGCGTCAAACCGTGTAAATAAGCCTCACAAGCTCTGTTTTGGATCACACCCATTTGTCGTGTTACCAAATCTCGCCAAATGGCGTCTTCTTCACGGCTCCATTCAACCCTGCCTTCCTGGTTTACGGGTTTAGAACGATACTGGGTCATGGCTCACCTCCATTAACAAATCCTTTACATTAAGCCTATCTGTAGTCTTAAGAGCTTCCAATCCCTACGCGACTTTCTCAGCATCATCCCGATGTAACATATTGTTTACAATGCATCGTAACTGCATGATTTTTATGACACGATATAATATCTGGCTTGTTTGACTTTATCGTGTATTCCTCTCAAACTAAAACCTGTTATCACTTTGTTATAGAGGGACCTATGCGCGAGAGCAGCAAAGTATGGCAACCGAGCGAAAGTCGTATCGAAGAAGCCAACATTACACAGTTTATTGAACACATTAATCGACAAGGAAATACCCTTGAAAGCTTCGCTGATCTGCATCAATGGTCACTCGATCATGTAGAAAAATTTTGGCAGGAAGTTTGGCTATTCTGCGACGTCATTGGCACTCAGGGAGAGACCATAAAAGAGCGAGCAGAAAGTCGCTGGCAGCAACCTGTTGAAAATAGGGATATAAAATGGTTCCCAAACGCGCAAATTAACTACGCCGAAAATTTGTTAACCTACGCGTGTCACCAACCCGATGATCTCGCGATTTGGTTTGAAAATGAACGTGAAGAAAAACAGACCTACACCTGGAAACAATTGTGCGAAGAAGTTTCGAGTGTGCAGCAATGGTTGAAAGAATGTGGAATTAAGCAAGGTGATGTCGTCGCTGGGTATTTACCTCACCTACCTCAAACGGTGGTAGTCATGCTAGCAACCAGTAGTTTGGGGGCGACCTGGACTTCCACCTCACCTGATTTTGGCGTCGAAAGCGTTTTGGAACGCTTTGGTCAAGTGAAACCCAAAATCCTGTTTACTTGTGATGGCTATACATTCAATGGCAAAACTTTCGATATGTCTGAGAAAAACCAGCATATTGCGGATCATCTTGATGGTCTTAAACAAGTTTGCCAAATTAGCTACCTTAAACCACACATTTTTGAATGCGATGTCTGCACCCAAGATTGGCAAAACGTCCTGAATCAATACACACCCGAAGCGCTGACTTTTACTCGTGTGAATTTTAACGATCCGCTATTTGTGCTCTATTCTTCAGGCACAACAGGCAAACCGAAATGCATCGTCCATTCCGTCGGCGGAACGGTGCTTAATCACTTGAAAGAGCATCAACTGCATTGCGATATTCAACCGAACGACCGAGTGTTTTACTACACAACCTGCGGCTGGATGATGTGGAACTGGCACGTTTCTTCACTCGCGAGCGGTGCATGTTTGGTGATTTTTGATGGTAGCCCTGTTTACCCCACTCATAATGTGCTCTGGGACCTCGCAGAACAAGCCGAAGTGACGCTATTTGGAACCTCAGCAAAATACCTAGAGGCGCTGGAAAAAGCATCTTTTTCTCCGCAGAAAAGTGATGCATTTTCAAGTCTGAAAACCATTTGTTCGACTGGCTCTGTTCTGTATCCAGAACAGTTTGATTATGTCTATCAGCACATTAAAGAAGATGTACACCTCGCCTCGATTTCTGGCGGAACAGACATTTGTGGCTGCTTTGTATTAGGCAACCCTATTTCTCCCGTTTATCGGGGAGAGTGCCAATCAGCAGGGTTAGGGGTCGATGTCCGAGTCTTTAACCCACAAGGTAATAGCGTAATGGGAGAGCGCGGTGAGTTGGTTTGCGCCAATTCATTACCCAACTTCCCTGCTGGCTTTTGGAACGACACCGGTGAGAGATATCATCGTGCTTATTGGGATAAATTCGACAATATTTGGCACCACGGCGATGATGTTGAACAGACCCGCGTTGGGGGATACGTATTTTATGGTCGAAGTGATACCACGTTGAATCCTGGTGGCGTAAGAATCGGCACGGCCGAAATCTATCAGCAAGTGAACTGTATAGACGGTATTCTAGATTCGATCGCAGTAGGAAAAGAAGTCGATCGCAACGAACAAATATGGCTGTTTGTCCAATTAGTCAAAGGGGTAGAGCTCAATGACGAGATGATCGCTTCCATCAAAGCACAGCTAAAGTCTGCATGTTCTCCAAGGCATGTACCTAGTGCAATTTACGCAATAAGCGATATACCTAAGACACGCTCAGGAAAGCTGGTCGAGTTAGCCGTTAAGCAAGTCGTTAACAACCGAAGCGTCGAAAATTTAGGCGCAATAGCCAACCCTGAAGTGCTGGAGGAGATACGCAGGATAGTCGTCTCAAAATAACCTCCGAAGACTAAGTTGTTCGAGTATGTCCTTGCCTGCACCACGACGCTTGTTTAGAGCAAGTGAAGTTACATATATCATCAGCAGATAAGAAAAAAGCGAGCTTGTTAGCTCGCTTTTGTCATTTTTTGTTCTTTATTCAGCGGTATTAGCGACGACCAAGCCCCATTAATACCGACATTGTTTTACCATCAGATGTAATGTCAAAAACGTGTTGCGATTCAACTTCAGTAAAACCCGCTTCTTTCAGTGCACGCTCAGACTTCGCAAGGGTAAAACCGTCTTGTTCACATTCTGCAATCCAATCAAAATGAACAAAATAGCCGCCGTGGTTAAGTAGAGAATGCGAGATCGTTAATGACGCGTCTAAGTCTTCCACAAACGCTAAAACTGATGATGCAACCACCAAGTCGAACTGTCCACGAAAGGCCGGATGCTGAGCGACCAAGCCGCGAGATAATGCATCTACCACAGGTTCTACGTTGACGAGCTCTTTTTTATCGAGTTCCTCAATCATGGCTTCCGATGCGTCTAATGCTACGATGTCTTTAACCATCGGTGACAATCGTTGACTTAACTGCCCTGTTCCGCATCCAAAATCTAGTACTTTAATGCCATCAAGCTGAGTTAGCTGTTGTAACTGCTCAAACACCGACTGCGCAAATTGCTCTGTTGCTGGATTTGATTCCCAGTTTTTTGCTAAGCCGTCCCAATCTTGTGCCATCGTGGCCTCCATGTTCACTTTTTGTAACCCACATAGATTACCGCAAAACCGTTAAAAGACCATAGACTTATCTGGCGGATTCGCGTTTTTTTCGATAATCTTTCATGGCTTTGGGAGCGCATCTGCATAATACCCAAATTATTTGAATTCATTTATTGGTTGTGTCAAATCATGAACTTAACTCAAGTAGAAGCCTTCTGCACCATCGCTGAGTGTGGTTCTGTTTCTGAAGCGGCAAGGCAACTCGACTGCAATCGTACCAAACTCAGTATGTCGATTAAGGCATTAGAGAAAGATCTCGACGTTGAATTGTTTAACCGAACTGGCAACCAGCTCACCCTCTCTGAAGCTGGGAAAGCCATTTACAAAGATTGCGAACACCTACTTATCATCGCACAACGGGTCAGAAAGACCTGCGCTCAAATCTCGGAAGGGTTTAACGCGGAAGTTTGGGTAGCACGTGACGACTCCTTACCTGATGATCTCTGGCAAGAATTATCTCATACATTGAATAACCGCTTTCCTTCAACAACCTTCAACTTAATCTTGGCATCCAGTGGCGACTTAGCCAACTTGGTCAGTACCCACCAAGTAGATTTTGCTTTCGGCGTTGATTATGAGCGAGTAGACGATCCTCGTATCGTATACAACCCGTTAGGCAAGATACGTATGATGTCAGTATGCAGTGTAGAACACCGCCTAAGTAAGATGCGCCGTGTCTCAGACGAAGATCTACGTAGTCAAATGCAAGCACTAATGGTGTACCTAAATGAGAAAGACAACCCTGAACTGCAACCTTTCTCGACTCGATATATTGGTTTTTCGAGTTTTGACTACATGCTGAACACCATCTTAGAAGAAGACGCTTGGGGCGTGCTTCCAGAACCATTAATCCGCCATTACCTTCGTCAGCAGAAGCTCGCCGTTATCAAACACACATACGGATTGACGCAAGAAGACTACTGTATGTTTTCACCTAACGGCCATGCTGAGCATCCTGCAATGACGTGGTTAGCAGATAAATTGAGCGAGTATTTATTTGACTTCTAAACATTTTATCAGTGAGCGTCAATTTTACTGACACCAAAAAACAACAGTAAGCCGTTGTTTTATAAGAACATAAATAAAAACGCATTTTTTTAGATTAGTTACTGGTCACTTTGTGGTTGCCTAAATTACCTTATGAGCGAAGAATAGTAAGGTATTAAAATTCAAAGGCATCTTTTATGTGTGACAGGACAAGCAAAAACGAAAACCGTATTCTAACCATTTCAGCCCTTTTGGCATCTGGGTTCGCTGCTGGTGGTATGGTACTTGGCTTGCTTGTAGGCTCAATTGTCATCGTGTTTGACGGTGTTTACTCTTTGGTCAGCTTACTGTTAACTTTATTGTCACTGGCCGCTTCTTACTATATTAACAAGCCTTCAAAATCTGTATTCCCATTTGGAAAAGCGGTCTTAGAACCAATCGTTATTGCGATAAAAGCAGCCGTCATTTTAGTGGTTGTAAGCTTCTCTCTCTACTCTGCGATATCAGCATTGATGTCTGGAGGTCGCGAGGTCGATGCTTCTATTGCGACCTTATTCGGCATCGTGAATGTTATCGGCTGTGGTTACGCTTGGTGGTTTATGGCGAAACGCAGCCGCCGATTCTCATCAGGCTTAATTGAAGCGGAGAAAAAACAGTGGCAAATGGATACTCTACTAAGTGTGGCGGTGACCGTAGGATTTATCTCGGCTTGGGCTGTTTCACTAACGCCATTCTCTGAGTATGCGGTATATGCCGATCCCATGATGATGGTTTTAATGGGCTTTTACTTCCTCAAAGTACCGTTCGATATGCTAGTAGGTGCCTTACGTGAACTACTAATGATGACACCAAGCAAAGAGCTGTGTCAGAGCGTTGGCAAAGATGTTCTTGAGATTGAAAAAGTGACTGAGCATCAATTGAAACTGGCTGGCGTAACGAAGGTGGGCCAAGAGCTACGAGTAAATGTGGACGTACATATTGATGACGACACATTGGAGCTTGATACACTAGAGCACACTCGTAAGCAGCTTATCAAGCGACTGTCGAAGCACAGATTCAAGCTTCAACTACACTTGAACGTCGCTTATTAGAGTGCCACCAAAGAGCCGTTAAAACTCAATAAAAAGCTCCCAATCTCGGGAGCTTTTTTAATTTTTTCGATTTAGTTTCTTCGTATTCGAATACAGCTCGCAAGGGAGATCTGTTCGTTGCTCACTTAAATTCTCTGATCTCGTTGGTAACTTACCCAGCCGCTTCGCGCTTCTCTTTGGTGACTAACCAACACATCAGCGAGCCCACCGTTACCATCACAACGCCCTGCCAAAAGCTATGGCTCAGAGTTACGCCAAGAATAATGGAAGAAAATAAAGCGGAAAAAATGGGTGTGAAGTAAGACAAGGTGGCGAGAAAAACCATATTGCCGCCAACGATCGCGATATTCCATAAACCATAACCACCAGCCATTAAAGCCGCAGAGGCCACTAAGTACCCCATCGCTTCCCAACTGAATGTCATTGGTGGCTCATCCGTAAACGCGTATTTGACCCAAAGCGAAACAGCTGTTGCAATAAAAAACAGGGTAATCGCATTATGTTTAGATCGCTGCCTTTGGGTTAAGTTGCAATAAAAAGCCCATATAACCGCGCCAGCGAAAGCCATAAAATACACCAGAGGGTTACTACTAACATTGGACATGATCTGAGTTATGGATAAGCCATTCTCACCGCTCACAGTCCAAGCAACCCCAACAAACGCCAGCGTAACTGCGGGATAAAGCAACCAGTTTGTTTTTTTATTGCTGCCAAGGACCGCAAATAAAACCGTCAGTGCGGGCCAAAGGTAATTGACAATCGACACCTCAATTGCCTGCGCGCGCGAGTTGGAATATCCCAAAGATAGAGCGAGAAATATTTCATAACAGACGAACATCGCACCACCAAGCGCAAGATACTTGGGAGAAAAGTAAGACAACTTTGGAATACCGACCACGATAAGAAGGAAAACAGAGCTAAGAGAGTACAACATGGCTGCCCCGCCTACAGGACCTAAACTCTCCGTAACCAACCTCGCGATGCCAAGCAGACAACTCCAAGAGAGAATCGCGATACAACCATAAAGTGTGAAACGAAATTGCACTGATTTCATGTGACCTACCACTCACGAATGCCAAAGGAAACGTCAGCTTAACTCAAAAATGATCAGGTTCAACGTACTGTTTTATAAAAATCAGTATAAAAATCATTCTATTAAGCCGTTGGAGTCGATATGAAACATTTTCTGCCCTCTAGTGTTATGCTTACACCCTTTGTTGTGCGCTACTATGATGAAGATGACAACGAGAGTGAAAACGTTAAAACACATTCGGAAACGCATGGTCTAGATAGCGAAGAGCAATCTAAGGAACGTTCAGAGTAAAGGAATCCAAACATGAAAAAAGTCGCAGTCATTTTAAGTGGTTCAGGCGTTTACGACGGTTCTGAGATCCACGAAGCAGTGTTGGCGTTCTACGCCATCGAGAAGGCAGGTGCAACTTGGCACTGCTTTGCACCTAACATTGACCAACTCCACGTCATCAATCACCTAACTGGTGACGAAATGGATGAAACACGTAACGTATTGATCGAATCAGCTCGTATTGCACGCGGAAATATTGACGATGTCGCCAAACTTAACGTCGATGAATACGATGCCCTACTGCTTCCAGGTGGGTTTGGTGCCGCGAAAAACTTAACCGACTTCGCTGTTTCGGGTGCGGAGTGCTCCATTAACACACACGTAGCTCAAGCTTGTCGCGCGTTTGCTAATGCGAAAAAACCAGCTGGCTATCTGTGTATTTCTCCTGTCATTATTCCGATGATTTATGAGCAAGGCGTGAAAGGAACGGTAGGCAACGATGAGGCAGTCTCAATAGCATTTAATCAAATGGGCGGTGAACACACCACGTGCCCTGTCGAAGACATCGTTTTTGATGAAAAACACCTCGTACTTTCAACCCCTGCTTACATGTTGGCAGAGAATATCTCTCAAGCGGCTTCAGGTATCGAAAAGTTAGTATCAAAACTGATTAAAATAGCTTAATTATTAGTAGTTAGCTTATAAAACACTTCCCTATCCCCATTGATAATTAAGTTATTAATGGGGATTTTTTATACTTTAGTCGAATTTAGAGATATATCCGCGTCAGAAGTCAATTTCTGCCAATCGTTTGCGTCCATAGTTTCATATTTGTTCTACTTTATATCAGTGTTGCACTTATACGCAGTGCAACAAGATCACTGTCACAGTTTTTCTCTTGCAAGTACCTCTAAGTGGGTAAACTTGCTTTAGATCAACTTCAATCTGGAAACGAATGTGCGACAGTAAATGGCAAATTAAGAAAGATTATTAAAAATAACGACGGAGCTATCCAATATGACAAGTGCATTTTTTATCCCTACGGTAAACCTAATGGGCGCTGGTTGTTTGAAAGACGCAGCAGACAACATCCAATCTCAAGGCTTTAAAAAAGGTTTGATCGTTACGGATAAGATCCTTAACCAAATCGGTGTAGTCAAACAAGTTCAAGACCTTCTCACTGAGCGCGATGTAGCAACCGTTGTGTTTGATGGCACTCAACCAAATCCAACTATCAGCAACGTTAACGACGGCTTAGCACTTCTTACTGATAACGAATGTGACTTCGTTATCTCTCTAGGCGGCGGTTCACCACACGACTGTGCGAAAGGTATCGCGCTTGTTGCTTCTAACGGCGGCAAAATCGCAGATTACGAAGGCGTAGACCAATCTGCAAAACCAATGATGCCACTTATCGCGATCAACACGACGGCGGGTACTGCATCTGAAATGACGCGTTTCTGCATCATCACTGACGAAGAGCGTCACATTAAGATGGCTATCGTTGATAAGCACACAACACCGCTTATCTCGGTAAACGATCCAGAGCTAATGCTCGCTAAACCTGCTTCGCTAACTGCGGCAACAGGTATGGATGCCCTAACTCACGCGATTGAAGCTTACGTATCTATCGCGGCAACACCAATCACTGATGCAGTAGCAATCAAAGCGATTGAGCTTATCCAAGCTTACCTACGCACAGCAGTGAAAAACGGTGAAGATCTAGAAGCTCGTGAACAAATGGCATACGCACAGTTCATGGCGGGTATGGCGTTCAACAACGCTTCTCTAGGTTACGTACACGCAATGGCACACCAGCTAGGTGGTTTCTACGACCTTCCACACGGTGTTTGTAACGCGATTCTTCTACCTCACGTACAGCGTTACAACGCGCAAGTATGTCCTGAGCGTCTACGTGACGTAGCAAAAGCAATGGGCGTAAACGTAGAAGGCATGTCTGCTGAAGAAGGTGCAGCGGCAGCAATCGACGCTATCGTTACTCTAGCGAAAGATGTGGGTATCCCAGCAGGTATTAAAGAGCTTGGTGCGAAACTAGAAGACATCCCAACACTAGCAGACAACGCACTGAAAGACGCTTGTGGTTTCACTAACCCTAAACAAGCAACTCACGAAGAAATTTCTAAGATCTTCGAAGAAGCGATGTAATCTCGCTAACTAAACAATTCTCTAGCCTTAATTCAATCCCCGATCTCGTATCGGGGATTTTTTACATTCATATACAAGTGAATCTCTGCCAAACATAGTCTTTTAGTGTTAGCTTTTAAGTATTAATACGATTCATATTGGAAGGAACCATGAGAACGATTGCTGCTACCCTACTCGCTTGTTTATCCTGTTCTGCCAACACTGCCGAATACCGCGCCAACGAAGTGGCGAGTGGATTTCAGATCCCTTGGGGGATCGAGTTCTTAGATAATCAACGCGTTATCGTCAATCAAAAGAACGGTACGGTTTCGTTGCTGGATATCACCACAGGCAAACCTCAAAAGCTGTTTAACGTTCCCGATGTGAACACCAGTGGACAAGCCGGCTTATTGGATGTTGCGCTCGCACCGAATGCCGATAAGCAAAACCCGCAACTCTTCTTTACCTACAGCAAGCGTACGAGCAAAGGCAATACGGTGGCGTTAGCGACGGCGCAATTGCAAAACAATCAGCTTGTAGGTTGGAAAGATCTCTTTGTTGCTGATGCCTTCACCGATACAGGTCGCCACTACGGCAGTCGAATTTCATTTGTAGACGATAAAGTTTACTTCTCAATCGGTGACCGTGGCGAACGTGATAATGGACAAGACACTCAAACCCATGCTGGCAGTATTCTACGCCTTAATCTTGATGGTTCGGTTCCGCAAGACAACCCATTCAAACCTTCCGAAGCTCGTCATGAGATATGGAGTTACGGGCACCGTAACCCACAAGGTATGTTTTACGACGAAGCAACAAAACAGCTGTGGTCGATTGAACATGGACCACGGGGTGGCGATGAAATTAATCTAATCAAGAAAGGCGCGAACTACGGCTGGGCAAAAGTCTCTCATGGTAAAGAGTATTGGGGTCCGTTGGACGTCGGGGAAGCTAAGTCGTTACCGGGAATGGAAGATCCAAAACTGGTATACATCCCTTCTATCGCACCAAGTAACATGATTTTGTACCGTGGCGATAAGTACCCTGAATTGGACGGAAAAATCCTCGCCGGTGCATTGAAACTGGCGCACATCAACGTAGTTTCTATTGAGAATGGCAAGCTCACCGAATCAAAAAGATTGATGGAGAATCTTGGTGAGCGAGTAAGAGATATAACCATCAGCCCCGATGGTTATATCTACTTTTCTACCGACAGCGGCAAAATCTTTCGTCTTGAGGAAAGGTAATCAAACACTAAAATCGTTAAGACTATTTAATTTGTGACGTACTAGTGATTTATTTTCGTACAATCCAAGCAGAAGAATCTAAACTTAACAATAACCTTTTGTTTTTTAAAACGATAGTTCGGTTAAGTTGTACGAGGTCATTATGATTCCATTCCCTTTACAGCTCGATAAAATTAAAGCCGTGGTGTTTGATTTAGACAACACCTTGGTGAGTTCTGATATGAACTTCGGCGAATTGCGACAACAGCTTGGCTGTCCGCAGAGTGAAGATCTATTGGATTTTGTCGACGCACTTGAGCATCCTCACCATCGAGAGCACGCTCATAACGTGATATTTGATTACGAGATTTCTGATGCTGAGCAGTCTGCTCCAATGATTGGCTGCCATGAATTACTCGCCCACTTGCATCAAAATGAAATCAAAACCGCTATCGTGACGCGCAACTGCCAAATCGCCACGCAGCGCAAACTAGAGCACAACCAAATCTCAGTGGAACGAGTCATCACTCGTGAATGCTTCCCGCCCAAGCCAGACCCATTGTCTTTGCAGGTGTTGGCGAAAGAGTGGCGTTTGATGCCTAATGAAGTGCTTTATGTCGGCGATTACCTTTACGACTTGCAGGCAGCGTATAACGCGCAGATGCCCTCTTGCCTTGTTCATCACGGTAATCAAGAAACCTTCAATGATTCAGCCTCATTGGCGCTTAATGAACTCAGTGATTTATTGAGCCGTTTCGAATCCTCACCACGCAAATAAAGCACACATATAAAATACGCAAACAAAAAAAGGGGCACCAACGTGCCCCTTATGACTTATTCCCGATTGTTTCATCCGTTCCCAAGGATTGCTTGGGTGATGCGCTGCTTAGCCTTGTAGGTAAGCGTTAAGCATCCACATTAATTTTTCTTGCTCACGGATGTAGTCACCCATCAATGCAGCTGTACCTTCGTCATCTGCTTCACCCGCGTTTTGTAGAATCTCACGCTGTTTTAGAAGTAGAACGCTAAAGCCTTGAACCAGACCTTGTACACACTCCTCACCAGAAGTCGCGTTTTGATGTTCTTTAATTTCACTTGCTTCCAAGTAGTTGCTGAATGCGTGCGCTGGTGTATGACCCAAAGTTAGAATACGCTCTGCAAGCTCATCGATTTTTGTTTGTAGATCCGTGTAGATCTCTTCAAATTTTACGTGCAGTTCGAAGAATTGCGCACCTTTAATGTTCCAGTGGTAACCGCGAGAGTTCATGTACAACACTTGGTAATGCGCTAGCAGTTGATTTAACTGTTGAGCTAGTTGTGCTGATTGTTCGCTGTCTAGACCAATTAGGCTTACTTGTTTGTTCATAATCTTGCTCCTAGAAGGATGATACCAATCGTAGTAACGAACGATTCTCTTACCGGGATTGGTATAAAGTTTAAAAATTCTTTTGCAGTATTTGCTGCCGATGGAGTCATATTACGACTCCGGCTCGGTGAAGAGAATTTGGTTTTAACTATGATTTAAATAGCCAAATCCAATGAGCAAGCAGACGAATATCGGCGTATCATCCAACAAAAAGCCCCAACCCTTTTTGTGTCAAAAGAATTGGGGCTTTTTTACTATTTGGTTAACGTTCAAAAGTAGATGAACAGACCTAAACCTTATCTACGCCGTTTTGAAAGTTGCCATCTGTTGATTCAGTTCGGTAACTTGCTCTTTTACTTGCAATGATGTCTCTGATGCGCGTTGGCTGTTATTCGAAACCTCATCCACTGATTGAGTAATACCGGACATCAATCCAGTGATCGAATTGGTCGCATGAGATTGCTGCTCTGCCGCTGCCGCAAGCTCTGCCATTTGTTCATTCAAGGAACCTATTTGCTCGGTCGTGACGAGCAAACGAGTTACCGCTTTTTCAATGTGCTCAGCGCCCTGCTCCGCAAGTGATTGACTGTGTTCAATCTCCTCTACCACCGAATTGGTCGAGCGTTGAATCGCATTGATGATACCGTTGATTTCTGTCGTCGATTGAGTAGTGCGAGTCGCTAACATACGTACTTCATCCGCCACAACCGCAAAGCCTCGTCCTTGGTCACCCGCACGCGCTGCTTCTATCGCGGCATTCAATGCCAGTAAGTTAGTTTGTTCTGCTAAGCCTTCAATCACCTCTGTAACTCGGCCAATGGCTTCGCTCTCTTTGCTTAACTGCGTCACCTGCGTACTCGCGGTTTCAATGCTGCCGTGCAAACTTTCCATAGTGACTTTGTTTTGCTCTAAAGCATCACGACCTTGTTCAATTTCGCCTTTTGAATCAGAAAGCTTCTGCACTGATTGGTTGGCTTGATCTAGGGTGTTACGCGCGGCTAAAGCGATTTCATCCAATTGGCTTCCCATTTCAACAATGCTGGTCTGTTGCTGTTCTACATTCGATGAAGTGACTTGCGCCGATTCCAACAAAGCCCCCATACTGGTATCCACTTGGTGCGCTTTCTCACTCACCCCTGCCACGATGCTCGCTAACGATTGGTTCATGCGGTTAATCGAATCGGTAAGGTCTGCCAATTCATCTTTCCCAACAACAGTTAACGGAGGCTGAGAAACGTCCCCTGAAGCGATCGTCTTTGCACGCTCCGATAAGTTTTTCACTCGGCGACCAATGGTGTTGCCCATGTATTTTGAAATCGCTACTGCGGCAAACAAAACTAATGCTGCTGCAATCAACATAGTGGTCAGTACGTTCTTGATCGACTGATTAATACCCTGTCCACTTTGATCAGCACGACTTTGCTGAGTCAATACAATCGTTTCTAAACTTTGGTCTAGTGCATCCGCTGCTGGCAACAGTTCATTCGCCATTAACAAGTTTGATTCGTTCCATTCTGGCGATTGACGCAATGCAATCACCTGCTCTGCTAAAGGAAAGTACAGTTGCTGCATTTCTTTAAACAGTGACCACAGTGATTGGTCGTTATCGGTAAGTCTGTCGAGTTTGCTGTCGATTTCCGCCACGGACTGATTGTGGTACTTAATCAAGTCGTGGTATTTGTCCAAATGCTCTTGCTGCCCGTACAACAGGAAATCTCGCAAAGCAGACAGTGCATTGGCAAGGGAGGTATAACTGTCGGCGTAGACTTTAAACAAACGCTTTCTGTCTCCACCAAATGGATTTCCCGACTCTTCATTGATTAAGCTTTGAAGCTGGTCAAGTGCCACTTCTGCAATGGGTGCCGCTTCGTTAATAAAGAGGTTATGCGCGGGTAAGTTCTCATCACTGTGGCTAAGTTCAATCAACTTGTTTAGAGAAACTTTTACCGCATCCCACTGGGTTTGAATCGCTTGAAAATCCTGTTCAGAGATCAAAGCCTGCAAAGTCGGAAGCGACTCGTCTGTAGATGCCATGATATTGCGAACGTCCTCACTCAGACGTGCGCTCGCCTCTTCATCGCCACCTAGCAACATGTAGGCTCGAATAGAAGACAGCGACGCTTGAACGGACTGTTGGATACCGCGACTGGTGTCGACGGTCGGTAAATCGGATTTAAGTAACGAAGAGGCGTATTGCTCTACGGTGGTGACGTTGCGATACGTGAATACCGCTGATGCCATAAAAAGTACGGCTAGCAGCACAAAACTGAGCTGCAACTTCCCTGATATCGTAAGGTTCATCCATAAACTCCTGACAACGATGAGCCTTAAATATAACGATGTTTACAAAAATGTTAAATACAAGTATCAAAAGTTACTAAGAAAACCATGTAAACCACTATTTTAAGCCGATAAATGGGACTTATTCGAAGTATGGTATGCGCTCACTACGTAAAATCAGATAATTAACGTAAGTGGTTTCTAAGCAGTCTTGCTCCCACAACGAGAGAATCCGCTTGGTGGCGAAGTAGTAATCTTTATTACGCAGTAGCACGCCCACCGTGCGGCTGAGCTGCTCAAAGCGCTGTTGCTCATTAGCAGAGATGTAATTGTCTTCATTCTGAATGATGGGCGCCAATCCATCGGCAAACCAATTGTTCAGAATTTCACGCATCTCAAGCTCTGACTCCGGCACATCGATACTCGACAACTCTCGATGCTGTGGTGGTGGCACTATGTACTTCGATGCTTTTGGCGAACTGACATAACGGTACATGTCGCTCCTCCTTGTAAATGACTCTTATACCCAAGTGACTTCAAGATGCAGGATTCAGAGCGTTGTCATTGATTCGGGGTCAAGGAAAACAACGCAGCGTAATAGTCAGCTCTTTCCAAGTTGTTTGACACAGCCATTGATTCAATAAAGAAGCGAGTCAATGACACGCTCCCGAAGGGCGAGCTGTCTTGGTTTGTATACTTTGTTGTCGATTCTTGATTTAGACCCACTAGACCTTTAAATCGCCGCCGCGTCTACAAACCAAGCCATTCTCGCTGAACCTAACATCTCGAGGTTACTTGGGTATAAACTAGCTAAGAATACTTTTTTCAATTTCCAAGTTTTTTTCTACAGCTCATAGAAAGAAGCCCAACAAAAAAGCCATGCAAAGTAGGCTCTGCATGGCTTTGGTTCGGGCAGCAATGACACTGCCCTTGTCTAGGACTGGTTACATTGAGCTTTGATCGAAATCGTTGCCTTGGTCAGTACCCGTTTGAGTATCCGAGTCGAAGCTGCCAGAGTCATCCGTGAAGTCGACACCTTGCTCTTGACCTCCCGCACTTGTCCAGTCGCTGCCGCCAGATTCCATACCCGCCATGTCTGGTTGCTGATCTTGAGCAGAACCTTGCATGGTGTATTGATCATCGACTTCAACTTCAACTTTGCCACTCGCACCTTCTACTGCGCTGCCCAATTCATCGTAACCTTGGAATTGGATTTCGCTCGTACCTTCGTAACCTTCTGGTAGGTCAGCCGATACTGGTTGGTTCAGGTTGCCACTTAATGTGAAGCTGCCATCGCCATTATCCAGTGCGTTGCTTACTGATGCACCATCAGGTAGACCGGACATTTCTGCATAATCCACCGATTCGTTACCACTGACCTCATCTGGAACCGAGATAGAAATGGTATCGCCTGGTGCTGCAGTCACATCAGCTGTGCTCTCGTCTTCACTGTCTGCACCGTTTGCTGCTTGTTCTTCAGGCTGTTGCGCTTCGCCAACTTGCTGCTCTGCTGATGCTTGAGCAGTTTGGATTTGTGGCTCGTCGCTTTGCGCTGAATCGTCCGCAACTTGGATGCTCAGATTCTGAGTCGATACTTCACCATTGTCGTTGACCTGAACATCCATAGCCAAATTGCCATCGAAGTCATCGTTCGGCCAGTATGTCCACTCTTCATCACCTGATTTCGCAAAGAAACCAGCATCGTTTGCATCGGCGACATCCAACACTTCTGCAGAAGGGCTAATGCCAAGCTCATCAATCAACTGCGCTTCTGTTAGGGTTAGTGAACCATCATCAGCCAGTGCGTAGCCTTCATTGGTTGTGGTTTCACCTTCACCTTGGATGTCGACATTAAAGAAGCTCTCAATGCGGTTTTCACCGTCAGTTGCAATGAAGCCAACTTGAACATCTCCGGTGTAGCCTTCTGCTGGTGTGAATTGGTAGTTACCTTGGTTATCGGTCTCTATCACACCTTGACCTTCCATTAGGCTCACTGACTCAATGCTCAAGCTGTCGCCTTCTGCATCGCTCAAGGTCGATAGCATGTCATCATTGGTGAACGACAAGGTGCCATCCGCTGCCATTTCTGTGGTAGAAATGCTGTCGATTTCTGGAGAAGCATTCTCTTGTGGTGCGTCTTCTTTCACGACCACACCTGTTTGCTCATCATGAAGCACACCGTCTTTATCAATCACATAAGCGATATCCGCTTCACCAGTAAAGCCTGGTGCTGGATTGAATGTCCATGTGCCATCACCGTTATCGACAATCTCACCTTGGCTGCGATCAGCTAGGTGAACGAATTTCACTTCATCACCCGCATCAGCGTCTACGTTTTCTGCCAATCCGATTAGGTCATCAGCGGTTAGGATAACGGGTTCACCCGCTAGGGTTTCGAAGTCACCTGAATCGATGCCATCTTCGAACTCTTCTGGCTCGTCACCGTAATCCACCGTTGTTGCGGTCACGGTTACGAAGAACTCGCCATTAAAGTCAGCCGGAGGCGTCATTTGCAGGTCTGAGATATCCCACTCGTTCAAGTCGATGTATTGACCCGGTTCCGTGATGGTAATGGTGTTCACACCATCCGTAACTTCGAAGCCAACAGGGAAACCAGTCATCACTAGGTTACTTAGCGTTTCTGAATCGTCGATTAGACCGACATTCAAGCCTAGGTGACCTGTTTCGTCCTCACCGAAGACTAACGGACCATCATGGTCGGTTGTGATGACCGCGCCATCCGCAACAGGGCGAACAAACACTGGTACATCAAGAACCGTCTCAAACTCACCGTCACTTACCACAACTTGCAAGTCAGAAACCCCTGCAAAATCGCCAGTCGGTGTGAATGTCCAAGTACCGTCACCGTTGTCTGTTACCTCACCACCATCTTCACCTTCTGCGGTGATAATGCGTGATACGACTAGGTTTTCAGTATCGATATCGCCGAACAAGTTCATCAAGTCGCCAGCGTCGAAGGTGAATGCGCCATCCTCGTCGGTTGCCATAAAGGCATTACCCACATTAAATGGAGCATCGTTGACTGGAATAACATCCACATTCAACGAGCCTTCAACCACTTCTTCACCATCCGTCGCGGTGTAGCCCAGTTCCACCAAACCATTGAAGTCTTGAGTGGTCACCAAGTGGTACATACCATCTGGCTGCTGGGTTAATGTCGCGTTTGCAGGAGCACGAACCGTGATGCTTTCTACGCTGATTTCATCACCATCAAGATCCGTAACTTGATCAGCGATGTAAGCTGGGTCAATCACCATGACCACATCTTCTTCGCCTTGCATCTGGATGGTTGGCGCTTCTGGTGCATCGTTAACCGCTTCGACGTTTAGATTGCCTTCAACCGGCGTAACTAAATCACCATCGCTGACGCCGAACGACATTGGCACATCACCATTGAAGTTCTCAGCCGGAGTGAATGACCAAGTACCATCACCGTTGTCTAGCAAGTCACCGTATTGCTCATCAATCACTAAGTCGACAGCAGACAGTTCGTCGTAGGTGTTATCGATGTCTGTCGCGTTAACAAGCAACATGTCCTGCGTGATAAGAATGGTGGTATCTTCGGTGCCAGCAATATTCACTGGCGTTGATTGCGGCGCATCGTTAATTGGGTTCACCGTTAGGTCGACGCCCACTTCCACGCTCGCACCATCGTTATCAATCAAGTCGAAGCTTAGGTCGATATCGCCATTGAAGTTCGCATCAGGCGTAATCGTAAAGCTACCATCTTGGTTCTCAACAACGGTTGCATTGGCTACCGCGGTTAAGTTCACTGCTTCTAGATTATCGCTGTCTACGTCACCCGCTTGAGCCAGTAACTGCTCTTGACTCAATGTGATTGAACCGTCTTCATCGACGCTGTAAGCCAAGTCGCCAGATACCGGAGCATCGTTGACTGGCAATACATCAATGTTCGCGTTGGTTATCGCAGTTGCACCGTCTTCATCAGCGACGACTACGTCTAGGCTTACGCCACCGTTGAAGTTTTCATTTGGTGCGAAGCTGTAAGTGCCATCGTCATTCGCCGTTAGAATGCCGTCGTTACCACTGTAAGAGACGCTTTCTAGGCTCACGTCGCCTTCCACATCGCTTGATTGCGCTAGCAGTTGCTCTTCCGTGAAGATAATGACTTCGTCTTCATTGACAGAGTAACTTGTCGCACCTGCGATTGGTGGATCGTTCACCTCAAGAACGGTAATACCCGCAGTGGTTGAGTCTGTCGCACCCTCTTCATCGACAACTACAACGTCTAGGCTGACCTCGCCATTGAAGTTCTCGTTTGGAGAGAAGGTGTACGTACCATCACCATTGTCTTGGAACACGCCATCTGCGCCGCTGTAGCTGACACTATCAATCGCGACTTCGCCTTCGACGTCAGATGAGTTAGCCAATAACTGCTCGTTACTGATGGTGATCGAATTGTCTTCATGCACCGTGTAAGACGTGCTGCCTGCAACCGGTGGATCGTTCTCTGGCGTCACGCTTACGTCGATATTTGCGGTCACGGTATCCGTGCCATCAGAAACATCGAAGGTAAAGTTCACATCACCATTGAAGTTCTCGTTTGGAGCAAAGCTGTAGGTACCATCACCGTTATCGGTTAGGACACCATCGGCACCAGTGTAATTGACACCTTCTACCGATAGGTCATCACCATCAATATCCGTTGCGCCATCAAGCAGATCTTGGTCAGTGAAGGTCAACACACCATCTTCACCAATAGTGAACGCTTGATCTTCTGGCTGCGGCAAGTCATTAACTGGGTTAACCGTTAGGTCCGCCTTTGCAACGATAGTATCGCTGCCATCGTTGATATCGAACGTGATATCAATGTCGCCATTAAAGTTCGCGTCAGGCGTAATGGTAAAGCTACCATCGTCATTAGCCGTAACCGTCGCATCACCGTCAACCACTAGGTTAGAAGCGGTTAGTGCATCACCTTCTACATCCGTTGCTTGTGCCAACAATTGTTCTTGGCTTAGCGTGATTGAGTTGTCTTCGTCGACACTGTAAGCCAAGTCACCCGATACTGGAGCATCATTGATTGGCAGAACATCAATGTTTGCCGTCGTCGAAGCGGTCGCACCATCTTCGTCCACGACTACAACATCAAGGTTCACTTCACCATTGAAGTTTTGGTTTGGTGCAAAGCTGAACGTACCATCACCATTGTCGGTAAAGATACCTTCGCTGCCACTGTAGCTCACGCTATCTAGTGCTACCTCACCTTCAATATCGGAAGAGTTTGCCAACAACTGTTCTGCACTGATGGTGATGACTTCATCTTCATCAATGGTGTAACTGGTTGTGCCTGCGATTGGCGGATCGTTCACCTCAAGTACCGTGATACCTGCGGTAGTTGAATCCGTCGCGCCATCTTCGTCGATTACAACAACATCTAGGCTCACTTCGCCATTGAAGTTCTCGTTTGGCGAGAAGGTGTACGTGCCATCACCGTTGATTTCCAGCACACCATCGTTACCGCTATAGCTCACGCTATCAATCGATACATCACCTTCAATATCCGATGAGTTCGCTAGTAGCTGTTCATCACTGATGGTGATCGAGTTATCTTCATGCACTGTGTAAGACGTGCTGCCTGCCACTGGTGGATCATTCTCTGGCGTCACACTCACATCGATATTCGCGGTCACGGTGTCCGTGCCATCGGAAACATCGAAGGTAAAGTTTACGTCGCCATTGAAGTTTTCGTTCGGTGCGAAGCTGTATGTGCCATCGCCATTGTCAGTAAGAACACCGTCCGCGCCAGTGTATGTGACACCTTCTACCGATAGGTCATCGCCATCGATATCGGTTGCACCATCCAACAGGTCTTGATCAGTAAAGGTCAACACGCCATCTTCACCAATGGTGAACGCTTGATCTTCTGGCTGTGGTAGGTCGTTAACTGGATTAACCGTTAGATCTGCCGTCGCGACCAAGGTGTCAGAACCATCACTGATATCAAACGTGATATCAATGTCGCCATTGAAGTTCGCGTCGGGCGTAATGGTAAAGCTACCATCGTCATTAGCCGTAACCGTCGCATCACCGTCAACCACTAGGTTGGAAGCGGTTAGTGCATCACCTTCTACATCCGTTGCTTGAGCGAGAAGCTGCTCTTGGCTTAGCGTGATTGAGTTGTCTTCGTCGACACTGTAAGCCAAGTCACCCGATACTGGGGCATCATTGATTGGCAGAACATCAATGTTTGCCGTCGTCGAAGCGGTCGCACCATCTTCGTCCACGACTACAACATCAAGGTTCACTTCACCATTGAAGTTTTGGTTTGGTGCAAAGCTGAACGTACCATCACCATTGTCGGTAAAGATACCTTCGCTGCCACTGTAGCTCACGCTATCTAGTGCTACCTCACCTTCAATATCGGAAGAGTTTGCCAACAACTGTTCTGCACTGATGGTGATGACTTCATCTTCATCAATGGTGTAACTGGTTGTACCTGCGATTGGTGGATCGTTCACCTCAAGAACGATAATACCCGCTGTTGTTGTATCAACCGCGCCGTCCTCGTCAACCACGACAACATCTAGGCTAACATCGCCTGTAAAGTTTTCGTTTGGTGAGAAGGTGTAAGTACCATCGCCATTAATTTCTAGCACACCGTCGTTACCGCTGTAGCTAACGCTATCAACCGCGACATCTCCTTCGACGTCTGATGAATTCGCCAGTAACTGCTCGTCACTAATGGTGATCGAGTTGTCTTCATGCACTGTGTAAGACGTGCTGCCTGCCACCGGTGGATCGTTCTCTGGCGTAACACTCACATCGATATTCGCGGTCACGGTATCCGTGCCATCAGAAACATCGAAGGTGAAGTTCACGTCGCCATTGAAGTTTTCGTTTGGAGCGAAGCTGTATGTGCCGTCACCGTTGTCGGTTAGGACACCGTCCGCGCCAGTGTAAGTGACGCCCTCTACCGATAGGTCATCGCCATCGATGTCCGTTGCACCATCAAGCAGGTCTTGATCAGTGAAGGTCAACACGCCATCTTCACCAATGGTGAACGCTTGATCTTCTGGCTGCGGCAAATCATTAACTGGGTTAACGGTTAGGTCCGCCGTTGCAACAATAGTGTCGCTGCCGTCGTTGATATCGAACGTGATATCAATGTCGCCATTAAAGTTCGCATCTGGCGTGATAGTGAAGCTACCATCGTCGTTTGCCGTAACTGTTGCATCACCGTCAACCACTAGGTTAGACGCACTCAGCGCATCACCTTCTACATCCGATGCTTGAGCAAGAAGCTGCTCTTGGCTCAGTGTGATTGAGTTGTCTTCGTCGACGCTGTACGCCAAGTTACCCGAAACTGGTGCATCATTGATTGGCAATACATCAACAGTGATGTAAGTATCGACCTCTGCGCCATCTTCATCGCGAATGGTCACATCCAACTGTACTTGACCGTTGAAGTTTTCATTCGGTGCAAAGCTACAAGTACCATCACCGTTTACTGAGAAGATGCCATCTGGACCGTCGTAGCTGATGCCTACTAGCTCAACATCACCTTCAACATCCGAAGCATTCAGTAGCACTTGCGACTCACTAAAGGTCAGAACTTGGTCTTCATCGATAGTGTATGCAGTAGGACCTGCGATTGGTGGGTCATTTACCTCAATCACAGTAATGCCAGCAGTAGTAGAGTCCGTTGCACCCTCTTCATCGACTACGACAACATCTAGGCTCACCTCGCCACTGAAGTTCTCGTTTGGTGAGAAGGTGTAAGTACCATCACCGTTGATTTCCAGCACACCATCGTTACCGCTGTAGCTCACACTATCAATCAATACATCGCCTTCAATATCCGATGAGTTCGCTAATAACTGCTCGTCACTGATGGTAATCGAATTGTCTTCATGAACGGTGTAAGCCGTACTGCCAGCCACCGGTGGATCGTTCTCTGGCGTCACTGTTACATCGATATTTGCCGTCACGGTATCCGTGCCATCGGAAACATCGAAAGTGAAGTTCACGTCGCCATTGAAGTTCTCGTTTGGTGCGAAGCTGTATGTGCCATCGCCATTGTCAGTAAGAACACCGTCTGCGCCTGTGTAAGTGATGCCCTCAACAGATAAGTCATCCCCTTCAATATCGGTAGCGCCTGTTAGCAGATCCACATCAGTAAAGGTCAGCACACCATCTTCACCAACAGTGAACGCTTGATCTTGTGGTTCAGGCGCATCATTAACTGGTGACACCAATAACTCAAGGTTGGTAGAGACAACATCATCGCCGTCCGACACATCGAACGTAAAGGTGATATCACCATTAAAGTCCGCATCTGGCGTTAAGGTGTAAGTACCGTCGCCATTGTCTGTGATGGTGATGTTTTCATCATCCGTTGCCAAGTTCAGTGCTGTCAGTTGGTCTCCATCCAAGTCACGCGCATTAGCAAGCAAATCTTCTTGCGTAATTAGGATTGAGCCATCTTCTTCAACCATCGCTGAAACAGGCAATGCTTCAGGTGCATGTTCAATGTGAGCACCTGTTGCATTGACGTAGATGGTTTGAGAAACGGTTTCAGAATCATTATTTGATAGCTCTGTTGCCGTTGCCGTTACATTGATTTCTAGCTGTTGGTTAAAGTCTTCTGGCAATTGAATCTGTAGCTCTTGTTCAATTGCCGTGGTTGGAAGCGTTACAGAACCATCTGGTCCTACTGTTACTTCACCGCTGTAGATCTGGCTGTTCACTTCACCGACATCAATGGTGAAGTTGAAGTCGGTGTAATCGGCATCGCCGCCACCGTAAAGATCTTCAAAGCCGTAAACCAGTTCACCGTCTTCGTTCACGGTAGTTCGGGTATGTTCAATACCATCTTGGTTGAGCTCTGAGCTTGAACCACCATGGAAAACTGCATCACCGAATTGGCTTTGAATCACGGTTTCAGAACCATCAGCGCCAACAAACACAAGTTGTGGGTCAACTGTATCCATGTTCGCAGGAGAGCCATCTGCTGCACGGAACTCGTACTGACCATCTTGCATGGATGCAAAGTCATTGAAGTTATGACCGTTAGGAATCAAGAATAAGTTGAAGCTTTCCCCTTCCGAGATTTGGAAGCTGAACTGATCTTGTCCCGGAATGAGGTCACCGCCTCCGCCAACTTGAGAGGCATTTTCGTACACCACCTCAACGCCAGTGATGTTGCCATCTTCATCGACTTTGTAGTAACCCGCTGTATTTTGGTAACCCGCGGTTTCACCTTCAAACGTAACCGTGATTTCAGTATCGTTGAAACTGGTGATACCGTTGTCTTGATCGTTAAGTACCCCTTCGTTGTCGTAGCTGATCACCGAACCTTCTGGAACACCATCCACGGTCACCGTCAGTGTTTCTGACAAGTCTTGGTCAACCAATGCTGCGGCGATGTTCACTTCAACAATACCGCCTGGCTCAACCAAGATCGCTTGATCATCCACGTTTCGACCATCGCCATCAGTGATGACTAGGTCTGGCGCATCTGCCACGGCTTCGATATGGACATTAATGTCTTGCTCAACTTCATCAGTGCCGTCAGAAACCGTAAAGCTGAACTGCAAGTCACCACTGAAGTGCTCTTCTGGTACGAAGCTAAATGTACCGTCACCGTTGTCCGTTACAGTACCTTCATCACCCGAGTAATTAATGCTGGTAACAGTGAGGTCATCACCATCAATATCAATCGCACCGCTTAGAAGATCTTCTTGCGTGAACAGGATGCTGCCATCCTCTTCAATGTGGTACATGCCAGGCGCAACAATTGGAATGTCATTGACTGGGTTCACCGTCAATGTCATTTCATTGGCAACACTCAATTCACCGTCGCTCACTTCATAAGTAAACTCGATGTCTCCATTGAAATGCTGTGAAGGCGTAACGGTAAAGGTGCCGTCGCCGTTATCCTCGATAGAGGCATTAGGATCATTGGTTTCTAGTGCCGTTGCGTATAGGTCATCACCATCTTGATCGCTGGCGTTTTCAAGCAGCATTTCTTGTGTCACGAGGATAGAGCCATCCTCGTCCACGTCTGCCACGATTGGCGCTGCTTCTGGTGCATCGTTGACGAACTCAACTTTCAAGTCGATGTTTGCCGCCACCACATCGGTGCCATCGCTCACATCAAACGTAAGGTCAACATTACCAAAGAAGCCCTGATCTGGCGTTAACGTGTAAGTGCCATCGCCATTGTCTGTCACTTGAACCGTGTCGCTTAAACTCGTCACGTTCACAACAGATAAATCATCGCCTTCGATGTCCGTCGCTTGAGCCAGCAGCTCTGCTTCAGTAATCGTGATCGCTTCGCCGTCTTCTGTGGTGAAGGACAAATCAGGCACATCTGGCAGGTCGTTCACTGGATTAACGGTGAGGTTTAGATCCGCGGCGACGGTTTCGATCGCGTCAGTTACGTCATAAGTAAATTCGATTTCACCAAAGAAGTTTTCGCTCGGTGTAATCGTAAAGCTACCATCAGCGTTCTCAACAATGGTCGCATTCGGATCGTTTGTCGACAGGTTCACCGCTTCAAGGTTGTCACCATCCACGTCGGTCGCGTTCGCTAATAAGTCTTCTTGAGTGATGGTAATTGAGCCATCTTCATCGACGACCGCATCAACTGGACCGCTAACCTCTGGACCTTCGTTGACGATCTCAACATCGATCTTCGCAGTGCTTGGGGCACTTGCTTGACCGTCGCTGATGTCGAAGGTCAGGTTCACTTCACCGTAGAAGTTCGAAGTTGGTTCGAAAGTAAAGGTGTTGTCGCCGTTATCTGTCAACGTACCTTGTGACTGGTCAACAAGCAGTAGATTCTCGATATGCAGAATGTCGCCATCCACATCGGTCGCACCTGATAACAGGTCTTTTGCTTCGATGATGATGGTGCCGTTTTCTAGCATTTGAGTATGCAGCGGTGCACCAGGAACTGGCACATCGTTGACCGGAATAACGGTCAGATCTAGATGAGTATCGACTTCATCGGTGCCATCGAAGACTTTGTAGTCGATGTCGACTTCACCATTGAAGTTTTCATTCGGCATAAAGGTGTAAGTGCCGTCGCCATTGTCGACAAGCTCACCGTTATCACCGCTGTAAGAGATATCAGAGATAGACAGCGCATCGCCTTCCACGTCACTTGCATTCGCAAGCAGGTCGTCCGCGCTAAACGTAATGCCCACATCCTCATCAGTCGACAATACAATCGGACCAGAAACGATTGGCGCATCGTTTACTGCTTCGAAGTTGATGTTGATGATGTTGTCGTCAGTGAGTTCACCATCTGTAACTTGGTAACCAAGCTCAATCTCACCGTAGAAGTTCTCATCTGGTGTGACTGTCCATGTACCATCGCCGTTGTCAGTTAACGTAGCGTGCTCCGCGTTATCCCCCACCAGCTCTAGGTTTTGAATATCAAGGACGTCACTATCGATATCACTCGCTTGTGCGAGAAGCTGCTCTTCTGTGATTACCACAGAGGCAAACTGCGTAGAACCTTCGGTATCGATGGTCACATTTGGCAGATCAGCCGTCAGTTCGATTTCACTGTCACCTTCACGGATATTCAGTTCTACCGTTTCCGTGATTTCCGTGCCGTCCACGCCAATAGATGTGAACACCGCTTCATCATGACAAGTTTGCGAAACCGTCATGTTTTGAACCACGTATGTACCGTTACCTTGAATCGTACCTAGCTCAAAGTAAGACACCGGCTCGTTCACCGTTAGGGTGTAATCCGTCTCATAGCTACCACGATCTTCTTTGTGGTAAGTCATCGAGTCGATCAAGTCACCATCAGAGTTGAATGCGCGAATTTCGACTTCGGTAAAGTGGCGAGACTCCTCCATAAACCAGCCGCCTAGACCATCTAGGTGGAAGCTGATTTCGTTGATGTCTTGGCCTTCAACGGTCACAGTCAGTTTTTCATCACCGCTCAAGCCTTGGCGGTCAGTATCGCCAATACCGTGACCGATGTGTGTTTTACCATTCCACGCACCGAGTGGGTCATCATTACTTTGAACGGTAACTTTCAAATCACCATCAACAAACTCACGTGTGTAAGGGTCAACAGCAGTACCCCAATCATCAAGGCTCGCATTGTCATCAAAGGTACCAATTTGACTCGTATGCGTACCGTTTGCCAATGCATCATCGTTTGGAATGAAGCGCACTTCCGTGTCTGCAGGCACCTCCTGCCCGACTTCTAGCTGTACCCATTCGTCATTTAGATTTGCTTCAATGATGCCGTTTTCAGGGGCTTGGTCGAGACGTAACGCAGGCTCTTCACGCAGAGAAACACCCACTGTTTGGTCTTCTTCTGCTTGAATAAAGATCTCGTCGCCCGCTTCTGGCGCATCGTTGACAGGATTAACGGTCAGATCCAACGTGGTCAGAACATCATTTTCGCCATCGCTGATGTTGTAAGTGAAGTCCAACTCACCGTTAAAGTTTTCGGTGTGCGTAATGGTGAAAGAACCATCATCGTTGGCTACGATCGTCGCATCTGGGTCATTGGTTTGTAGATTGCTGGCAACAAGGTCATCACCTTCAATGTCAGTCGCATTCGCAAGCAACTGTTCTTGCGTGATGGTAATGGCGTTATCTTCATCTACCTCAGCTTGAATACCTGACGTCTCTGGTGCGTCGTTCACCGCGATAACATCGATGCCTGCGGTTGTTGTATCCGTTGCACCATCTTGGTCGATGACCGTAACGTCGAGCGAAATGTTACCGTCAAAGTTCTCATTTGGTGTGAAGGTATATGTGCCGTCGCCATTGTCTACGAAGCTACCGTCGTTACCAGAGTAGCTAACATTCGCCAAGGCTACGTCGCCTTCCACATCAGAAGAGTTGGCTAACAACTGCTCGTCACTGATGGTGATTTGACCGTCTTCTTGAACCGTGTAAGACGTAGAACCTGCAACCGGCGGATCGTTCACTGGTGTCACGCTGACATCAATGAATGCTGGTGTTGAACCTGTGCCGTCAGACACATCGAATGTGAACTGAACATCACCGTTGAAGTTCTCATTCGGCGCGAAGCTGTAAGTGCCATCGCCATTGTCGGTAAGAACACCATCTGCACCTGTGTAGAGAACGTTTTCGATAGACAGATCATCGCCATCAATATCCGATGCGCCTTCCAATAGGTCTGTATCCGTGAACAGCAAGGTGCCATCTTCTTCTACCGTGAACTGTTGATCTTGCGCTTGTGGCAAGTCATTCACAGGATTAACCGTAATATCCAGACCAACTTGTACCGAGCCGCCATCGTTATCAATGATATCGAAGGTCAGATCTAGGTCACCGTTGTAGTTTTCATCCGGTGTGATGGTGTAACTGCCATCATCGTTGTATTGAATCGTCGCGTTGTCATCTGTCGATAGATTGATGGCTTCAAGGTTCTCGCTATCAATATCGCCCGCTTTGGCAAGCAACTGCTCTTGACTTAACGTGATTGAGCTGTCTTCGTTGATAGTGTAAGCCAAATCACCCGATACTGGTGGATCGTTGATTGGTAAGACATCGACATTGATGTGCGTATCAACGGTTGCCCCATTCTCATCTTGAATGGTCACATCCAACTGAACTTGACCATTGAAGTTCTCGTTTGGCGCAAAGCTACAAGTACCATCGCCATTGACGGTAAAGATACCATCCGAGCCTTCATAGCTGATGCCAACAAGCTCTACATCGCCCTCGATATCAGATGCGTTGGCAAGAATTTGTGACTCACTGAATGTCAGTACTGAATCTTCATCAATCGTGTAAGACGTTGGACCGGCAACTGGAGGGTCATTCACTTCAATGACGGTAATGCCTGCGGTCGTTTCGTCAATCGCACCTTGCTCATCCGCCACAATCACATCAAGGCTGATATCACCGCTGAAGTTCTCGTTCGGCATGAAGGTATAAGTGCCGTCACCGTTGTCTTGGAATACGCCATCGGTGCCTGCATAGGTCACGCTATCGATGGACACTGCGCCTTCCACATCCGAAGAGTTAGCCAGAAGCTGCTCGTCGGAAATGGTAATCGCATTATCTTCATCAACCGTGTAAGACGTAGAACCCGCAACCGGAGGATCGTTCACTGGAGTGACGCTCACGTCCACATTGGCAGGTACGGTTTCAGTACCGTCAGAAACACCAAAGCTAAAGCTGACATCACCGTTGAAGTTTTCATTTGGTGCAAAGGTGTAAGTACCATCACCGTGGTCAGTCAGCACACCATCGCTGCCTGTGTAGCTAATGCCATCAACCGTTAAGTTATCGCCATCGATGTCGGTCGCCCCTGCAAGCAGGTCTGCGTCAGTAAATTGAAGCGTGCCGTCTTCTTCAACACTGAACTGCTGGTCTTGAGGAACAGGAAGATCGTTAACCGGATTGACCGTTAGATCCGCCGTTGCTTGGATAGTGTCTGTGCCATCCGTAATGTTGAATTGGATATCAATGTCACCATTAAAGTCCGCATCTGGCGTAATCGTGAAGCTGCCATCATCGTTCGCTGTAACGGTTGCGTTTCCATCGACAGTCAAATCGCTAGCAGTCAGGTCATCGCCCTCAATATCAGACGCTTGAGAAAGAAGCTGCTCTTGGCTGAGTGTAATCGCACCGTCTTCATCAACGCTATAAGCCAAATCACCCGATACTGGCGCATCATTGATTGGCAATACATTCACATTGATGACGGTATCAACTTCTGCTCCATCTTCATCTCGAATGGTCACATCAAGTTGAACTTGTCCGTTAAAGTTCTCGTTTGGCGCGAAGCTGCACGTGCCATCATCGTTAACAGTGAAAATACCATCCGGACCATCGTAACTAATGCCAACAAGCTCTACATCGCCTTCCACATCAGAGGCATTCAACAGCACTTGCGACTCACTAAAGGTCAGAACTGAATCTTCATCAATAGTGTAAGAAGTTGGTCCTGCGACTGGTGGATCGTTCACTTCCAGTACTGTAATGCCAGCAGTGGTGACATCCGTTGCGCCTTCTTCATCAGCGACGACAACATCAAGCGTCACTTCACCATTAAAGTTTTCATTTGGAGAGAAAGTGTACGTACCGTCTCCATTGATTTGCAACACACCATCGCTACCAGAGTAGCTCACGCTCTCAATCGAGACATCCCCTTCTAAATCCGAAGAATTTGCCAACAGTTGCGCGTCAGAAATGGTAATAGAGTTGTCTTCGTGAACTGTGTAAGACGTTGAGCCTGCCACCGGAGGATCATTCACCGGCGTAACGCTCACATCTACATTCGCTGAAACCGTATCTGTGCCATCAGATACGTCGAAGCTGAAGTTTACATCGCCATTGAAGTTCTCATTTGGCGCAAAGCTATACGTGCCATCGCCATTGTCAGTTAGAACGCCGTCGGTGCCTTCATAGCTGATTCCCGTTACAGAAAGGTCATCGCCTTCAATGTCGGTAGCACCTGCAAGCAGATCCGCTTCAGTAAATTGCAGCGTGCCGTCCTCTTCCACACTAAATTGTTGGTCTTGAGGAACAGGCAGATCGTTGATTGGATTAACGGTTAGGTCAGCGGTTGCTTGAACGGTATTCGTGCCATCTGAAATATCAAAGCTAATGTCGATATCACCGTTGAAATCTGCGTCCGGCGTGATGGTGAAGCTACCATCGTCATTTTGAGTCACCGTCGCGTTGCCATCTACCGAAAGGTTAGAAGCCGTCAGTGCATCGCCTTCCACATCAGAAGCTTGCGACAACAACTGCTCTTGGCTTAAACGAATCGAGCCATCTTCGTCCACCGAGTAAGCAAGATTGCCAGACACTGGCGCATCATCGACTGGTGTGACGCTTACATCAATGTTGGCAGAAACCGTATCTGTGCCATCGGATATATCAAAGCTGAAGTTCACATCACCATTGAAATTTTCATTTGGCGCAAAAGTGTAAGTCCCATTGCCGTTGTCGGTCAGGATGCCATCGCTACCGTCGTAGCTCACACCTTCAACTGTTAGGTTATCGCCTTCAATATCCGTTGCGCCAGTAAGCAGGTCTGCGTCCGTAAAGATCAGCGTGCCGTCTTCTTCCACGCTGAACTGCTGGTCTTGAGGAACCGGCAAATCGTTTATTGGGTTAACGGTTAGATCAGCGGTTGCTTGAACGGTGTTCGTGCCATCGGAAATATCGAAGCTGATGTCGATATCACCGTTGAAATCTGCGTCCGGCGTGATGGTGAAGCTACCATCGTCATTTTGAGTCACCGTCGCATTGCCATCTACCGAAAGGTTAGACGCCGTCAGTGCATCGCCTTCCACATCGGAAGCTTGCGACAACAACTGCTCTTGGCTCAAACGAATCGAGCCATCTTCATCCACCGAGTAAGCAAGATTGCCAGATACTGGTGCGTCATCGACTGGTGTGACGCTTACATCAATGTTGGCAGAAACCGTATCTGTACCGTCGGACACATCAAAGCTGAAGTTCACATCGCCATTGAAGTTTTCATTTGGCGCGAAAGTGTAAGTCCCATTACCGTTATCGGTCAGGATGCCGTCGCCACCATCGTAACTTACACCTTCAACTGTGAGGTTATCGCCTTCAATATCCGTTGCGCCAGCAAGCAGGTCAGCATCGGTGAAGATCAGCGTACCATCCTCTTCAATCTCAAAGGTTTTATCTTCAGGCACTGGTGCGTCATTGATTGGACGAACAGTTAAATCAATCGAACTAGAAATGGTTTCTTGACCATCACTGATATCAAACGTTAAGTCGAGTTCACCATTAAAATCAGCTTCAGGTGTGACGGTATAAGTGCCATCACCATTATCCACAACTGATGCATTAGCACCCACTTGCACGTTAAATGCGGCAAGATCATCGCCATCAACATCACTCGCGTACCCGAGAAGTTGTTCTTGAGTGAAGGTAATAGTGCCATCTTCATCCATGATGTATGCCAGATCTTGCCCTACTTCTGGCGCGTCATTTTCACCTTCGACTTTAATTTGGAACGTCTCGCTCGTAGTTTCGGAGTCGAAATCGTCTTCTACTTGCGTCGTGGTTTCTTCGCTGGTGTCTTGTACATCCACCGCGAAGCTCTCTTCAGTGGTTTCTGAATCTAGCTCGTCACCACCTTGAGAACCTTCAGAGTCTGAAGAAGCACTTGGCGCAGATGAAGTTTGTACCGCTTGTCCTTGCGCTTCATTGCCTTCTGCGTCCGAACCACCTTCAGAGCCAGAGGCATCACCACCACCGACCGCTTGGGCACCCGCCCCAGAATCCGAACCACCGCTGCCCAGAGCCTCGTCACCTGATTCTCCGCTAGAAGCTACACTATCAACAACATTGGATTGTGCAGCGTCAGAGTCGCTGCTACTTTCAGTATCCTCTTCTTGAACTGCGCCACCCGAGCTCACTGCTTCTTCTTCCGTACCCGCGCCACTAGGATTTTCTTCCATCGCACGATTGGCTTCATCAACAGCATCTGCACTTTCAGCACCGGTCGCTACAGTCGAAGAGACGGTCGACTGCTGTTTTTCTTCTTTTGTCCCCGTATCCTTCGTTTCTGTTTGCTCTACCGCATCGTTAAGCTTTTCATTGTCTTTTTCTTGATTAGTGTCGCCTGCCATTACAGCCTCCGTTGCTTTTAGCTAACTGATCGTACTTAGAGGCAGTAAAGGACACCATTTTTAGAAACCAACTTTTTTATACAACTTTTTTCATACCTTTCGAGTTCCATAAAAACAAAAAAATTTGAAAACCCAGTATAAAGATCCTTACTTGTTGTCATTAAAGCAATTAGTGCGGTGGGATAATGATAAATATGACAAATCTGTTGCGCTCAGTCGACAACAGCCATAAAGGGCTGCAATTGCTATTAGGCGATTTTTACCAAGATTTCAGTGACGCAGGGATTGATATTGAGATGCTGCATAAACAAAACCGTTTTGAAGCACTCAGATGTTATTCAAAAAGACTAAAGACCATTCTCGTCTTGTTATGTGATGACGACTTACCACCAAAATTGGCAAAGCTTGAACACTTAAACAAACACCATTTCCCTGCTCCTAATGAATTGATTGAGGACGTTAAAACCGAGCTTAACAACGTAAACAAACAAATTAGCCAGCTGTTAAAAATCGAAAATTCAATCGATAGCCGCACTGGTAGTGAATCGTAGGGGTGGCTCATGAGTAATAAGCAAATAGAACATCACCTCAAAAAGGCGCTCGTTTCGAACAACGAAGCTTCGAAGGTAACAGCAGACGATACAATCGTGCTAGCCAGTGCAATGACCAGCGTACACAAAACCTTGCTGGTTATCTTTTTGCTTTCCATGGTGGCTATCGCCGTGGCATCTCAGGCTCGTATCGACATTGTGGTGTCGGTGCGCGGTGAGCTATTGCTCGAATCTGACATCGAAAAAGTGCAACACCTTGAAGGCGGTATTCTAGAAGAAATGCTAGTGCGCAAAGGCGAAGTGGTTTATGAAGGTCAACCTATTGCACGCCTTCGCTCTCTGGATAGAAACACTCAACTTGATACGGTAAACACAGAGATCATTCAGCTTGAGCTAGACAAGATTCGTTACGAAAGCCTGCGCGATATGGTGGAACCCGATTTTTCTGCCTACATCGAAAAGTACCCAGAATTAGTGCAAGTCAACATGAATACCTGGCAGCAAGAATTTTCTAAAAACCGTTCCAATGAAGAGTTGATCACTCACGATATCCAACATAAGAATTCGCTTATTGATTCAATGCTCAAGCGCCGTAAAAGCTCCGAGAACCAGCTCTCCTTGATACGCAAGCAGCTCAATATCAAGAACACCTTGTACAAAGAGGAAATGGCGTCTTACGTCGATGTTCTGAATATGCAGGTTCAAGAGTCAAACATGGTGCGTGAGATTGAAAACCTTGATGAGTCGGTCATGAATGAGCGCTTCCAACTCGACAAACTAGAGAAGCAGTACCGAGACTTGGTGGAGAATCGTAATGCCGAGTATCAAGCGCAAATCATTCAAGCAAACAAGGACTTAAAGTTGAAACGTATATTACGTCCTCAACACTCAGATAAAGTGGATCGCCTCGTGGTTTACGCCCCTATTGACGGTGTAGTAGATAAAGTGCACTTCAACTTCCGCTCCGCTGTGATACCGCCAGGTGAAAGCATCGCGGACATTGCACCGATCAATAACGCCCTTCATGGAGAGGCGAAGATCCCGCGTAAAGACATGGGTTTTGTAGAAATCGGACAAGCGGTCAAAGTGAAGATGGACACCTACAACTTTGCCAAATACGGATTTTTGGAAGGTCGAATCGCGTCAATCAGCCGTTCGTCCTATGAAGAAGAGGACGCTGAATTCTACCTCGCTGAAATCCAAATCAGCCAAAACTATCTAGAGCGCGGAGGCACACAATACAAACTATCCCCTTACATGGAGTTTACCGCCGACGTGAAAACAGGGTCGCGTCGGGTTATCGAATACGCTGCGAAGCCGGTTATGTCGGCTATCGAAGACGCGTTCGATGAGAGGTAATGGATGAGTAACAAACCTTCCTACAATATTTCCGTTCCTGTTATGCGCCTTAGTATTGCTTTCAGCTTGGTGCTGGCTGCCCTCGCCTTTTATTTATATGTTTCTTGGGAAAAAGTGGATTCAGTGGAGCAAGTGCAAAACGCGCCTCTATTGGTTCAAGCTCAACAACTCAACCAAACCATCGAACTTGATATCCAAACGCTTCAGCGCTGTTTAGCCGCGCGTTATTGTAGTACAACAGAGCTCGACTTTGAGGTTCTGAAAAACGAAATTGACCAGTTTAAGTCTCTCGCGTCACTCAACAAAACCGAGTTTAGTTTGGTAGGCGCGACCGAATATACGCAGCTTGAACTGGCGATTAATCGCTTCTCGGACAGCTCAAAAACGCGTGACGATGTGTTGGCACTGTATCTCTCGCTCACCAATAACTACCTACAAATGGACGACAACTATCGCACCATGTTTAACAACCACGCGAGCGACCTAATGATGGAGAAAAACGAGTTCTTCATTTGGTTGTTTATAGTCGTTGTTGTGTTGGTTGGTATCGCCGTTCTATCGAATTTAGTGGCAATCCTAAAACTGAAAAAATCCAGTTCGAATGAGCGAGACATTGACCAAGAATTCGATGGGCTTTATCAAGAGCTCAAACAACTTGATTTACAAAGGTTAGAAGAGTTGCTGAATGAAGTGAGCATCAATCCGAAGCAGCGTCAGATCTACTCTCACCTAAAACTGATTTTCAGCAAACTCGAAGAGCAAAAACGCAATAACGATCTCTACAAGCAACTCTATGCTCTGATTGGTTACGAGATTCGTGGCATCACCAACACTATTAACGGCGGCGTGCAATATCTCGTACAAGAGACCGATGAGAGCGGCGTGTTGATGGCGCAAGATATAACCTCGGCTGCCAATACCTTGTCTGAGTTAGCAGAGAACTACAACCGACTCATTTCACAAGGGACCGAGAGCAAATCGAAAGAGTTTTCACTGCTTAATGTGTTGTCTGAATTGATGATTCACATCAGTTCCAAAGTACAGCGGAATGAAGGTGAGCTAGACTGTTTTATCTCGGATAACTTGCCAAATCGTGTTGAAGGGCAATCCACCAGCTTATTCTGGGTGTTGTTCCTACAGTTATCGAATGCCATCCAACTCAAAGCTGACAAAAAACTGTTTGTCACCATTGAATCGGGCGCGGCGTCAGACATTGAAAACACTCGCCTGACCATCAATCTAAACTTCTTAACCACACTGGATGTGCCGTTTGCCAAGCTCAATACCCTACACTGGAGCGACCATAAGCAGCACACTGCAACCAAAGACGATTTGGCGAAAAGCGTACTGAAAGATTATGGCTATTACGAGAGCCATTGGTATCAATCGGGCAATCAGGAACGTTTTCAAATTCAGCTCGATTTGAAAGCCAAGAGCTTCCACACAGAGAAAACTCGCTTCGACAATAAGCGCCTATTATTGTGTGCCAACTCTCAGCTGCGCATTGACGTGATGAACAAAATGCTGGTCAACTTGGG
This sequence comes from Vibrio sp. 1402, assembly GCF_033340275.1. Lineage (NCBI taxonomy): Bacteria > Pseudomonadati > Pseudomonadota > Gammaproteobacteria > Vibrionales > Vibrionaceae > Vibrio > Vibrio sp. 1402. The sequence goes on from NZ_JAWOWE010000011.1 coordinate 43,808, forward strand.
CTTAGAGATCACGCCAATTCGAACGCCGAACGAGCTCTTCTCTGCTGCAAAAACCTTTGGCGAATACGATGCCATCATGCTGACCGACACGTTCGAGCCAAACAAGCTGCCCTCACTGAGCAAAACGGTGAAATCGCAACTGCGCAATCACCCGAACACCAAGTTGTTGCTTTCAGTCACTAGCACTCAGCAAGCACAAGAGAGTCATACCTTTGTCGACAAGATTCTAAACTCCCCCGCGATTCCGTATGAGTTCATCCCCAATCTGTTAGCAATCATGGAAGCGGAAGCCTCAGAAGATCAGATGGAGAACAGCTCATTCCTGATTGTGGAAGATGACCGTGTTCAACAGATTCTACTCAAACGTATTTTGAGCAAGCAAGAATACGAAGCCGACACCGTTGGCGATGGCGCAGACGCTGTTCAGCACTTCATGAATCAGCGCTCGGACATCATTTTTATGGACTGCATCATGCCTGGCATGGGCGGTATTGAAGCAACCAAACGCATTCGACAATACGAACAAGAGAGCGGACAACACCCTTGCACCATCATAGGCGCGACAGCATTGACCAGCAGTAATGAACACCAAGCTTGTATCGAAGCTGGAATGGATTACGTGATCAGCAAACCTTATAAAAACGACGAAATCATCAAGGTGATCAACAAGTATGTGGCGGTACAGAAACTTAACTAGCTGCGTATTGGCAGCGCTTACATTGAGCAATGCTCCTTCGGCAATGGCGACCACCTTGCTTGAGGCGGTCAAACTCGGCTTGGAAAACAATTTATCTCTGCGCGCTAGTGACAAAGGCGTGGAAGAAAACGAATACAACATCGACATTAGCCGTTCTAAGTTCCTGCCTTCTTTAAACGGTGCCGCTGATACAACATGGAATGAAAACGAGACCATATTAACGGGAACACCAGATAAACGTTCAAGCTACAACTCAAATAGCTACAGCGTGTCTTTATCGCAATCGGTGTTTAACCTTGGCGACATCTTCAAATACGGCACCGCGAAGCTTGATTTCAACATTGAAGAAATCAAACACGAGAACAAAATCCAGAGCACCATTTCTGAAATCGCGACGCAATATTTCGAATACCTCAAAAACAACGCGCAAATCAAAGCCACCCAAGTAGAACTTAAATCGTCTGAAACACGTGAGCGCCAAATGCGTCGCAACGTGGAACTTGGCAACACTGCGGCGAGCGAGTTGTATGAGGTAATTGCCCAGAAAGAAGGCATTGCCAATCGCTTAAGAACCTTAGAGAAAGACCGGCGCGTAATTTTGAACGGTTTAGAGATTCAAGTTCAATACCCAGTCACCCCATCACAAGACATCTACGAAAGTGTTCCCTTGGAGGAAATCAGCGAATCCGAACAACGTGAGATTCTTGAACAAGCTTTGAAGCTCAATAACGACTTATTGGTTGCGAAGAAAACCGTCGAGCGCAGCCGAAGAGGCTTGAAAGAAAGCGGTTCAAACTTTGTGCCGACCGTATCGCTCTCTGCCAGTTACCGTTACGACGATGCGAACAACTATGACCGAACCGACCCAACCGCAACAGGGGACAGTAACTCGACCAGCGTCGGGTTGAACTTGAATGTGCCAATTTTCTCCGGCGGTTCGGATTACTACGGTTATCAAAAATCGTCGACTGCCATCGAGCGAACCGAGCTGCTGTACCAAGATTCATTGTTCGCGACGCGCAATAGCGTTAACACCTCAGTACTCAACATTAATGACTTCTCCCGCGCCATCAGCAGTTACGAGAACATCATCCGTGCCAACTACGCTTCCTACAAAGGCATTCAACGCGCCTATCAGCTTGGTACGCGAACCATTACCGACTTACTGGCAGCGGAAAGTAAACTGTTCAGCGCGCTACGTGATTACGAGAGCGCGCGCTATGACTACATCATTGAATCGATCAATCTTGAGCAAATCAAAGGCATGCTATCGGTTCAATCTATCGAAAGCATCATGCAGTTGATGAGCGATATCGAAGGCAGAAGCAATCAAGACTTAGTTCCAAAACACCTTCTCTCCAAACCATCGATTAAGAAAGGAGGTCGCAATGCAAACTGAGTATTTTTCCCAAAAGATTAACTTTGCTGACAAATGTTACCTGACTTTCTCAACGGTCATCTCGACGCTGTTTGGTTTAGTACTGCCCTTTTCGATTCTGATTATCTTTGACCGTGTTTTACCTAACCAAGCCAAAGACACGCTGTTTCTTCTGTTTGCCATTATCTTGATCACCATCTTCCTCGACTATCACTTAAAGAATCAGGAAGAGAAGATTTCGTCGGTGATCATGAAGCAATTCGAAACCAACTTAACCAACAAGGTGTTTCAATCAATCTGTTTGGCTGAGATATCGAAGTTTCGTCGTCTAGAACCCGGTGAATACCTAGAGCGTATTGCGACCATTCCAGAGATTAAATCCTTCTTTGGCGGAGAATCTGTACGGGCATTGATCAACCTTGCCGTCAGCATACTGACCATTCTGATTATCGGTGTGATCAACATTTGGGCGGGAGTGACCATCTTGCTCGCCTCCATCATTTTGGCGGTGTTCGCACTCAGTCTTTCCAAGCAGAAAATCAACAGCTTAGAAAACAAATCCGACATCGAAGGCTTAACTACTTCTAAAATCATCGAGATCATCTCTAGCCCACTCGATATCAAAGCGCGCAATATGGAATATCGCGTTGAGAGCTTGATGACACAAATGGTGGAAGAACGTGAAGTCGAGAACATCAAATACGAGCAAATTGAATCAAACTTCAACCTTATCTTGTCGCTCATACAACAGCTCTCCATCGCTTGTGTGGTGGTGGTTTTGGCAACGGCAGTTATCAACATGCAATCGAGCCAAGGCATCATGGCTGCCATCATCATGCTTACCAACCGCTACTTCGCGCCATACCAGCAAGTAATGCGCACGGTGAGTCGATGGGAGTTGAACAAGCTTCATATTCAACGTATCGCCGAGCTGCTTGAGCTTGCTGCATCTATAGAACAACAAAACGACACGACGGAAGTCGAGCGCATCTCGGTGAAGTATTCGGAAAAACAACGCATTGAGTTTGAACGCGGTCAGGCTTACTTGCTGACGGGGAAAAGCGGCGCAGGTAAAACCCACCTCGCCAATTGCATTACGCGGCAAAACACCGACAGCAAGCTCGATATCCAAATCAACGAGACACCGCTCGATGACGTCAACTACAACGTCTGGCGTAATAGCGTGCTCATGGTCGACAAAACCAGTTCGTTCGTCGAAGGCACCATCATCGACAACTTGACTTGTTTCCGCCCGAGCTTAAACAACACGGCATTTGCGCTTTGCGAAACCATGAACATCAAGGCACAAATCGATGCCCTTCCCGCTGGTTTTTACACCGAGCTTAAAGGACATTTACGCAACCCATTCTCGCGCCAAGTCGCTTATGCCTTGTTGTTAGTGCGTGCCTTACTCGCGAACAAACGTGTGTTGATCTTCGACGACATCGACTGTGTTTATGATGACGACTTTGCTCGATTGGTTTTGACCAGCACCGCCTATCGCGCCAACGACAAAATCCTCATCATCGTCAGCAACAAGATGGACAAACTCAATCATCGCCTCAAACGCGTCAAACTTACCGGAGGTGACCAATGAGTATTTTGGTTGATTTTAATAATGTCCCTCAGCGCTTGTTGGACTTTGAGGCTCGCAGTTATGACGAGCGATACAATCAGTCACCTTTGATTCGTGGTTTAGCTTACACCCTCATAGCGCTTGAATGGGAAGGCACACCTTCTATCCTCAGCGACGCTTTTATCCCTAAACCAAAAGACAGCGACAGTTTTATCGCTACGATTGAACGCCTTGGTTACCGTTGTGACGTCACCAAACTAAAAACGTTGGAGCACATCGAGGGGCATCCTCATCCTTGTTTTATCGAGATAGAAAACCTCACTGCGATTTTCTTGGGCACTAAAGACGGCAAACTGATCCTGTTTGATTACACAAATAACAACACCATTGAATACCCGCTCTGCAAGAAGCCGTGCTTGTTGGTCTCGATCAGCGAATACTCCCGCTTATTCCGAGAACCGCCACCTGAATCTCAAGACCGCAGTAACTGGATTAAATACGCGTTTTATCGCTACAACAATGAACTCAAAAGCCTGATTATTCTCAGCTTCGTGGTAAGCATTCTCGGCGCACTCCAGCCCTTTTTTATTATGAGTGTGTACAACTTCGCCTTAACCTCTAGCTCGCAAGCCACGCTTTATTGGCTCACGTTATTTGCTGTGATTGTTGGGTTCTCGGAATACTTTTTCAAGAAAATGCGGGTCAACATCATCGCCACATCAGGAAAGGATTTGGCGGTGCATATTTCTCAAAACGTAATATCCAAACTGTTGTGGCTTCCTTATTCGATGACATCCACCGCAGGTGTCTCTTCTCAGTTAGCGCGTTTGAAAGACATCGACACGTTCCGCCGTTTGGTAACCGCAGAGTCAACATTAAGCTACTTCGACATGCCGTTTGTTATCGTATTCATTATTGCCATTGCTCTTATGTCTGGTACCGCGGCGCTAGTCGTTATGGCGGGGTTGATTCTAATGTTGGTGTTCTGTGTTTATTCTCGTTACATCTACTCGCAAGCCACGTCCAAGAGCTCTCGCGCCAACGCCATGGTTTCTTACCAATGGAATGAGATTCTTCGTGGTATAAAAACCATCCAAGGCTTGCCATTATTGCGTGTTATCCAGTCCCGCTTTAGCGCATCGCATTTACAAAGCACCAACGATGCAGAACATGTTTCAGTGACTAATAGCAGGGTTCAGGCAGCAGGCGGGAGTTTGATTCAGGTTATTGGTACCGCAAGTATCGTCGCGGCCGTTATCGGCGTGATGGACGGCACCTCCGATGCAGGTGCAATGCTTGCTACCGTAATTTTAGTCTGGAAGGCGTTGGGGCCTATTATGGGCATCTACAACTCTATTTCTAAGTTCCAATCCATTAAGGCGTCTTCTGCGCAAATCAACAACCTTATGGCGATGAATGACGATAAGCTAACGTTAGAGAAAAGCCCCCCTATTCGCCTCTTTCAAGGTAGTATCGTCGGCTCTGGTGTGAGCCATCGTTATAGTGGTGCGGCAACAGGCTTAACTAATCTTGGTTTTAAAATTCCACCGGGCGCAAAAGTTGTGATTTGTGGACCAACAGGTTGCGGTAAAACGACGCTCATTTCTATTATCGCTGGGCTAGAGGAACGCTATCAAGGCTCAGTTTCGGTGGACGGTTATAACATCAAACAATTCAACAGTTACCGCTATCGAACCTCGATTAACTACATCCCGTTTAACCTGCATATTTTTGAAGGCTCCTTGGAGACTAACTTCATCTTGCATAATGGGTTAATCCCAACAGAAAAAATGCGTGAAATGGTGAGTTTCTTTGAGCTCGATACATGGTTGCCACAAGGCCTGGACACTCAATTGAGCGTTGATATCTGTAAAAGTTTACCAAATGGTATTCAACAAAGACTGCGGCTCGCATTAGGGCTAGGCAACTGCGAACAATCTTTGATTATCATTGACGAGCCATTTAATGGTGCAGAGCAAGAAAATTCCCACTACTTCAAGCGGTTATTTAGCGACAAACTACTCAATAAGACCGTTATTTTCTCAACGAATGATCCGGGCATGATCTCTACATCCAATATGAGCTTAGTCTTGGAGCCAGATGGCAACCTGAAGTATTTCGGGTTAACCGATAAGTACTTAAAAAGTCTAAGTTAAGTTCGGAATGTGGTGTGGTTCATCATTCATACTTGAGCACGGTCATTGACAAAAATGTAAACGATGAGACTATTTACTCTGTAAGCGCGTACACTAAGGAATCCGATGTATACATTTGTTGCAGACAAATTGGATGTGGTTTATTTATCAACGATACCAGAAAACTACCAGTTACAAGACTTCGACGTGCCTGAAGAAGAACTCGAAATTCGTGAAATTGTAGAGGTATGGTATGAGTGTGCGTTTCTTCCTGACTTTAACCTTCAACACATCGACATCGAAAACAAAACTGCTTTGGTCGAGACACAAGCGCAAGTCGTAAACAACTACACAAGTACGCTCGCTTTTTTACTCAAAAGTCGTACTTATCGCGCAGCACTTAACCGATTATTGAGTGTATGGAGATTGGAGGCAGCAGCTAAAGCACAGCTTGAGCTGCTGTTACTTACGGAAGAACAGAGTAGCAAGCCAGTAAATTAATCAGCTAGGATAAGGGGCTAAAAATCTTAAACCCAACCATCGAATCGGAGACGTTTCTGCACGCGTTCAACCGCCTCTATCTGCATCTGACGAACACGCTCGTTAGATACGTTTAATAACAGGCCTATTTCCGACAAGGTTTTCACTCTCTGGTCAAATAATCCGAATCGATGGATCAAGACTTTCTGCAACTTAATTGGCAAAGTTTTAATAATATTTTCAATAGCTTGAGTAAAGCACTGGTTTTCACAGTCTTGTTGTGGATCTGGCGTATACTCACTTTCACACAGTTCAAGAACAAATGGAACACGATGTAGGTCCGCAGTGGTCGATACATCAATAAAACCACTTAGAGCAACAAGTTCATCTATACGTTCTGCTTTCACCCCTGAGCAGCGTGAGAGTTCAGAAATAGACAACTCCTTGCTCTCACTTTTTGACGCATCGAGCTTTTTTAAAGCCAGGCTATTTATCTCTTTGCACACATGAGCAGGTAAACGTACCGTGCGGCCATTGTTCATTAATGCCGCTTCTATATTCTCGCGAATCCACCATACCGCATAAGTAGAAAAACGGTAGCCTGGCTCAGGATCGAACTTATCGACCGCTTTTATCAAACCAATGTTACCTTCTTCTATTAAATCGAGCAGAGTAAAGTTATTGCCTGGCCGTTTGAGGTAACCTTTTGCGATTTTCACAACAAGTCGAAGATTAGACTCAATCAACATTTCGCGCGCTTCTTCATCACCAGCTCGATTAAGTTTGGCGTAATGCAACTCCTCTTCACGAGACAACAAATCAATCCCCACAATATCTTTGAGATAGTGAGCATAAGGGTCTTTCCCAACTGACAACGATTCTTTCATTGACAGTTCATCCGTGACAGCTCGGAACCTAGCAAAGCATTCGTTGTTCATTCCCCGTCCTTCTCAAGCCAACTTATTTCTTATCTTCTTTAATTGTTTTTGTACAACACTGTATGCATCATGCTTTATATGCATTACTTTACACTGAGTGTAGACAGGGGTTCTGATCTTTACCAAGAAATCACTTATCACTTTAAAACAATTACTGCTTCTATGATAAAAACGTGAGCAGGTGGGGGGTTATATATATGAAAGTGCAAGTATTTGTACGCAAATTGGCCTCAAAGAAAACAACGCAACGTGATCGTTAACGCTTACCACGTTACTCTGACTAAAACTTTGAGGCTTGAGGATGGTTTGAAGTATCAGTTGAATTAGCGAGATCTAATTCACTTGACGAAGCGCAGGTTGAAGCTGACAGTCTGTTATAACTTGGAAAACTGCACGATTCTTTCCTTCAGACTTACCTTGATACATCAACTCGTCAGCATCTTGCAAGCTCACGATGTGGGTAAACTCAGGATAGTAAGCACAGCCCAAACTGATACTCAAATGAATTGCTTGTCCGCCCAGTATAACAGGCTGATCGTAAACGGCTTTACAAAGCATATTGGCAAAATTGAGCGCTTCTCGCTCTGACAGAGAAGACGTAACGAGTGCGAACTCTTCTCCTCCAATTCTCGCCAATGTCATTCGGTCATCAGTCATCGACTTAGCGGCTTCTGCGATGGCAACTATTGCTCGGTCTCCAGCAAGGTGGCCATATCGATCATTGATTGATTTAAAATCATCAATATCAAACACCATCACCGTTAAGTTTCGCTTCAAATGATTCAGTAGCGCCAATTGCTCAATCAGGTGTCTACGGTTGTATAGCTTTGTGAGAGAATCCGTCAACGTCATCTCCAGCAATTGCTGATTGGCAATCGTTAATTGCCTTGTCCGAAGAGCAACCATACGTTTGAGGGCAAAAATATGATAAAGCGTTGCAATCGCCATAATGAAAATAGCAATAGGGAAAAGATAAAGTGGATAAACCGTTTTCACCACACTCCAACGGGTAAGGATCCGCTCACGATCCGTATCAATGACTTTTTCAAACGCTCTTGATACCTCTAAAATGGAAGTTGCACTATGCATTCCTTTAGCAATCCGAAGATCTTTACTATACAAGCTAATTGTCGGGACAAACATACCCGCTCCCGGCGTGGTTGCCATATAAAAGTTAGCAACTTGCAGGTCTGCAACAAAGTACAGCACCTTTTTATCGACGGCTGCTTGTATCATCGAATCATTGTTAATGTACTCTGCAATAGGTGCATTTGGATAATTCGTCTGAACAAACTCAGACTCGTAACTTCCTTTAACAACGCCAATTGGCAGCGTCATTTCGCCAGTTAAAACACTCCTGATATCAACCGAAAGTACATCTTTATTTACGTACAGTTTGGTTTGGATAGGCATTATGACTGCGCCAAAGTCCATATACTTCGCTCTTTCGGGCGAGTAGACAAGTCCTCCGTGAAAGTCAGCCTTACCCTCTTTTACGGCTTGTAAAGAAGCATCCCAATCCAAAAGGAGAAACTGAACGTCGATTTGGTTGTTCGCCGCGTACTCTTTCCAAAAGTCGATTAAAATACCTTTAGGTTCACCATCTGGGCTAAGGTAAGAGAACGGCTTCCACGCTTTGGAGTTAGCAACAATTAAAGAATGAGACTCTGATTTGTGCGCATGCGCCATCGGACAAATGGACAGCCACACTAGTAATAAAGAAGCACACGCTTTTTTACATTTGCAACCATAAGTACCATAACTCGTCGATGACATACCTACTTCTCACCAGTCTTTTTAAACCATAATCTCGGCTGTTTGATTAGACTAAAGATATAGTAGAGTTGCATAAGACAGGAAGTGACGCTTATTGATATGAATCTAACTTAGTAAGTTTTAGTACTTAATTGGTACTTTCAACGCCTGGTTCGCTGAAGCAGTTGAAGCATTTGAAGCATTTGAAGCATTTGAAGCATTTGAAGCATTTGAAGCATTTGAAGCATTTGAAGCATTTGAAGCAGTACATGATAAATTAGGAAAACTTATCTGGTACTAAAAAATTGAATATCATCAGTTTTGCAAACACCTAGTACCAATAAAAAAGCCCTATTCAAAATCCACCTTGGGGAGAACTTTGAATAGGGCTCTTTGCCTCTATGCTTCATTTTACGGCTGAAGCTACCTTTACCTTTTTTCGCTTTAACGACTCGTGTTTGGAACAGCTGACTGGTAACAACCGCTTTTAACGCGTTGTCTTTGATTTCACCTCTGCCGAAGTCGGTCTCATGTTGTGAGCCACTCGGTTGAGGACTGATTTTACGCTTTGCCATAAATCCTCCTTAATGGTCGAACCAGATTGGACAATAATTATATAAATAAGTCAAATTTATAGATTTAGTTGAATTTTATGCTAAAAAACTTCACATCACCGTCATTTATTTGAAATTTAATCAAAAACATGCTGGTTAAATAGTGACTAAATACAAATATTTGTCCATAAAGCACTAATATATGTTGACTCTTCGTGGAATTAACCTAGACTCAAACACGGCTAGAAAGAAAGTTCTTTGTTTTCACATTTCGTTGGATTACTTGTAACCCGTCGTCCTGTGGTACGCAATAGCAATTTATTTTTCCACGCTATAAGCGCCGTTGAGGCGAAAGATTACATTATTTAGATATTTAGGAAATAGACATGTCTAACACAGCTACTGGCACAGTTAAGTGGTTCAACGAAACTAAAGGCTTCGGTTTCATTCAACAAGAAAACGGTCCTGACGTATTTGCTCACTTCTCTGCAATCACTGGTGACGGCTTCCGTACTCTAGTTGAAGGCCAGAAAGTAGAATTTGTTATCTCTCAAGGTCAAAAAGGCCCTCAAGCAGAGCAAATCAAAGTACTTTAATTCTTAAAGAATTTGATACGATAGCCAGCTTTTAAAGCTGGCTATTTTTTTGCCTAAAACTTATTTTGCCAACAAAACGATATAAATCTATGGCTCTTAAACCAACCATTTACAAATTTCGTATCGCCATTTCCGATATGAATAATGACTATTACGATTCTAAAAATCTAACTATCGCCCTTCACCCTTCTGAAAAGCCGCAACGAATGTTGGCTCGCATTCTAGCTTACTGTTTAAATGCTCAAAGCAATCTGGAGTTTACAAAAGGACTCTCTACGATTGAAGAGCCTGATTTATGGCATGTTGGCGATGATCAAAGCATTACTCACTGGATTGAAATTGGCGAACCAGAACCAGACAGAATTAAGAAAGCTTCTCGCCTAGCAAAGCATGTAAAAGTTTACACTTATAACACCAAAGCGGCTGTCTGGTGGGACAAAATGTCAGGAAAGTTCTCAATGCTTCCCGTCAACGTAGAGAGCTTTGACTATGACGCTATCGACTTGATTTGTCAGCACCTTGACCGAGGTACTAGCCTTTCTGTTATGATTACTGGCAGCTCAATTTTTGTTGATATCAATGATCAGCATATCGAAGTAACGGTGAAGGAACTAAAAAACCATGACGTCTCTTAGTGAACTGAGTCAAGAGATGGGATTTGAAGAAATCCCCTTTGTTAAAGAACATAAAGCAGCAAAGCGACGTTGGTTAAAAGAACAGTCACAACTATTTACAAAAGTTTGTGAGAACAAACCCACAACAGCACCTACTCTTCACCTGCTTGGCCTTTTGACCAAATCACATATTGAAGCAAGTGCTAACTACGAGCAACATGCTCACTCTACCCAGCGTATGCAGCAAGTTCTGACTGACTCCTTGGGTAATGAGCACGCGGATAAGTTTACTAACCAATCTGCTGAAGACCTAATCTTAGTCACCCACCTTTGGTTATACACGCAAGGCTATTTAAATATGGATTTCAGCTTGGCGCACGATCATGCTGAGCAGACTCAAAATACATTGCAGCACGAGCTTGTCATAAAACGCATGGACGTTGATGCATTCAGAACCGAACTCATGCAAAGTTTTTATCAAGGTAAGGAAGCCCGTCCGGCTTCAGCAAGTGGCTTTTGGGGTTGGTTTAAACGTCTATTTTCCGCATAAAATACATGGTTTTATCCATTTCAAACAACTGATAGACTTCACGCTCAGTGCAACAAGCATCATGATTGCATTCTTAAAGGACAGTTACCCAATGAACATCAAGGGATCATTATGAAGTTTATCCGTTGGATTTTAGGCAAGGTTATCTTATTGCTGAACGCGGTGTTCTCACCTCGTGGTATTAAGCGCACCGCAGAAGAACAGCAACGTATTGATGAAAAAGCGAAACAATACGCACTTTACCAATTTGAAGCCTGCCCTTTTTGCGTAAAGGTCCGCCGTGCAATGAAGCGTCAATCGGTGAACATTGAGCTACGTGATGCAAAAAATAATCCTACTCATCGAGCTGAACTAGAGCAAGGTGGTGGGCGAGTTAAAGTCCCTTGCCTTCGTATCGAAAAAGATGGTGAAACACAGTGGTTATACGAGTCATCTGACATCGTCGCTTACGTTGAAAAAGAATTTGCCTAAGTTCCCCCTATGAACATTGGCGGATGTAAAAGAGGCACCTAACGGTGCCTCTTTTCTATTTTTTCTAGCTAAATGTTGCCGTGCGAGCTTTCCTTATTCAGTCTTCTTGCTCAACTCCGAACTTAAACTCCACTAAGCAAATAACGGGTATGTGAGAACAACACAACGAAGATTACCGCCTAACGTCTGCGTTATTCATCCACGATCAATGTTAGCTCTACGCGCCGATTGCAAGCTTTACCACTCGCTGTCGCATTGCTGCACTTCGGTACATACTCTCCGAAGCCTCTAGAAAACACTCGTTGACGTGGAATACTCGTCGCCAATAATTGTTTTTCTACTTCACGAGCTCGCTTTTCAGATAGCGTGTCGTTGAAACTTTCAGCTCCCGTACTATCCGCATGACCATCAATCACGACATCAACATCAGTTCTTCCCGCCAGATAGTGACCAATGTTTCGAATCCAGTCTTGAGATTGAGCAGATAACCGTGCAGAACCCGTTTGAAAATGCACTTGCTCTTTCAAACGTATCATCAGGTGACCACCACTGAGCGTCTCGTGAGGAATGTTATGCCTGCTCAGGAACATTTCCAGAGAGGTCACGTTTTGCGACTTTTTTACTGACGCCCTCGCCGTTTGATATGAACGAGGGGAAGAAGCCACATTGGATGCGCTCGGGTATCCCCACTCTGGGTGTCTCAGCTCAGAGTTTGATTTAGGAGCTGTATCTAAAATGTTCCCACCAGGGACCATATCTTGATCGAGGCTGCTGCACCCGGCCAGAATGCCACAAACAATTAAAAACCAATGCTTCATACCATTACCAACGTAGAAAAACTCTTGTTCATTGTGTCGACAAAACACGCCGAATCTTTAGCGCTTTTGTCCACCGATTGGTTTGTCTATGCAGCGTTCATGCCACTGGAGTCAATGCAAAATCATCTCTCAAATAAAAAGCAACACTAAAATACCCTACCCTTACAGCCCATACGTCAGGCAAAGTCTGTTACCAATGGTCTCATTTTATTGTTATTTAATGGTTTTAGTCACTATCGTTAACCGATAAACTAACGCAAATTTCTCATTTAGAGCACTACTATGTTAAAAACCATATCGAAAGGCTTTGCTGTTGTTGTTGCCGTAATGGCTTTGTCGGCATGCGATAGCGGCAAGAGTCAGCCTCAGCAAGGCAAACAATACGAAGTTTTGCCAGTATCCCTTGAAGAGTATGATTTAGCTCCCCTGACTGAAGCATTCTCTTTAACTTGTGGCCACTGCCGCTCAATGGAAGAGTTTGTCCCTCAAATTGAATCATTGACCGATCAAAGCGTTGAAAAAATGCATGTAACGTTCAATGAAAGTGCACAAGTGAGCGCCATCATCTTCTATACTGCCGTAATGCAGCTTGAATCAACACCAGATAAAGCGTTTATGGCGGATCTTTTTACTGCTGTGCAAATGGGTGCCGATGCAACGGCTGAGGAACGCCAAATCGCCGTAGAGAAAGCCTTTGAGTCTCGCAACCTTATCAGCCCTTACCATTTAGATGAAGCACAGCAAAAAGCGCTGTTTGAGTACATCACTAAGGCAGAAGCGATCACGACTCGCGGCCAAATTAACTCCGTTCCAGCCTTTATCGTAAACGGAAAATATCAAGTGATTACTGGTGGTCATGACAGCGTTGAAGCCATGGCAGAAACCATCAAATTTTTGCTAAAACAACCTAAATAGACAAGGAGATTACGTGTCTAAATTTTTGTTTCCTCTTATTATTTTTATTTTGGCGGGCTTTTTCATTTACCGTACTTGGACAAACCATAAAGTAGCAGATGAAAACTTTGCCAAAGGCCAAGCATTCTTACTAGAAAATGCGAAAAAAGAAGGCGTCATCACAACAGAAAGTGGCCTTCAATACATGGTTCTTGAAAAAGGCGAAGGTGAGGTTCACCCAACTGCAACAAGTAAAGTAAAAGTACACTACCACGGCACCTTGATTGATGGCACGATATTCGATAGCTCTGTTAATCGTGGTGAGCCTATTTCATTTGGTCTTAACCAAGTCATTAAAGGCTGGCAAGAAGGTCTACAATACATGGTAGAAGGTGAGAAAATCCGCCTTTTCGTACCAAGCACGCTTGGCTATGGTAAGAGTGGCTCTGGCCCAATTCCACCAGCAAGTGTTTTGATCTTTGATGTTGAACTGCTAGAAATTCAATAAATCTAGAAAGCTTTGTCTTAAAGCCAAAATATCAAAACCAAAAACGCCGCGAACCACGCGGCGTTTTCTGTTTTAAGAAAGGTTAAAAACCAATATAGTGATCCGAAAGCAATGCAATGAACAACGCCAAAAGATGATAGATAGAGAATTTAAACGTCTCCATCGCGGTATTTGGCTCTGGTGCATATTTTAGCTTCCATGCATGGTACATAAAGCCAACATTGAGTAGTAGCGAGGCAAAAAGATACACCACGCCGACCATACCAACCAAAACCGGTAGGACACAAACCAAAGTCAATAGCACCGTATACAACAGAATAGAAGTTTTGGTGTACTCAATGCCGTGTGTCACTGGCAGCATGGGAATATCTACCTTGCGGTAATCCTCGACACGATGAATAGCCAGAGCCCAAAAATGTGGTGGCGTCCAGATAAAAATGATCATCACGAGCAGCCAAGCATTCGCATGTAATTGCCCTGTTACAGCAGTCCAACCGAGAAGAGGCGGCATCGCACCGGCAATCCCTGCAATGACGATATTTTGGGGCGTAGCACGTTTGAGGTACATTGTGTATACCATCGCATAGCCGAGCAAACTCATCAAAGTCAACCATGCCGTCAGCGGGTTGACCATCGCATATAGAAGTACAAACCCTAAGACACCTAAAACTGTAGCGAAGGCTATCACCGATGATGGTTTAGTCTCACCCGATGGCAATGGTCGTTTGTGTGTACGTGCCATTCTCGCATCAATTCGGCGGTCAATTAGATGATTAAACGCTGCCGCAGACCCTGCCATCAGACCAATCCCCGTTAGGCCAACTACCGCCTGCAACCAGGGGAAATCATCAACTGGGGCTAAGCTCATCCCTACTACTGCCGTCACCAACATTAACGCCACCACTTTAGGTTTCGTTAACTTCAAATAAACGGAACTTAGTCGCTTTCGCCCATTTAACGACAGCGCGATTTCTTTACTCATAGCGAACTCCTTTCGCGGTGTAATTCCAAGCCGTTTTACCCTGCCACAAGTAAAACTGGCTAACACAAACGAGACTCAACATAACAGCGGCACCAAGGTTGTGCGCCACCGCGACATAGATAGGAAGTTGAAATACTACGTTGCTTACACCCAGCATAATTTGGCACACCAGAGTGAATAACAACCACCCTCCGATTCTCTGTGAATGATGAGAATCTTGCCTCATAAGCCCAATACTATAAGCCAATACCACGGTGGCGGTAACAATAGCGCCTATACGATGAGTGACGTGTATAGTCATTCTTGCCGGATACTCCAAGACACCAAATTCATAATTCTCGAATCCAGTTTGCCAGAAAGAAAACGCTTCTTTCCATGAGAGATGGCTCATCCAGTCTCCCTCACAAATCGGCAGTGTGGTACACATCAGCGCAGCATAATTTGACGAAGTCCATCCTCCAAGGAGCACTTGCACCAAAACAACCAGGAAAACCAACAATGAAAAGCCTCTCAGAGAGCTAGAAGATGGAGAGAAATAGAGATTGTTTTGCGCTTTTAATTGGCAGTAAAAAATCGCCTGTAACGCCAATAAAACAAAACCACCGAGCAAGTGAAGCATCACGATGACGGGCATTAATTTAAGAGTAACTGTCCACATTCCCAAAAGTGCCTGCCCAATCACCAATACGCTTAGCAACATCGGAAAGGTTGAATTTACACGCTCAGACCTTACTGATATCGCTGCCATCGCAAAAATGACTAAACCTAACGTTCCCGCAAAATAGCGATGAATCATCTCAAGCCATGCTTTCTCATGCTCTACTGCCCGCTCGGGGAAGTTCAGGTTAGCACGTATGACGTCTTCTTCTTGATGCGGCACAGAAAAGTGCCCATAACAACCAGGCCAATCCGGGCAACCTAACCCTGCATCTGAAAGGCGAGTATATGCCCCTAACATGATCACCACGAGAGTTAGCAGCAAACTGAATCTAACCAACTGAATTAATTTCATATGCACTTCCTCTAACCGACTCGTGACAGTTTTAAGAGCTTGCGTAAGTCCGCCAACATACCTTTATTCAATAGGACTAAGTCCTCATTTGGTTTCGGCGAGTAAGACATCACCAGTTGCCCAAGAGGATCAACGATCAACATTTGCCCAGGTTTCACTTTTGCGGTAACCAATTCATTCATTTGCATCGCTAACATCGATACTTCCATGGGATCTGAATGCTCAGTCTGCCAAACAACTGGCACTACTCGCTCTTGATACTTACCTAAAGCAACATGGCTTTGCTGAAGCAGGTAAAGCTGCTGTTTACACTGTTCAGTGCATTCGTTAGGCAATACATAAGCGAGTTGCCAACCATGGTCTTTGAGAGGTGACTCTTGACCAAGTTGCTCTAACGTCGTGTATGGTTCGACTAACTCGCCTCTATTGGTCACTCCGCTTTGATACCACCCTTGTGTGAGAATGACTTTTGCAATGACAGCGGGAAGCGCGAACGTACAAACCAGCGCAATCAACATTAGTCGTCCTTTGGTTACTTTAGATGTCATGCTTCACCTCCATGTGACGCAACTTTTTTTGCCAACGAACAAAAACAATTAAAGTCAGTAATAAGAAAACACCTGCCATCGAAAACCATTGAATCGAATAGCCAAAATGTTTGGCACTATTGAGTGGCAATGGATTCCAAGGAAAGTCATAGGGCCAACGAGTTAAATTGTCTGGCTGCAAGACTGCGGGCATAAGTTCAATATTCAGTAGCTGATTCAATTGCGCGATGTTTAGGTTTTGCACGCGAATAACATCGCCAACTTCCGGCATTAACTCTGAGCTCAGTGGATTAGTAGATTTTCGGTACAGGCGTCCTGTGATGAAAATCGAATTATCGAGTTTGGTGACCGTTGGTAACATTGAGCGATCTGCTCTTCCCTCGACAAAACCAAGCTCCAATAACGCATAGGTACTAGGCTCATCGCTCGTCAATACAATCTGAAATGCTAAATATCCCACACTGCCTTGATGCGTTTGGTTGTCTAACAAAATTACGGGAAACGCCTGAGGAACAACATTAACTTCCACTTTTTTCCCGAGGATACTTTCCTCTCGCCAGTCGTTGTCTTCAAGAACGACGCTTAGTGCTTGGTACGCACTATCCGCACGCGCGAGAATGGCTTGTTCCAATGCTTGTTTTTCTTGCCCTCTCTCAAACTGCCAAAAACCCAGTTTGACCAAAAGAGAAAACACAACCACAGTTAAACCAACTGCAACCCAAAACCGTTTCGATAGCCATAATTGTCTTGATAACAACAATGATGAAACCGGAGGTGCCATGTCCACCGTATTTCTATTCAAACTGACGCTTGTCCTTTTGCTGCTTTTCATTATCTTCAACCTCGCAAAAGCGCTTATCGAAATGGTTCGTGAAGACCCAGATAATCCTGAAAAAAGAGACAAACCCATGAGTCATTACTTAGGCCGTCGAGTCATGTTCTCCGCTTTGGTGGTCGTCCTTTTGCTTATTGCGCTCAGCTCGGGTTGGCTAGCACCAAACCCTCGCCCTTATTAGTCGAACCAAGAGTTCACACTGAGCCTAAAGTACGTAAACAAACACAAACAGACATAACCAAACCACATCCACGAAATGCCAATACCAGCTGCCCGCTTGAAAGGCAAAATGGTTCTTTGGCGAAAAGTGATCTTTAGCGATTCTGAACAGCAGCACGATTAAGAAGATAGTCCCAAGACAAACGTGTAAACCGTGGAATCCCGTCAACATGAAGAACGTGTTACCGTAAATACCGGACTGCAACGTGAGCCCTATGTCTTGATAAGCATGAACATACTCAACCGCTTGGTAATATAGGAAAAAGCCAGCAAGTACGATGGTTATCTCTAACCAAACAATCAGTGCCGTTCTTTTGTCTTGTTCAAGGCTTATATGCGCCATATGTAGCGTAATAGACGACAATAGCAGCAAGATAGTATTGGTAAGGGGTATGCCCTGCCACGGCATAGCTTGTGTTGTTTCTCCTCCCGGCGTCAGAGTGAGTGGCCACATCGCTTCGAAGGTTGGCCACAGGACTTCGTTGGTCATGAAGTTATTATCTGCCCCACCTAACCAAGGCACAGAAATCATTCTGGCGTAAAACAAGGCACCAAAAAAGGCACCAAAAAACATCACTTCAGAAAAGATAAACCAGCTCATTCCTTGGCGAAAAGAACGAGTAATTTGCGAGCTGTATTTTCCACTCAGTGATTCAGTAATCACATTACTAAACCAACCAGCCAACATGTAAAGCAAGAACAAGAAGCCCACCGCTAGCACAATGCCACCAATGGTTCCCACTGCACCGTCACTTTGTGTCCCCTGGACGGTCATGCCTGCGCCAACAGCAACCAAAAACAGAGCAAATGCACCGATGATCGGCCAGCTACTTTGAGCGGGAACATAATATGTTCCTGGCTTGTTACTCATAATTTCTCTCCTTACTGACCAACCTTGGTCTGTATCTCTCTCCCTGAGTGGCTAAGAGCCTGTAGGAGGGGGAAGTTTATAGAGTGTGTAAGACAGCGTTAACGTGTGTATAGACTCCGGCAAGCCCGGTTCGATATAAAAAATCAACGGCATTTGAGCTTGCTGTTTACCATCCAGAGGCTGCTGGTTAAAGCAAAAACACTCAATCTTATTGAAGTAAGCAGCTCCAGTCCCGGGAGAAACAGAAGGAACGGCTTGCCCCACCAACTTCTGCCCGCTTTCATTAAATGCAAGGTATTCGGTTTGTACGACTTCACCTGGGTGAACATCCATCGAAATCACTTTGGGTCTAAACTCCCAAGGCATATCTGGGCTGACATGCGCCATAAACTCCACGCGAATAGTTCGACTCATGTCCGGTTGCATACCTGTCGGTTGAATGGCGGCCACTTCACTTGTCTTTCCATTGATTCCCAGTGCGTCGCACATCACGTCATAAAGTGGGACCAGTGCATAGCCGAAGCCAAACATTAACAGG
The DNA here is from genome assembly GCF_033340275.1 of Vibrio sp. 1402. Classification (NCBI taxonomy): domain Bacteria; kingdom Pseudomonadati; phylum Pseudomonadota; class Gammaproteobacteria; order Vibrionales; family Vibrionaceae; genus Vibrio; species Vibrio sp. 1402. Next base: position 62,777 of record NZ_JAWOWE010000011.1, read on the forward strand.
GTCGCCAAAAGTAACTTCACTGTGAGCTTCTTGTTTGATGGATTCGGTTTCATGTCACTCACCCCACTCTTTGCTAGTCAATCTCAGGCGGTGTAGTAAACGTATGATGTGGCGCAGGGCTTGGCACTGTCCACTCTAAGCCCTCCGCACGTTCCCACGGTTTTGCAGAAGCCTTTTCCCCGCCACGAATACACTTGATCACCAACCATAAGAAGATCAGTTGTGACAACCCAAATGCAAACCCACCAATTGATACTATTTGATTAACATCAGCAAACTGAATGGCGTAATCCGGTATGCGTCTTGGCATGCCCGCTAAGCCTAGGAAGTGCATTGGGAAAAACAGGACATTGACGGAAATAATTGAGCACCAGAAATGCCATAAACTCAGCTTGTGGTCGTACATATTGCCCGTCCACTTAGGTAGCCAGTAGTATGCCGCTGCCATGATCGAGAATACCGCACCAGATACCAACACATAATGGAAATGGGCAACTACGAAGTAAGTGTCATGATATTGGAAGTCCGCCGGCACAATCGCCAACATCAGTCCCGAGAAGCCACCAATGGTAAACAGCACAATAAAGGCAATGGCAAACAACATTGGCGTTTCAAATGTCAGAGCTCCACGCCACATGGTGGCAACCCAGTTAAAGACTTTAACCCCCGTTGGTACCGCAATCAGCATAGTGCAATACATGAAGAAGAGCTCAGCAAAAACTGGCATCCCCGTGGTAAACATGTGGTGCGCCCACACAAGGAAAGATAACAATGCAATGCTGCACGTCGCGTAAACCATCGAATGATAACCAAACAGCTTCTTACCACTGAAAGCAGGCAGAATGGCGGAAATGATTCCAAACGACGGTAAAATCATGATGTACACTTCTGGGTGACCAAAGAACCAAAAGATGTGTTGGAACATTACCGGGTCACCACCACCAGCTGCGTCAAAGAAGCTAGTCCCGAAATATTTGTCAGTAAGAACCATGGTCACCGCACCCGCTAGTACCGGCATAACCGCGATCAACAAGAAAGCGGTGATTAGCCAAGTCCAAACAAACATTGGTAACTTGAACCAAGTCATTCCCGGAGCTCGCATATTTACGATCGTCACGATAACGTTAATCGCGCCCATAATGGAGCTGATACCCATGATATGCACAGAGAATACAAACAGCGCAGTGCTATCCGGGCCATAAGTCGTGGACAGCGGAGCATAAAACGTCCAACCAAAATCAGGACCGCCGCCAGGTAAAAACAACGAGCTCAACAAGATGAGAAATGCAAAAGGTAAGATCCAAAAGCTCAAGTTGTTCATGCGCGGTAGCGCCATATCTGGAGCGCCGATCATCATCGGGATCATCCAGTTAGCAAGACCAGTAAATGCTGGCATCACCGCACCAAATACCATTACTAAACCGTGTACCGTGGTCATTTGATTAAAAAACTGCGGATCGACTAGCTGTAGCCCTGGCTGGAACAGTTCGGCACGAATGATCATTGCCATCGCACCACCTGTTAGAAACATCGCAAAGCTAAACCAAAGGTAGAGGGTGCCTATGTCTTTATGGCTTGTAGAATACAACCAACGAGTGATGCCCTGGGGTGCATGATGCTCGTGACCATCATCAATCGCAATGGTACTGTTCGCACTGGCTTCTGCTGGCGCAGACTTCACTGCCTTATCTATTGGCTTACTCATATTTCCTCCTTAGCACTGCCTTGTGCCTTAAAGGCATTCACATCGGATGCTTGCACTGTATCGCCAGTATCGTTGCCCCATGCATTTCGTTGATATGTGATAACCGCGCCAATTTCTTTGTCACTTAACTGATTAGAAAAAGCCTGCATTGCGGTGCCTGGGCGACCGTTGACAATAATATCTATGTGCTCTGTAACGTCTCCGGTTGCAATAGGACTGCCTTTAATCGCGGGAAATGCACCCGGAATCCCCTCACCATTTGCCTGATGACACACAGCGCAACGCGCCGTGTATATCGATTCGCCTTGCGACATCAATTCGTCCATAGATAAGTCTTGAGAGAGCGCTTCTTGAGCCGCCGCTTTTTGAAGCGCGAGTTCTTGCTTCTTACTCGCTAGCCATTCATCGAACTTTTCTTCTTCCATCGCATGCACCACCACTGGCATAAATCCGTGTGCACGACCACATAGCTCCGCACACTGACCGCGATATACGCCTGGCTCATCAATTCTTGTCCATGCTTCATTGATAAAACCTGGAATGGTGTCTTTCTTGACGGCAAAGTCTGGTACCCACCAAGAGTGAATGACATCATCAGAAGTCATCAAAAAACGCACTTTGCGATTCACAGGCAACACCAAAGGGTTGTCTACTTCCAGTAAGTAATGCGCGCCTTTAGCTTCGATTCCATCAATTTGTTTTTGGCTGGTGGCAAGCAAACTAAAAAACTCAACATCTTCACCAAAATAGCTGTAATGCCATTTCCATTGCGAGCCTGTGATCTTGACCGTGATATCCGATTGGCTTGTGTCTTCCATTGCTACTAGAGTTTTTGTTGCGGGAATCGCCATAGCGACAAGAATGATGATGGGTATGACCGTCCAAATAATTTCCACTTTTGTGCTTTCATGGAAATGTGCTGCAACTGCTCCTTTTGACTTGCGATGACGGAAGATGGAATAGAACATCACACCAAAAACAATCAAAGCAATTACACAGCAGATATAGAAAATCAGCATATGTAATTCATACACTTGCCCACTTATCTCTGTGACCCCTTTTGTCATGTTGTAGTCATTTTCCTTTGACCAACCAAAAGAGGAAAATGTGATTAAAATCACATTCAGTGATAAGGCTAGAGTAGTCGTTAATCTTTTCAAAAGATCTCTCCTCTGCTCAGCCGCTACGCCTACGCGAGCTTCCTTGCGTCCCGATGCAAATATCGAACAACTTTACGAAAAATCACAAAAACTACGATTTCGACACGGTTTGTTATATTTATGTTAAAAGGCTAGTTATAGTTCCAAGGTTCTTCAAGAAATTAAATATGATTAAATTTTGTTCGGATAAGAAAAATTAATTCGGTTTATCGATTGCCCTCTTTGAAATGTAATTGAGAACCATTTACATTGATTTAAAAGAAAACATTGAGATACTTACCAAACGAAGTGTCCAAGAAAGTAGGCTCCCCCTACTAAGGAATGATTGATATGACAGCACTAATTACGCAATGGCTAAAACGAGACCCTGATCCTAAGACTCGTGAAGAGCTACAACACCTCGTCGATACGAACAATGAACAAGAGCTTACTGATCGCTTTGGCTCACGCCTTGCCTTTGGTACTGCAGGCTTACGTGGCAAAGTGGGCGCAGGTCCAAACCGAATGAACCGCTTGGTGATTCAAGAGACCGCCACTGGTTTAGGGAACTATTTGCTTGAGCAAGTCAAAGATGCCGCGAGTCGTGGTGTCGTTATTGGCTACGACGGTCGTCCCGATTCAAAACAATTCGCGCATGATACCGCATCCGTACTGACGGCCCTTGGTATCAAGGTTTACCTAACGTATGACGTTGCAGCAACCCCAATTGTTGCGTTTGGTGTCCGTACATTGAATGCTGCGGCCGCTGTTGTTGTTACTGCCAGTCACAATCCACCAGAATACAATGGCTTTAAAGTATATTGGGAGAATGGCGCACAGATTATTCCTCCGCACGACTCTGGAATCGCAGCGAAAATTGATGACGCAACAACGAAGCCATTACCTTTAATGTCTCTCGATGATGCAAAACAGCACGGTTTGTTAGTTTGGTTGGAAGACGACTACTACCAAACTTACCGTAAGACAATGAATGAAAACGCGCTGCTTACTCCTGACAACAATACCGATATATCTATTGCTTACACCGCAATGCATGGCGTTGGCGCGAATATGGCGGAAACGCTACTTGCCGACGCAGGCTTCCAAAAAGTGGCAAGTGTTAAGGAACAGCGCGAACCTGATGGAAGCTTCCCAACCGTCAACTTCCCAAACCCTGAAGAAGCCGGTGCAATGGATATGGTGATGGCGTTAGGTAAGTCCGTAGATGCCGATATCGCTTGCGCTAACGATCCAGATGCGGACCGTTTTGCCGTGGCAGTTAAACGCCCAGATGGCGAGTATCAAATGCTAACGGGTGATCAGGTGGGCTCACTGTTTGGCGATTGCTTGTTGGAACAGCAACCTAACGCTTTGGTTGGCAACACCATCGTATCCTCAAGAATGCTGAGCAGCATCGCTAAGGCGCATGGCGCACAATACTATCAAACATTAACTGGCTTTAAATGGCTTACTAACGTTGCCATGGAACAAGAGACAGAAACCAACCCATTCTTGTTTGCTTATGAGGAAGCGCTCGGTTATACCGTGGGTAACAAGGTGTGGGATAAAGATGGTTTATCTGCAATCGTCGCGTTTTCACAGCTAACAGGCAAGCTTAAAGCGCAAGGCAAAACACTGTGGGATAAACTGGAAGAGCTGTACCGCGAGCACGGTTTCTACTTCAACGCACAACGAAGCATCGCTCTCGACCCAAACTCTCCACCAATCGGCGACAAACTCCGAGCAAACCCACCAACAGAGATTGCTGGTAAAAAAGTTGCAGTAACCGAAGATCTTAAAACATCGGTTCGCATGTTTGACGACGGCTCTGAAGAATCCATTGACTTACCAGCAAGTGACGTATTGATTTATCACCTAGAAGATCAATCACGCGTGATTGTTCGTCCTTCTGGTACTGAGCCAAAACTAAAATGTTACTACGAAGTCATCAACCTCTTCCCTGAGGATATGAGCTATGAACAAGCACAGCAAGCAGCAGAAGCGAAGATGAACGAACTTATCGAAGCGCACCAGCAAAGTTTGTAAGTCAAAGAGAAACATAGATATTTGATACAACAAGAGGCGCAAATTCGCGCCTCTTTTTTTGATTTTGACTAGAACAAGTCAAGCTAACCCGTGCTTTTCCCTAGCCTACAATTTCCTTTTGTAGAAAGTACTTGTGGATGCCTTCTGCAGGATAGCCTGAGTACTGCCCCACTTTCTCAAAACCTAATTTGAGATAGAACTCAAGAGCTTGAAAGCTGTAGGTATCCAAATAAACATGGGTAACCCCGTGAGGCTTTACTTTTTGTTCTAGCATCGACATTAATTGGCTACCGAGACCAGAGGTTCGACTTTCAGCGTCTACCCACAAAAACTCAACAAACACCGTATTTTTAAACATTTCGCCAGTCAAGCCACCCATGATCTTGCCATTCTCATCTTTTGCGAAACAGCCTACAGCATGCACTTCCCCTTCTGGTAAATGCAGTCGGTTATAAGATCGAATACCTTCACGAACAAAATCAAGGTCTGTTTGATCTGGATTTAAACAAAATTCAAGCTTCATATATCCTCTCCTTAGGAAACACCAATATCCTAAAACAAAAAGCCAGCAATTGCTGGCTTTCTGATGGAATATGATAACTTTACAAGGCGAAACTACTCAGCATCCACAACGCCAGAATAACAAACACTAACCCCATTAGTTTATGCTGATACGTGCGGAATTTTTCGTTCTCGAGCAGCCCTTTGCCCAATGTGCCTGCTAACCCAACAAGTAATAAATTGAATGACAAGCCAAGAACGTTCAACAATAACCCTAGCGCTAGCATCTGCTCACCGGAAGATGCCGTGATATTGCTTGAGACAAACTGCGGCAAAAACATTACAAAAAAGACCAAGGCTTTAGGGTTAAGCAAATTACTCATCAAAGCACGCTGATAATAAGTTGATGCCATTTTGTTTTGACCATCAAGCTCTGGAGCCGAAGATGCCTCAGCTCGTAAGCAGTCCCAACCCATTTTTAGCAAGTAAGCGCCACCTAATAGATGAAGGACTTTAAGGGCTATTGGGCTCATGGCAATCAGGGTAGATACGCCCATTGCAGCAAGCAAAGTAAGAATAACACCAGACGTCGCATTGCCTAAGCTAGCAAAAAGACCGACCTTCTTACCGTAACTCATACTTGAGCTCGCTATCAGCAACATATCAGGCCCTGGTAAGAGCAATAAGGCGACAACTGCGGTGAGATAAACAGGAAGTACAGATAAATCAATCATGATGGAACCGCTTTTCTACAACAAGGCGGCGAATGTTATACCAACAAAATGACATCATCCAGCCCAAAATAGCCAAGATAAATCAAAAAATAAAAATCATAGTTTGCCCAGCCGAAAAATAGCAATCAATTCGCCTGTTTATCAAAATCGAATAGCAATTTTGTACAAAAATAAGCACGATGGATCCGTTACACTTCTAAAATGATTTTCTTGAGCAGACCGGATAAAGATGAAAGAAAAGAATAAGGAAATCGCTACCTTCAAGATAGCTCAAGAGCTCGGAGGTTTAGAGCTTCTCGATGCAAAGTATGAGAAGCAGAATTTTTCACGCCATAGCCACGAAGGTTACACTATTGGTGTCATCGAAAAAGGGGCACAACAATTTTTTAGGACGGGCGGGAATCATATCGCGCCACAGGACAGCATCATCCTTGTTAATGCAGATGAAGTACACAACGGGCATTCAGCCTCGGAAGGCGGCTGGGAATACAAAGCAATGTACCCCGTACCTCAGCAGTTTCAAACTTTAGGACAAGAGCTTGGCTCACCAAATGTAGCTCTGCCCTATTTCCCTCAACCTGTGGTTTACGATCCTGAGCTGGCTAGTCAGTTACGACTGGTATTTGAAACACTAGAAAAATCAGACAACCGTTTATTGAGAGAAACTTTGGTTTACGGCACGTTGATCAAGCTAGCCAGTAAACACAGCACTCATCGGGCACCACTGAAAGAGTCAACCAGAGCTCAGCGACAAGTGCAGCTCGTCAGAGAATTTTTGGAAGACTTTCCACAAACGGACGTCTCACTAGAAGAACTCGCGAAACTGTCTGGATTAAGCCCTTTTCATCTGCTGAGAGAGTTTCAAAAGCAATTTGGCTTTCCGCCTCATGCCTATCAAATTCAGCAACGTTTACGTATGGCGAAGAAGCTATTAAAAATGGGACAAAAAATTTCAGACGTGGCACAAGAATGCGGTTTCCATGATCAAAGCCATCTGCATCGACACTTTAAAAAAGCCATGGGCGTCACTCCCGGCCAATACGTCCGTCACAGCTAAAGCAGCAATATTGTACAAGGCGCTATGCGACTACCGAGCTATCTTGGTAATCTGATTTAGGAATAAATAAGAAGAAACCATGGACCACACTTTGCCGTTACAAAAAGAATCAAAAGCCACGCTATTTTGGCAAGGTACACTTGCGATGATGCCTCTGAGTATCGCAGTGCTCCCTTGGGGCTTACTCGCAGGCTCATTCGCAATTGATACTGGGCTTCACCCTTTGGAAGGACAAGCACTATCCGCCATTTTGTTCGCAGGTTCTGCACAGCTCGTCGCGATGGGAATGATTAAAACCGGAGCAGGTCTAGTGACCATGTTACTGACAACGTTTTTTATCACCTCTCGACATTTCCTCTACAGTGTATCGATGCGCAGTAAAATTGCACCGCTCCCTCTAAAATGGCGATTATCACTCGGCTTCTTACTTACTGACGAGCTGTTTGCGATTGTAGGCCACCATTCCGATAAACAGTTTAATCGCTGGTATGCACTTGGGGCTGGTCTGAGTTTTTACCTGTTTTGGAATGTCGCGACATTGACGGGCATTATTGCGGGAAGTCTAATCCCTGAACTGAACGAAATGGGTTTGGAATTTGCTGTAGCCGCTACTTTTATCGCGATAGTAGTACCCACCATTAAAAATGCAGCGGTGCTCGCGAGTGTTATTGTAGCTTTGGTGAGCTCAGTTGCCCTAACCTATTATCAAATTGAGGGAAGTTTGATGATTTCGAGCATTTTAGCCATGCTTACTGGTTACTTTGTGGAACAAGTAAAGGAGAAACGCTAATGATCATGTTGGCTATTTTGCTGATGACGGTACTTGTTTTCACCAGCCGCTACTTGTTTTTAGAACCCAAGCTACCATTGCGATTAGGGACGCGCACTCAAAAAGTACTCAATTACGCTAGCCCCGCAGTACTGACTGCGATCTGGGCACCTATCGTTTTCATTCCCGATGGGGAGCTCAGCGTCAATGTGCAAAACCCATTTTTACTGGCTGCCGTACTGGCTGCTTTAATCGCGTATTTTACTAAAAATGTTCTTTTAACGACGGTCATCAGTATGGTGGTATTTCTCGTTCTGCGAATTTGGCTTTAATCCGCCAACCACTCAATCTCCAACAAGGTGACATCGCCACACTTTAATCGACCAAGGAAGATGTCACCTTCATGTACCTCACCAACGCCCTTTGGTGTACCAGTCATCACTACATCGCCATCTTGAAGTGTTGTGTAACTGGTTAATTCATCCAGGATAGTTAGCGGCGGATAGAGCATTTGGTTAACGTGACCTTTTTGTACACGAACACAGTTGATTAAGAGCTCAAGGTTAAGATCATTGATATCAATGTTATCCAAAGAGACAAACCGACTAAACACAGCAGAGCCATCAAATGCCTTAGCACGCTCCCACGGCAACCCCTGATTTTTAAGCGAGGATTGCAAACCACGCTTGGTCAGATCCAATCCCAAACCAACCGCTGAATAACGTCCATCCTTGATCAAAAAGCAGATTTCAGCCTCATAATGAAGGGGCTCTTGATGGAATGAACGCAGAGTTGTTGATACGGAAGTTGCGGGTTTATTAAATACCACCATTTGCTCAGGCATTGCATTATTAAGCTCATGAATATGTTCAACGTAATTTCGTCCAACACAAAGCACTTTACCCACTTCTACTTTCTTTTCTTCAACTTGAATAACACTCATCATTCTTCCCTGCAAAACAAAAATCCCATCATAATCTAACCTATTGACTTAACGACACTAAATAGCAACCTCTAGTGTAAAAAATAAGACATTCACCCCGTTTTGAGTTTTGTATCATCTAATTGAAACAGCAAAGTATTTGTAAAACAAATAGACAAAAAAGCCAGCACGAGGCTGGCTTTAGATCAATGAGCTTGAATAATAGTTCTCGCTAAACCCTATTATAGGTAGTAACGAGCACCTAACGCCCATTTGTCATCAGTTTCACGACCATTGTCGTCATTTAGGTCAAACTGGTAACCCGCGTAACCAACAAATTTAGGCGTGAAGTTATATTCTGCTTGTAGTGCCATTTCTTCACGAGCAGTTTCTGTTTTAGAGCTCTTAAACTCTTTACCTTCCACCATCTCATAGTTAACACTCAAGTTTAGGCTGTTCGCCAGAGCGTATGCGATGATCGCTTCGTACACATCACTTTCTTCTAAACGGTCGCCTTTTGCACTGAAGTTCATGTTTTCGTTTGAACCATAAACCGCAGCAAGGAATAGGCCTTGGCCGTACGCACCGTAAGATGCTGATACAACGTGTGATTCCGCCGTGTGCTTACCTGCATATGCAGGGTGCTGGAAATCACCGCCATTGTATGAATAACCGATTTTAGCGCCCATGATTGAGTAAGAAAGCGCAGCTTGCACACGGTCATCGTATTTAGCACCGCCAGTTATAACTCCAGCATCGTTGCGCGTGTAATCATCGTTTGCACCCTGCCAACCAAGACCAAAGTTGATCACACCCGCTTCACCCAACTCGATGGCATTACGGTAAGAAAGCATTTTATCCGCACGGCCAGTGCCAAGGTTTCCATGATCGTCATAGATGAAGTCGTTGGCAAACGCGATTGGCATATCTGCAATACCTGCGACATCGTAGTAAGGTGACCATTGCGTACCACCTACTGCACGACCATAAACCTCATGCGTTATACCTAAGTAACCTAGACGAGTTTTAAACGACTCTTCACCACCGTCTAAGTAGTTTAGCGCCCATTCACCACGTGCGTCTGCGGTGAAGCCATTACCCAAATCCTGTGTCGCAGAGATATTGATACGAGGAGAGTTAGTACCCACATCCGTGTCACCTTGCTCTGATCCATTTAAATTAACAGAAACGTGGCCGCCCATCGAAAATGTTGTGCCATCGTTATTATATAGTTCCACTGCAACTGCTTGAGTACCGAAAGTTGCTGCCGCGATTGCCGCTGCTAATAATTTTTTATTCATTTCTAAATCCATTACTTATTAGTTGGTTAGTCAGTTTTAGACCCGGCTTTGGTTCACTTTCGTAAAAACGAAATGATGAACAAAGAGAGGAATACAAAGGCTATCCGAGGCATCGTTTCCACCAGATTAGTTTTACCTTTGTGTAACAACTGCCAACACTTTATTTGATTAGTTCCTGACAACCGAGTGAAAAGATCTCAGACAAAACCTAAAAAGCAATCGTTTACTTAGCCTTCAAGAAATCGAGAAATAAAAACCTTACAATAAGAAATGCTTTAGAGAGAGTTAGCTCACAAATAGCTGATGATTCGCTATTTTTAGGCCAAACTTCCCTGCCAAATTGAAATGTTTACTTACATTTAGGGTCAAGAAACAATTCAGGAACTTTTTGAAAAAAACACAGTCTTCAACGGAGAGGAAAAAACCTCAAAAAAGATAAACCTTTCTTTTTATAAGTGGTATGAGAAGGGGCACTTATTCTCGCCAGCAATAAAAGTGCAATCAAATCATAACTTAACAGAAATCTATCTTTCATTTTCAGCCTTTACCTTAGCGTCATCAACACATCGGGCAAGAAAGCCCATCGATTACAACTAGGGTAATAAGAAAATGAAAAAGGCAGCACTAACTACTGCAATTCTTACAGCATTGGTATCAGCACCATCATTCGCAGCAACTGTATACAAAAACGACGGTACTGAATTAAAAGTTGGCGGCCGCGTTGAGTTTCGTGGTGACTTCATCGGTTCAGACGGTGCTGAAGTTGAAGGTTCTATGGAAGATAAAAGCCGTGCTCGTCTTAACCTAAAAGGTAAAACAGACATCGGCAACGGCCTTTCTGCTTTCGGTGTTTACGAAGCCGAACAAAAAACGGGCAAGAGTGAATTCAAAAACCGCTACATGTATGCAGGCGTCGACTCTGATATCGGTGCTTTCTCTGTAGGTCGTCAAGACATGGCTGCAGTCATCATCTCTGACATGACGGATATCACTGAATTCTCTGGTGTTCAGCAAGTTATTGATTCGTCGTCTGATAAGCAAGACAGCGTTTTCGCATACCGTGGTGCGTTTGATGCACTACAACTTCAAGCAACCTACCAAGCAAACTCTAGCGATAACGAAGATAAATACGGCATCTCTGGAATGTACTCACTACCAATGGGCCTCGACTTTGGTCTTGCATACTCTGGTGGCGATGTAGATAAAGATAACTCTGAAGATCAAATTCTAGGTGGTATCGCTTACTCGATGGACAACCTTTACCTAGCAGGTACTTATTCTCAAGGTTCCCTGACTGACTCTGAAGACTTTACGGCTTACGAGCTAGTCGCAAGCTACAAAGTAGCAAGCAAAGTGACGCTTGCAGCTCTATACACAGCTCAAGAGAATGATCCAGACAACGGTTCAAAGTACGACACCGTTGAAGGTATCGAGCTTGTTGGTTACTACAAACTAAACAGCAACTTCCGTACTTACCTGTCTTACTACATCAACCAACTTGATGAAGCAAAAGATGCAACAACAGGTCTAGTAACAGAAGGCGAAGATACACTGCGCCTAGGCGTACGTTACGATTTCTAATTCACTCTTGTCCTAAGAGCGAGTCCACTTGGCCAGCACCTTTGCTGGCCATTTTTTATGTAACCCAACACAACTCGATAAGTTTTCACACTATCGAAGCATCGCTCAGCAATGAAAAACGACCGTAACGACGCCTACTTCTGCCCTCTTTTAATGCGATTGCTCACTAAGTTAGTGCGTTTGATCTAATCGACAACATAGAAAAACCAAAAAAACATTTAAAATCAAACAGATAAAAGTTGGCACGTGTTCTGCAATATTATTTATGCAAATGCATGGCAGCGTTTGTGCTTCTCGTTCTTTGTACCTGTTATAACAGGCACGTCCTTTGAATTGGTAATGTCGCCTCCCTCTGGGAGGCATTTTTTTATTGGCGCGAAAAACAATAGGACGTATGATCCCGCCACCTCTATCAAACTGGAATTTTTCAATTGAATCATCATCCTGTTCAAGGTGCGTCCTGGATGCTAACAGCTGGCTTGGCATTCGCCATAGTGAACAGCTTCGCCCAAATTGCTAGCATCAACTTTGGTGTCTCTTCCACCACATTTGCGTTATTCCAATATGCAATCGCCTTATTTGTTATTCTGCCCTACCTACGTACACTTGGGATTAGACGTTCTTTAAGAACCCAACACTTTGGCTGGCATGCATTCCGCATTTTTCTCTCTGTTATCGGGATTCAACTTTGGTTATGGGCTCTCGCTTACCCAGTTCCAATTTGGCAAGGTATTGCACTTCTCATGACCTCCCCGTTATTTGCCACAGTTGGTTCTGGCTTGTTACTCAAAGAGAAAGTAGGTACTGCACGCTGGTTAGCGACATTGACGGGGTTTGTTGGTGCCATGATCATTCTTGAGCCTTGGGCAGACTCATTTACATGGGCGACCCTGCTCCCTGTTGGCGCCGCATTTTTCTGGGCAGCGTATTCATTAATGGTTAAAAAAATGTCGGTAAACGATCCGCCATCAACCATGGTTGTCTATTTATTGCTGCTGATAACACCATTTAATATCTTGTTAGCGATACCGACGTTTACTATGCCAGATACGTGGACGATATGGGGTGTGCTTTTAGCCGCAGGTGCACTTACAGCACTCGCTCAATGGGCTATCGTTAAAGCATATGCAGTAGCAGACGCCTCATTTGTGCAACCATTTGATCACGCCAAACTGCCTTTGAATGTTGTTGCTGGTTGGTTGGTGTTTGGTTGGGTGCCACCTGGTCGTTTATGGTTAGGTGCTGCGATTATTATTGCATCTATTGCGTTTATTACGCATTGGGAAGCGAAAAAGACAAAGTTAGTTGAAAGAAAAATCTAATTTAAAAGTTCTATATTTTCAGGAAAGGAAATGAGGAACCCATATGAGTCAACCAATCAAAATTACACTGTATCGCTGGGCTGGTAGTTGGGGCCCATTCAAAGTCAATATTCCTTGTGGTGAATGTACATTAACCAAAGATATTTTAAAGGATACTTTTGAAAACGAACTAGCCGATGTGCCCGTTGAACTTGAAGTAAAAGATTGGTTATCGCACTGGTGGGAACCATTAAAAGCTGGTGCTTGGCATGCACCCATTCTTCTTGTCGAAGGGAAAGTTATCAGCCAAGGAGAAGCATTGAATCGGGGTGTGCTTGTACAGTCTGTTATTGCTGAGTGGGTAAAACGCGATGAGCTAAAAGGCAACATTGTTTATGGTAAAGCAACTTGCCCTTACTGTGTCAAAGCCAAACAATTACTTGACGAGGCTGGCGTTCAGTATGAGTACCATGATGTAGTTAAAGACAGCGCCGCCTTATACCGCATGATTCCTGAAGTAAAAGCCATCATTGGCGAAAAAACACCGGTAACAGTGCCGCAAATTTGGTTAGATGGAAAATATATTGGAGGCGCTGACGATTTAGAAAAGTGGTTATCAGCAAAGGGGCTAGATAAAGTGCCTAACAATGTTGTGGAGATACCAAGCCAATCCGCGTAATTCTAGATTTAAATGTCATCAATCTTTGAGTAGCGTTTTGCCAATGTTGTGCAATATGTTGGCTACTTACTAACAACAAAACAGAGAAAAGCAAAAAGCCCTGATTTTTCAATCAGGGCTTTTTAAATTATTTCGCCAGTTTTTTAATAACACGAGCAAAAACAGAAGCTTTTTTCTTCTTCGCTTTACCGTAAAGCGCTTTGTGCATCGCGTCTTTTGCAATCATCTGGCCAATATAAGCACCACCAAGTTCGTTACCCATGACCTTCTCCTGAATGTATTGACTTAACTATGTAGTAATTTTACACCACAATTAGATAAAAACAAGACTCCAGTCACATTTATTTTGTAATTAACTTTCAGTTTGATTTTCGTGGATTTCTTGAAATGAGCGTCTATCGCTTAGGTTGTTGGTATGTTTTACCCGCTGCGACGTACGTATCTTTCTGTTTGATTTCAAAGAATGTTTCAAAGAACCACGCAGCAAACTTGATCAAGTGATCGCCTTCATTCATGACGTGCTCTACGTATTCTTGCTCTTCTCCGGATTCATCTTCTTGAGTGGTAATATGGTAAATACGTTTCTCACCATCAACTTCTGCAAGGCCAAACTGACCCGTTAGGGATTGCGCCGCTTGTGCAACTTCTTCTTCCTCACACGCCTTCAAGATTTCAAGTGCCTTTGGCATGCTTTCTTGCTGAGTAATTTCTTTTACCAGTGTTTCAAATTCGTTTTGTTGCATTCTTTCACCTAACGATTAGAGATCGGATAGCCATTGGGCAGAAATATATTCCAAGCTTGAGAGAAGTATCAAGGTTCGCCCTCTTCCTTTCAAACCAAGTCATTCAGTATACACAACAGGCCAGACTTAATTTAGCTGCGCATTTTAGAAAGCCGACCTTCTGGTTGCAAGTATATTCAGATGGAAGTTTCTGCTTGAACCGTCCCTTCTGGCACTTTACGAAATTGGCTTAGTACAAGAACAAAGCAAGAAAGTAACGCAATAAACAAATAAAACACCCCAAGCTGCTGCTGATTCGTAACCCATGAGTCTACTAAGTACCCACCAAACAAACCTGCTAAACACATTTGAATAGAACCAGATAGCGCAGAAACCGCGCCTGCCTGTTGCTTATGTGGTGAAAGTAGCAAACTGATCGAGACCGGGAATGACATTCCTTGAGCAAAACTTAAACACGTGAATGCCGTCAGCAATGAAAATACACTGAAGGGGGTAACCAACAACATGAAGCCTGCAACAGCAACAATCGCGAAACTCATCAGCAAGATTTGCTGAGCTTTGTAACGAGCATTGATCAAGTTCAGCACTAAGCTACCCGTCAGCAAACCAACTGATGGTATGATCATCAAAGAGCCGTAATCTGCCGCCGTTAATCCTAACTCTTGTTGCATTAAAAATGGATACAGGGAGAGCGTAACCAGAGCCGATAAATAACTAAGCCAGTTGTAGCTCGCACTACCAATCACTTGTGTATTCGTTAACAGACGCAAATAGTTCGCGCTTACTTCGCCTACTTTAAATTTTCTCTTCGGATAAGGCAGCGTTTCTGGCAGCACCAATAAACCAAGTGTAAAAATTGCCATTAAGTAAATCAGCACAAACACGAAGACAGCATGCCAACTCAGGTGAAAAGCAATCCAGCCACCAAACAGCGGAGCAATAATTGGCATCACTGAAGCAGTGACTGAAATATAAGATAGCGCTTTGGTTAATTGCATACCGTCATAACTATCACGCAGTACTGACCGACCAAGTACCGAAGCGCTGCCCGCTCCTAGGCCTTGCAGTAACCGTCCCGCTTCAAGGGCAACAATATTGTCCGAAAACGCGATGCAAATAACCGTACCAACTAGATATACACTTTGCCCCAGAATAAACACCGGCCGACGACCAATCGCATCAGACAATGGGCCGTAAAAAAGCTGAGAGATACCGAAGCCAACGAGAAATAGCGTGACGAGATTCTGAATCGAATGTTGCGGCAAATTCAAGTCATGACCAATCAATGGCAAAGAAGGAAGATAAATACTAACGCCAACTTGGCCTGTGGCAATGATCATCATAGCTAATAACAATGGTGTTTTACGCAAACGTTCCTCCTACTTTGTGACAGATTGATGGCAAACAGTGTATATTTGATACTCAAAGATGATAATCAGCTAAGTTGGAAAGGAATTAATTCCCAAGGAGATACAATGGACTGGATTCAAAGCGTGAAGAGTTATATTCGTGTGGTCGAAGAAGGTAGCTTTAATGCAGCAGCGCGGAAACTCAATACCACCAGCTCAGCTATCAGTAAGCGAGTTCAATGGCTAGAAGATAAAATTGGCGTTCAACTACTCAAACGTACAACCCGCTCAATTAGCCAAACTGAAGCTGGTGCTCTGTTTTATCAACGAGCAAAAAGTCAGCTTGATTCATGGCAATCGGTATTAGATGAGACTCGCTCAGTCAACCAATCACCAGCAGGGCTATTAAAAATTGGGGCAACGCTGGCCGTTGGTTCCAAGTTTCTAGTTCATTATCTTGATGATTTTCTTGAGAAATATCCAGACATCACACTTCAATTAACAACAACGCTACCAGGCCAATTGCCAGAGCTAAGCTTAGACCTGTTTATTAGCCGGGAATTAGAGCAACTGAACTCTCTAAGTTTCAAAGCCACTGCGCTTTTCGAACATAAAGCCCAGTTTTACGCCGCACCTAGTTACCTAAAGAAATATGGCACACCACAATGCGTTGAGGATCTGACAGAGCATAATGTCCTGATTTGGGGTGAAAAGCCCTCACGAGAAATCAAAACAAATCGAGGTAAGCGTATCAGCTTGTCCGGTAACTTTGCCACGACCAACCCAGAAGCGCTGTTTCATGGTGCCAAAAGAGGCATGGGTATTTTGATGACGAACAACGTCATGATCAAAGATGATCTCAAATCCGGCGCGTTAGTCCCTATCCTGCCCGATATCACAGCGGATAAAGCCACTGTATATGCCTACTATCCAAAGCTGGATTATCAGCATACCCGAACTAAGCTATTCCTCGATTATCTCAAATCACGATTAGAAGAGGAGAAGCGAGCCTAGCTTAGCGTTTTTATCGCTCTAGCTTTAAAAGGTTCAAGCATAAAAACATGAAAATAATGATTTGTTCGTTCACAAAATTTGAAAAATCTGCCTTAGTAACCGATAGTTTATTTGATGCATATCAAATAATAATTCGTCGTGTCTTACACGATATGTTAATAACAACGCTAGGTGAAATGCTCAATGGGTCAGGTACAAATCAGTTTCCACAAAATTGATGAGATATTGAAGCTAAACGGCACGGCTCAGCTAAACCGAGTCACGCTAGATATTCATCAACACTTGCAGAGCCATTGCACTTGCGTTGTAGAAGTTGCGCATCTTCAGCATTCGGCTCATACCATTTCCTTCGCCAGCAATGGAAAAATTACAGACAACCTAAGCTACCACCTTTCAGGCACCCCCTGTGAAAAAATGGCGAAAGACATTGGCGAACATATTTTCTATCAAGACCAGGTATACAAGCGTTTTCCTGAAGATCAGATGTTTCAAGAAGATGGCATTCAAGCTTACATTGGCCTGCCATTGAAGACACAAAATGGCGAAGTTCTGGGAATTTTACTGTCTACCTTTACCCGAAGCATCCACGCGAAAGAAGCGCAAGATATCCTCGACTTCCACCGATTTTATGCCAATGTCATTATTCATAGCTTACGTGAAAAGTGGGTCAGTGAACGTTCAGATAAGCTTCTTAATCAGCTTAGCTATGAGGTATCGCATGATAACCTAACTGGACTGCTCAACCGTAGCTGTTTAGCTGATACCTTGGAGACATTAACGCAGCAGGCGACTCGCCCATTCAGTTTGGCGTATCTTGATATCGATAATTTCAAATCGATCAATGATATCAACGGAAACTATATCGGCGACCAAATCATTAAGTTCACAGCTAACGCCATTCAACAGAGCTTGTCGTCGCCAAACAATGCGTTCCGTGTTGCAGGAGATGAATTCGCCTTCATCACGTACGACGAAGATCCTGTCGCCGTGTGTCAGGAAGTACTCGACAAAATTGAAAGCGGCTACAGCGACAAATCTAACCGGATTTCTTTCACCGTTAGTATTGGTATTGCACGTGCCCCAGTACATATGTTGAACAGCGATGAGCTGATTTTGAATGCCAGTCTCGCTCTCAAAGATTGTAAAAAACACCGCGATACACGGATTCAGCATTACGACACACACCTTAGTGCGTTATACCACCGTAGGACGCAGCTTATTGAGGCAATGCGAATCCAACTAAGTACTGATATACAAGACAGCGATGAGTTGTATGTAGTGGTTCAACCGATCGTCGATATCACGAGCGACCGCTGGAATTACTTTGAAATTTTGACTCGTTGGAATAGCAATATCTATGGAAATATCTCTCCAGCGGAGTTCATTGAAGCTGCCGAACAATCAGGCCTGATTATCGAGTTAGGTGAACGGATTATTGAACTCGCGTGTATCGCAAAGCAAGAACTCGAAGCGAACCTAGGCTATAAAGTCAAACTCTCCATCAATTGCTCAGCGTATGAGTTGGTTGATTCCAACCGTTATATTAATCACTTAACCAACATGGTTGAAAAGTATCAGCACGAAGCAAAAGACTTTGTTATAGAGCTCACCGAGACCGTCTTACTCTCACAAAGTGGCCGTGAACAGATGGTACTTAACTCGTTGCGATACTTGGGTTTTAAAGTCGCACTGGATGATTTTGGTACGGGATACTCAAGCTTGAACTATATACACAATTATCCGATTGATAGCATCAAAATCGATGCTACCTTTGTGCAGAACATGCTCTCAAATACAACCTCTGAACAAGTAGTGTTTTTGATAGCGCAATTGGCAGAGCTGCTCGATGTGGATTTGATTGCCGAAGGCGTAGAAGACGATAGAGCACTACAAAAGTTAATTGAAATGGGCTGCCACTACATCCAAGGTTATTTTTACTCTCGTCCACACAGTGTTGAAGAAATCGTACACCTGATAAATGAACGTGAAGTGCGGAGTGCCTAACGTACTGAACAGACTGCTGTCATAGAATTCAAATCTAGTTAATGCACAAAGTAAAAGAGACCAAGCTATGCTTAGTCTCTTTTTGTTTTTTGAGCGAAGTACTTTATTACAGCACTGCTTTCTCTTTATCGCGTAATAGTCTATCCATTTCATCTCTGTTCGCGACAAAAGTAGCCATCTCTTTCTTAGGAACAGAACTCGCCATTGGGATATTTGCTCGCATAGCGTTAACTGGACGGCCGTATTCAATCAACTCATAGTGAAGGTGTGGCCCAGTCACTCGACCTGTTTTACCAGAAAGACCGATACGCTGGCCTCGAGAAACCTTTTGCCCTTTCTTCACCAAAATCTTACTTAGGTGTAAGTAACGGGTTTTGTATTTGCTGCCGTGCTCAACAACCACGTAGTTACCCGCATATGGGTGTTTACGAGTCATGATCACTGTACCATCACCAGTAGAAACGACTGGTGTACCGGTTGGTACAGCAAAGTCAGTGCCGTTGTGCGGCGCAACACGCCCCGTTACTGGATGTAAACGATTAGGATTGAAGCCAGAACTGATACGCCAACGACTACTTACAGGGTAACGCTGGAATGCGCGCTGTAAGCTTTCACCTTTGGCATTGTAGAATTGACCATCAGTATGAAGGTAAGCGGTGATCTCGCGGCCGCGATTATAAATCTTAATCGCCTCAATTTCGTTCTTACCTGTTGGTACACCATTGATGCTTTGTGAGCGGCGAACAACTTCAAATCGATCACCTGCACGAAGATCACGTCCAAAGTTAAGTTGTTCTTTGAGTAAGCTTACGACTTGACTCACTTCCGCCGACGTTAAACCTAAACGACTCGCAGAAGAAGAAAAACTGCCTTGAATAACGCCAACTAAAGGTTCTTGGCTCCACACGCCAGGAATGGAAATATCAGTAAAGTCATAGCTACCATCACTATTCAGCTTGTAGACCACTTTATCTGCAATAGAAAATTGCAGTTCCATTTTCGCTAACTCGCCTGTCGCATCATCACGCCAGAAACGGAGCGTATTGCCCGGCTTAAGTGTATCAAGTGCCAAGTAGTTCAAATCCGTTTCCATTACTTTCATTAACGAGCTGTAACCGAAACCGAGCTGACTAAAAATAGTGCTTAGGTTGTCACCTGCTTGGATTTGATATTCGAAGTTCGGGGGAGTGACAACTTCGGCAGTTGTCGCATCAAGAATTTTTTCAACGACCTGAGATTCAGGTAGGTTCAATGCGATGGTTTTGGTTAAAGATGACTCTTTGAGAGAGTGAGAAACACCAATCGCAACTAAAACTGGCAAGGAGTATAACAGCAGCGCTCTACGACTTGTCAGATTCGGCAACCGTCTTGTAATTTCATTTGTAGACACGGGAATTACTATCTCCTTTCAAACAAGGCTCATAGCTTATGCATTCCCGAATAAGAAATCACTAGGAAATTTCGAGATCTAGCGCAGAAAATACTGAATTTTTACAGAACTCAAAAAAAATTCATCACTGTTGCATATGTAAGTTATTCCCTACACGCTGTAATGTGGATGAATTGAATTGATTTGGCGTGTCTGCCATTGCTTGATCGTCACCGTGCGCTAAATATGAAAGCGTGATAGTTGTATCACTTTTCCATTCGAGCTGAGTAAATTTCACGCGGTCACCAACAAAAACACTGTCTAAAAGGACAACTCGGCTCGGCACGGGGTCAAACTTGAACAAGCCAACATAGTTAAACGAACCGCTACCTTGTGTCGTTACAATCATCGGTGCAACAACCCATGAAACACCTTCAATCTCACGCTGGCTAATCGACGCAGTTGGAACAAGTACCTGACCTTTTGTCGCACCTGCATCATAGTCACCGATCAAATAGCCGTTTTCTTTATCCCACTCATCAAGAAAAGTGACCGCACTTTGCTCGGGGACTTGGATCGTCCAAGGATTACGTGCAGTGATACCAAGCGTCTCTTGCACAATAACGTTAGTTTCTACTTCTGTTTGAGGAAACTTAGCCATGATCTCGTCATCAGACAAACTAAAACGATAAACACCTGCGATCACAACCACAACCAATAAAACGATTGGAATAAGTAGAATAAGTGGTATCGGCAGGATTTTTTTGTGAGTCATGAAGACTTCCTTGTTTCAAGGTATAAACGAAAAGCGAGTATACCATTGTATACCCAAATGATTTCACCTCTTCAAGTGTTTCAAAATTAAACTAAACTGATTGTATCCAAATAGTTTCAAGTCCAGAGCTAATAACGAGCCAGTGACACAAGCTCTGTGCTCTAGGTCTATCGGTGTGTTGGGACAAATAGGTAATCACGATGACAAAAACCATTCATACATGCGAGTGCGCCTGCGGTTTAGTTGAGATCCGTTGTAAGGGAGAGCCCACCCACACGTCTGTCTGCCATTGCTTCGAATGCCAAAAACGAACTGGCAGTGTTTTTGGGGTACAAGCTCGCTTTGAAAAAGAGCATGTCACTTTAAACGGTGAAGTCACTAGCTATACCCGAATTGGCGATGATGGCAGTGAGGTTCAGTATGACTTTTGTCCATCCTGCGGCACGACAATGAGGTTGTTCGTTGCTGCATACCCAGAAATCATGATCATTCCCGTCGGTCTATTTACCGATAAAGAGTTCCACCAACCTACCGTTTCAGTCTATGAACAAATGAAACACGGGTGGGTGAGTTTCGAATGCACAACGGAACACATCTGCTAGCGAGCAATCCGCGTTCACGTATTTACTTTGGCTCGGACAACCGCCCTATAAGTGAGATTTTTTTGAGAATGATCAATCGAGTTTTACTGTAAAGGGTTTCGTAACTCGGTGTGAGCGCTATAATCGGCTCCTAATATTTGGTGGGGGTTTATTGTGATTTCCAGACTTCCTCGTTGGGTGGAATATGGCGCGTTTCTACTAGCTCTTCTCGCGGGCTGCGTCAACGCCGTTGGTCTTCTCGGCTTTCAACACCAAGCGATAACTCATCTTTCGGGAACCGTAACTCAGCTAGGGAACAGCTTGCTAACAGGTGTGGATAGCTCCATTCACCTGCTCTTCATCGTATTTAGCTTTTTGATTGGCGCTGCCTTTAGCGGCTTTTTTATTGAAAGCAGTGCGTTAAAACTAGGGCGAAGATATGGTGTTGCACTGTGCATAGAAGGGAGCTTGCTCTTACTCAGCTTGGGCTTTTTGGTGCAAGGGGATTTGTACGGCCAATATCTAGCATCAGCAGCATGTGGATTACAAAACGCAATGATCACCACGTTTAGCGGCGCAGTAGTCAGAACCACACATATGACCGGAATCATCACCGATCTAGGGATTATGATTGGAGAGAGCTTGAGAGGTCGTCAATTTGACCGACGTAAAGCAAAATTATTCCTATTCATTTTCTTTGGCTTTTTGTTTGGCGGCGTCGCGGGAGCGGCTCTATTTACGGTATATGGTTTATATACGCTGGTTTTCCCAGCAATATTGGCTTTTTCTACAGCTCTGATTTACTGGAGTTACCTATACATACTTAGCCGTCAACAAAAAGCATAAAATTTCGATCCGATTGAAGCGACATGCTTCAATCGGATTTGGCTCAATAGGTTCACACTGCAACGGTACAAGAAACGCTGAACGGTATTTTGACACCACTAACAACCTTAAAATAGATAAGGCTAACTGAATTTCTGGCCAAGAAGTTAGTTAGATCAAAATCACATTTATTTACCATTTTATTATTCCAGTCACAATGCGCCCCATAATTCACTGCGCAATTCACCTCTCGTGCTACAATTTTCTAACACAAGCAACATATTCGCATACACTTAGACGTTATTTGACCAATTACCCGACAAATCGGCTGAATAACTAGATGTATTTAATGAATAGTATTGCAATGGATGCAGTTTGCGGGTACCCTCCGCAAAACTGTGATTAAATACGGATGTTTAGTGAATATTTATGTCATGGAAATGGCAAGTATTGACTAGTAGTAACACGAGACAACTATGCATAACACCACTAATGCTACTGAAGCTCCTAAGGGCAACTTTTGGATGTTTTTCATCCCTTCCCTAATTGGTCTTCTACTCTTTATGGCTCCGATCTCTTACGATGGCGGCCTAACCATTCCCGTTGCCGTGATGGCAAAAGTCATCCCAGCGGTGTTAGGCGATGCCTTGATTGCTATCGTCACCAGTATCATCGCTTTCATGGCCGTTGCTTCTGTTCTTTGCAAAATTTTTAAGCCAGCTGCAATTTTACGTAATGGTTTTTTAAACGGTCTCTTCAACCCATCTCCACTTTGGCTCGTTGTTCGTTTAATCGGCGGCGCTGCCGTGTTAATGACGTTCTTCCAAGTGGGTCCAAAAGCAATTTGGGAAGAGAACACTGGCGGGCTTGTTCTTACTGGTCTTCTACCTACTCTGTTTGCCGTTTTCATTTTCGCGGGTTTACTGCTTCCGCTTCTTTTGAACTTCGGTCTTCTGGAGCTATTTGGTGCGTTACTCAGTAAAATAATGCGTCCGGTATTCAACCTACCTGGCCGCAGTGCAATTGACTGTATGGCATCTTGGTTAGGCGACGGAAGTGTTGGTATCTTGCTAACCAGCCAGCAATACGAAAATAAGTTCTACACTCAGCGTGAAGCGGCTGTTGTCGGGACCACTTTCTCAGCAGTATCGATCACGTTTAGCTTAGTTGTTATCGCTCAGGTAAAACTAGAGCACTTATTTTTGCCTTTCTACGGCGCTATCTGTCTAGCTGGTATCGTAGCTGCGATTATCATTCCTCGCCTGCCTCCGCTTAGTCTGAAGAAAGATCGCTACATTGACGGCAGCAACCCAGATAAAGACGCAGATGCAGTGCCAGAAGGCCACACCACATTCTCTTGGGGTATGGATCTAGCTCTTAAGCGTGCTGGTCAAGTCACATCGGTTCAGTCTGTATTTAAAGAAGGCGTACACAACGCAGTCGACATGGTATTTGGCGTATTACCTGTAGTGATGGGTCTTGGTACCGTTGCATTGGTGATTGCAGAATACACGCCTGTATTTGCAATTCTGGGTCAACCGTTTATCCCATACCTAGAGCTACTGCAAGTCCCTGAAGCTGTTGCAGCATCACAGACAATCGTTGTTGGCTTTGCGGATATGTTTATTCCAGCAATTTTAGCGGCCTCAATCGATAACGAAATGACACGTTTTGTTATTGCAGCAATGTCAGTAACTCAGCTTATCTACATGTCGGAAGTAGGTGCCCTACTGTTAGGCAGCAAAATTCCAGTAAACATTGTAGAGCTCTTCGTAATCTTCATTTTACGTACGTTAATCACATTACCTGTGATTGCTGGCGTTGCTCATCTTATTTTCTAAAATCGAGACGTCAATTAACAAAGGCTCCGCATCGTCGGGGCCTTTTTTATACCTAAAACTCCGTCCACATTAGGCTTTTAGTAAAAAGCTCATAATTTACAAAGACAAAACTTCAACAAAACACCTTTCAGCACCAACAAAATTTTCATCACCTCACCTGTAAAGCCAGTTAATGCCACTGTTTGTTAAGCAATTCTTTTCATTATGACGATTTCATTAATTGAGCTCGCAAACATGATCACACTCACAAGTTTTAACGTAAATTGTCGGTTTGTTTAAATTTAGTTAAAAAAGACGACAAATGAGTTCATGTTTTTGACAAAGATGTCGATAAAAATATAACCAAACACAATAGGTTTCTCTTTATGCCCAATTCGCTCGGTTTAAAAGAGGCGAAAGCAAAGTGGAACCAACCGGGAGAATCAGAGGAAAGCTCATGAAATTCAGACATAAGGTTGTCACAGCCTCTTCATTTTTGCTGCTAATTACCGTGTCGTTATTGTCGACACAACAAGTTATGACCATCCGCTCCCAAACTCAGGAGCAAATCGACTCAAGTGTAAACGAGATATTGACCAGTGTTGGTAACACTGTGCAATCAGAAATGAATGCAAAGAAGGATCTCGCTCGCTCCATTACTGAAGTGATTGAGCTTGATCCCAGTTCACATAGCTATGTTCAAAACATACTTGAAAGACCGACGCCAAAAAGCAGCTTCCTTGCCATCGGTTTTGGTTATGAAAGTAATGGCTTTGTGATTGAAAATGACGACGGCTGGGATGCGGGTCCAGACTACGACCCACGTCAGCGTCCTTGGTTTATTGCAGCTAAGAGCAAAGGCGATTTGGTCGTAACCGATCCGTACGTCGATGCGTCCTCGAAAAACGTTATCATCTCTGTTGGTACGCCAGTAAAAGAAAATGGCCAGTTTTTAGCCGGTATGTTTTATGACCTCGAATTAACTACCCTTTCTGATCTGGTCAACCAAGTGAATCTGTTTGATGCTGGTTACTTATTTCTGATCACCGCTGATGGCACAACCATTGCTCACCCTCAAAGTAAGTATAACGGCGAGAAGGTCGGTAGCTACCTCCCGCAAATCGAACTTACGCAATCAGCACAACATGTTGAGATTGATGGCAACCGCTACATGGTTAACCTGACTCACATTCCTGGCGAGAACTGGTACGTAGGTTCGGTTATCGATGAAGCTGTTGCCTATTCTGCCGTAGGAGAGCTTCGTAACAACGCTATTATTTATTCAATCATTGCCGTGATTGCATCTATTATCGCCCTAACTCTGTTGATTCGCACTCTCATGCGTCCTTTGGACACGCTAAACAATGCGATTAAAGATGTAGCATCAGGGAAAGGCGACCTTACACAACGCCTCGAAACAGATACTGACCAAGAGTTTTCTGAGCTTGCCACAAACTTCAATACGTTCATGGAGAACTTACAACAGCAAATCATTGAGTCGAAACGTATTTCTGATCAAATTTTAAACGGAACTCAAATCACCGCTGAGGGCGCAAAAGACTCGGCAGGCGCAATTCACACTCAGCTGCAAGAGCTAGAACAACTTGCTACCGCGATGCATGAGATGTCTGTCACCGCGACAGAGGTTGCTAATAATGCGCAAGGTGCGGCAAGTGCAGCCAAAGAAGCCGACCAAGCAACGGTTGAGGGGTCTTCTATCGTTGGTGAATCGACACAAACGATAAACATGCTTTCCGATAGCATTGACCTTGCAGTCGAAGAAGTACAAGTGTTGGAATCTGCTACCGCCAATATCGAAACAATTCTAAAAGTCATCAACGATATTGCGGACCAAACGAACTTACTCGCGTTGAATGCCGCAATCGAGGCTGCACGTGCGGGAGAATCTGGCCGAGGCTTCGCCGTTGTTGCAGATGAAGTACGTACACTGGCACAACGAACTCAAGAGTCGACAACAGAGATTCGTACTATGATTGAGCAACTACAATCTGGCGCTTCATCTGTGGCAAATGCCATGCATCAAAGCAAAGGTAGTGCTATAGAGGCCGTTGAAAAAGCGGGTTTAGCAAATAGTGCGTTACAACGCATTCGTGATGCGATTCAGCGTATTTCCGATATGAACTTGCAAATTGCCTCAGCAGCGGAAGAGCAAAGCCTCGTCGCTGAAGAGATCAACAACAATACGGTGAATATTAAAGACCTATCGACTCAAGTCGCCGAATCGGCAAATCGAACCAACGACGCGATGCAGGCGCAACAAGAAGATGTACATAAACAAGATCAAATCTTAAATAGATTTACTGTCTAACACTCATTTAAGCAAAAACAGCGAGCACCGACTCGCTGTTTTTGTTTTTAACCCTCTACCCTAGTATTGGTCGATGTTACATGTGCCATGTTGTTGCTATTAAGCTCAACATTACAAGAACACCGACTATATGTCCTTTCAAGTTTAATTGAACTCGACATGGATATAGCGATCATTAGAACGACGATAATAGCGGTCGTCCACTTTTAGATAAGTGAAATCTCCAATCTTTATGTAGGTACTATTCCGAGGAATTCGGTCATGGTAATAGTAACTGCGCCTTGGTCGTCGGGTCTCCACATAAATAACGTCACGATGTTTGTGTTTATGCTTGTGCTTGCGCTTGTGTTTATGATGGTGGTGATGCGCATGATGGTGATCGTACCGATGTCCATGCTTATGCTTCGGGTCAGCCACCGCTTCTGTACTCAACACACCTAAAGACAACATAACGCCAACCATGGCAAAAGATAATTGCTTTGACACAACAGAGCCTCTTATTCATATCAACATCGATATAATAGAAGGGTGAATCACTGTACATGTCAGCCTTTCGCTAAGGAGTTTTACTAAAAAGTCAGCGCTAACCGTGATTATCAGAGAAACGTCAAACATCACAAATGCTGATGACTTTGAGTGGCCTGGGTTCGGCTATGAATACAAAAAAGCCGCCCGTTTGAATACGAGCGGCTCAGTTTTTAAATAAGCTAGCGTGATTTTATACTGCTTGGGCAAACAGCAAGAAACAGCCGAATAGGAAGATCATGCTCATTCCCATTGCGCCGCCACCAGCTTCATAAATATTGTCATCTTCTACCGGCACTCGACGCACTTTCATGGTCATTGATAATGGAACAAAGACCGCGAGAAACACAAGAATAATCCCCGCGTAGCTGAGAATAGCTAGGAAGTGTTCTGGCGCAAATACAGCACCTAATAGTGGTAGCACAAAAGTAGTAACAAAAATCACTGGCTTACTTGCTTTCAGTAGGTCTGCATTTTGATCGTATAGCGCCATTGCAACACCTAAGAACGACGTTAGTAGTGCCAAACCAGTAAACATGGATAGGATGAACTCTAAGCCCTCGTATTGCTGACCTAGTACCGAGATCAACTCTGTTACGTTGGAGTATTGAACAAGCTCATTAGGTGGTAGATTGCCGACAACCGCTAACAACCATAATAGGTAACAAACAAGCGGAATAGTTGAGCCCACGATAATCATATTACGCAGCTGTTTTTTACTCGCTTCTTTGTTGTAAGTTACAAGCGATGGGATCACGACCATAAAACCGAAACTGGTGAAAAGCACCGAACTGGTTTTGATAAGTGCCATTTTATCGTCGCTCACAACCTCATCAAGTCCTTCAAACGAGACGCTTGGTGCAAGCGCAAAAAGTGTCAGGATCAGCGCTACGATCATGCCTAGGAACAAACCGCGATTCAGCTTATCTACTACCCCTGTACCTGCCGAAACAATGATACCAACTAAAAGAGTAAAACCGACTTGGCTTGAGATCGTAGATGTTGGAAGCCCAATTGAGGCTGTTACTTTTTGTACGAGATCACCCGCACCAATGATGTAAGCCATTAATAGACAAACTAACAGGGCGTAAAGCAAGCTGTTGGTTACCAACTGGCCTCCTTTACCAAGCGTTTCGCGAGCAATTGCATTCATGCTCACACCACCACCTACTTTGCAACTGGCTTCAAGAAGGAGCAGCGCAGCATAAGTCGTTCCAGCCCAGATGAACAACATAAGAAGAGTGCCCCAAAGGAGGCCAAATTGAGCAAGCACCATTGGTATAGCAAGCATACCAGCGCCAAGAGCAGTACCTGCAACGATCAGGGAGCTGCCGACAAGTTTTAGGTTCACGGTTAATACCTCTAAATTCAATCCGTTAATTTCTCGCCAGTTGTGCTTTATCTAAAGCACACAACAAAACGCTCCGACTTAGTCAAAATTTGGTTACAAGAGCACTATGTTACAAGAGCCCTGTATGGCTAAGAAAACACGCAACAAAAGGTGGTTAATCATTTGCACATGAACACTTGAGAGTCGTTTTTGGCGATGTCATCGTTGATGAAATGTGCGCAACTTTGGGTTCGAAGCAAAATTGTTCATCTTAATTCATCAACCCCATTCGTTATGAATGGATTTGGTTCGAAAAGATTGTAAGGCATAAGCAGGACGATTGAAAAGCAAAAGGTCAATCTTATAGCGATATATTTTAACAACTCTTATCTTTTACCTAAGATGTGTTGTTTTTTTCGTCACTAATTAGTCTTTTATCGCTTAAAGAGAAGGAAGAACGTGCTCAATGGCTCAATTTGGCTGGGTGTACAGATTAATTTACAGTTTAAGTGAAGGTGTTAGATTCCAAGGACGTAGCCTAGATCGGACAATATCGCTATTATTCGCTGCGTACCGACACTGTTCGGTTCACATACCTCTAAACACTGATTTACGGTTCGAAAATATAGGTAAATGAGTGTCCGAATGCTGGGTGTGGTTCCCCAGCATTTGCATCCTTTCTTTTAGATGTCATCAATTGATCGAAATTGCGTAAATCTTGTATCGCCCGACTTTACGACTGTGTTAATACGCTTTATCTAGCGCGCCAATGATATAAGTTAACACTGGAATACCCATATCGGCGACCTGCTTCTCAGTCTCACTCATGTTTTCATGCGCCATCCGCAGCTCTACTTCACTTATCGATTCTTTGTGAAGGTAAAGCTCTTTGTAGTTCATCAATCGCTGTTGTGACTGTTGAATCAGTGTCACAACATTCTCTTTAGTCTCACGATGTTGCTGATCAATTTCACTAAATAAATGATCTAAAATGCGTTGCATTTTGCGAATAGAAGCTTTCGTTTCTATTGATTTGTATGATTGATACTTTTCCATTGAGTTAATAACTGACTAAAATATTTACGTTTTTATAAGACAGTTATTTTTATACTGATTGCAAAGCAGGTAAATATGTGGTGGTTAAACTGGTCCACTTCTTGCTACGTTTAGGTCAAAACTGTCCTTTCAGGAGAGCACATGCAGGTAGACCCTATAATTCAAGCACTGATCGCAAGACGAAAATCGAATGGCCTCTCCCGTGAGCAAATGGCAAACATCGCTGGAATGAGCGTAAAAACATATCAAAGGATCGAGCGCGGAGAGTCCGATCTTAAACTCTCACAATATCGTGCCATATTGCGTTCGCTTCATTTGACTGACCTAGATATTGCTTTAGATGTACGTGATGTTCAGCATGTCACAGCAAATGACCTAACGGCCGTGGCGAGATTGCTCTCACCGGAAGCTCAGTCCCTGCTCGTTCGCCTATTATCGTTAGTCCTTGAACAAAAGAACAAGAAAGGTGATTAACGACATTGCTCATACCCAAACGATGAATGCCCTGTTGAGCGTTGAAACATGAATCGTTTAGACAAAAATAAAACTCGTCAAATGACGAGTTTTATTCTTTATATCAGTCCGTTACTCTAGGCTTTTCAATTCCGATGTATCAACGCCTTTTATTGCATCTTTCGCCACTTTATCAGGATCAAAGACATCACGTTCTTCATATGAATTATCAATCATGCCTTGTCCTATCGCGGTTGCCTGCTTTTGTAACTTGTTACCCTCTACCTCACCAGCATCCCAGCCTTGCCGATAATCTGAGTCGGTTTGATACCTTGTTTCGTCCTTAATATAGTGTTCAAAATCATTCCCTGCCTCTTGCATACCACTATGCCGACCGTCATGAAAGCCTTGGATATAAGCTTCATCATAACCGCTCTCTTTTAACGCGCTGTCACTCGTACCACAGCCTGAGAGGAGAACAAAAAATAGCGAAACGAATACCTTATGAAACATATTTAGGCCTCAAAGCTTTCAAATAAATTAATCATAGTTCGCGATTTCAACTTCTGCTTACTTCAGGCTATTAGATAGCATTGTGACTCGACGAAGCCTGTGAACTTGAGTCCCTACAGTGAGTACAAAGCTGGACAAAGCATCACACCTACTGATAAACATTATACTCAACGCGCGTTTAATACTTCCATCGCAAGTGCTTCATCATCTTGCTCAGCCAAACCACTGATACCAATTGCACCGACGACTTTCCCCTCTTGTTCTACAGGTACACCACCCATAAAGCCTGTGATCTTCGGGTCAGTCCAATAACTCAACTGCTTACCCGTCTCACGAGCCCAAGCACCCAGATTGCCGCTAGGCTGACAGTCTCTAGCCGAGGTGTAAGCTTTGTTATGTGCCAACAAACCTGCTTGCACACTCACATCATCCATTCGGGCAAAACCGAGCAATTCTCCATGTGTATCAACCACGGCAACCGCAATGTTCTGCTTGCGAGCAGTCGCAATTTCCAATGCCGTTTGAATCAGAGTTTGAACTTGTACGTATTTCATTTTTCTCTCCTACGGGATCTCATGACCAAGGGTTTTCTCGAACAAGCCATACCAATGGCTACGTGATAGCGTGACGCTCTCTACTTGAGCACAAGCGCGAATACGCTGTGGGTTTGCAGTACCAATAACAGGCTGAATTTGGTTTGGGTGACGCGTTAGGAAGGCTAAAACAATCGCCTCAGACGACACGCCATATTCAGCTGCTAGCGCCATTACCATCTCCGCCGTCTGTCTGGTGTTGTGATCATCAGAATGTAAACCACGCTCTGAGAATCTTCCTTGCGCCATACTGCCCCACGCTTGCAGTTGGATATTATGCTTACGGGCATGTTCCAGTGTTCCCGCAACGTAGTCAGATTCCGACGAAGGAAGCCCCATGCCTTGCTTAATAAAGTCAGACTTAGCCAGACTCATTTCCAACTGGTTCGCCACAACAACTTCGCCCGTTGCTTGTTGAAGAAGGTCAATTTGAGCACTGTTCATGTTAGAAACACCGAAGTGGTTAACTTTGCCAGCTTGTTTCAGGGCTTTTAGCGTTGTGCCCAGTTCTTCAAATTCAAGGACGATGCAGCATCAAAACATCAAGATTTTCCACGCCAAGGCGTTCAAGAATGCCCTCAACAGAAGCCGTCACCCATTTGGCAGAGAAGTCATACTGCTTAACACCTTGCTCATCTCCTAGACGGATGCCGCACTTTGATTGCAGATACATTCGTTCTCGTAAGGTTGAGTCATTGGCTAAGATGCGCCCAAACACTTCTTCAGCCTTACCGAATTTGTAGATATCCGCATGATCAAAGAGATTGATGCCAACCTCTAATGCTGCCTCTACAGCGGCATAAGCTTGGTTTTCATCTTGGGCGGTTAATGGGTTGCGATTCCACTCCCCTCCAAGTCCCATACAGCCGAAGACCAAGCGGCTAACGTTAGGTAAGGTTTTGGCGAGCGGTAGTGTTGGATTGTTCATCGTTATTCTCACTTTTCCGATTTCTGCATCTTCAATTTCTTAAATTAACTCGAACCATCTTACCGTTCGTAAAAATTAGTTTAATACCGTAAAATCGAATTCATTATCCTCGTTACCGAACAATTAAAGCGAGCAATAAAGATGGCAGATTATAAGAGAATCGAAAAACTGATGCTGTTTGCTGAAGTGGCTCAAACGCTCAACTTTTCTAGAGCAGCAGAGCAACTTGGTATCTCTAAAAGTTACCTGTCGGAACAAATCAAGCGATTGGAATCGGAACTCGCAACGCCTTTGATTGTTCGAACCACACGCAGCGTGAGATTGACGGCAGAAGGTGAATCGATCTTTGCACAAGCGGAAGATCTCAAACGCCGCGTAATGGAAATGGAAAAGAGTTTAAGTCAGCGATCTGAACAAATAGACGGTCTGATTCGTCTTACCGCTCCCAAGATGTTTGCTGAAGCGGTGCTGCATGATTTGTGTGTGGCGTTTCGCGCTTTACATCCAAACGTAGAGTTCGAGATTCTTTCTAGCTATCAAGCGTTTAATCTGACAGAAACCAGCGTTGATTTTGCGTTTCGAGCGACAAGAACGCCGCCAGAGAATATGATTGCTCATCACCTTTTGGACTACCACCACTGGCTGGTTGCCTCTCCTCAGTATCTGCAAGAAGAAGGTACGCCGGAGACATTAGATGATTTACAAGAGCATCAATGCTTAACCACATTGCATCAAAAAGAGTGGCCGTTAAAAACGGGAACAGTTCAAACCCAAGGTTGGCTTTCAAGCAATGAAAACCGCTTACTCAAAGAATCAGCCCTGTCTGGCAATGGCATTGCTCGGTTAGCAAGTTACTTTGTCGAACAAGACGTTGAGCACGGCCGTCTAGTGCAGGTTCTATCGGAAGAAACTGACCACCAGCACAACGCGGTTTACTTGGTGTACCCACAACTTATCTATCAATCAGCGAAAACCAGAGCCTTCATTGAATTCGTGAAGCAGCACTTTGCTATGTAACTAAGGCAGTTAATCCGCAGACCACACCGAGCGAATATCTGGCCAACCCCAGTTAGTAAGAGCGACGTCTTCTAAAACACCTTGGAAACGCAAAGTTTGTGTATGGTGGAACATGGGTGCAATCCAGTATTCGCTGATCAACGTCGATGCAATTGGCTCCAATGCATTAAGGTAGTCCTCAAGTGGAACGAAAGATCTGACTCTCTGTAGTTGTTCATCTAACCATTGTGCGTTCTTCTCTCCCAAAGTGTGGAATAGCACAGCGTTGCTGAAGAAGTTCGTGAACGCTGAGGCATGACGATTATCATCTAGGTTTATGTTCGTCACGACCATCGTCTCATTTAGCTCACCATTCTTAGCTTTCTCGTTCAGCTCACGATAGGAATACATAACAATTTCTACTTTACTGCCAACACTCACCAAACGATTAGAAATAGCCCGCGCACAGCGACGCAACGCGGTATAGTTATATCCGGCTATCGTAATGTGTTTAGGTAACTTAAGCGGCTCACTGAACGGACGGAGCACTGGCTTCCAACCTGGTAGCAGGTTATAAGCGGGTATACTCCCAAATACAATATTCTCGCGGCGCATCACTTCGGCCAAGTGCTCAGGTTGAATTAGCTCACTAATATAACGGCGCTGCGCTAAAGAGAGTTTGTGCTTAGCGTGCTGATTAAATAAGGCGAATAAGCAACCATCTTCTATTCGACTACGCTTGCTCGCCGATGAGTTTTCTCGGTTTTGCGTCGACATATAGTGTCCACACAAATCCTCCTCGGGCGAAGTATCCCTTTGCAACGTATTTGCTGCCAATGACGGGTTCTCCATTTGCTCGTCATTAACAATCCAGATAGTCACCAAATCCGTTAGAACTCTACATGCATAATAACCATTAAATGCTTGCAGTTTTAAACGACTTTCATTGTGCTCGACAACAGAGAATGGGCCACTTCCGACCACCAGCTTGTTATTCGCTACGTTAACTTGGCTTACTGGTTGAATGCCGTATTTCACTCCAGAAATAAGTCCAGCAAAGCCCAAGTCAGCTCGATTAAGCTTAAAAACAACTTTCAATGGCGTTGGCGCAGTAATGTTAGCAACATGTGCCAACTCTTTTTCGTAGTACTGTAGTGAACTCAACTTTGCAAACAAGCTAACCACTGTTTCTGCATCAATGGAATTACCATTATGAAAAGTCAGACCTGGACGAAGGTAGAAAGTCCATTCGTAGGTGTCTTCGTCATAACGCCAGTGATGTGCGAGTTCTGGTTGCACTTTCCCATTGTGATCACTCGAAACTAAGCAACAATAGATTTGCCTTAATAAGAAACGTTCGCTGCTACGCTGAAGTTGATGTGGAACGACGCGCTCAAACATTCGCTTATAGGTTAATTGAATATTGAGCTGTCCTTCTTGCACAGAAGCACCAGACGTTGTTTTTAACAAACGGCCAAATGCCATTTCGTCTTCATCTAATATCGCCAGTGCTTTTTCATACTTGCCTAACTTGATACGTTCAAGAGCCAAGCTCTCTTTTAAAACGTCTAACTCCATATTCAGAATAAGAGTCGATCGTTGGTTCCGCCCAGCTTTCGGGTGCCAGCTCAACCACGCCTTCTGCTGCATCTGCGTTAGCAGGCTACGAGCATGCCGAGAAGAAGTGAACATGATGTCGGCAATGTCCTGTAACGTGGTTTTTGTTTCATCACCAACGCTAAACGAGAGTAATCGTTGGTAATAGCGAAACAAATTGAGATCAGACACTGAATCAACCTTAGATCTGTGAAGTTTGTGGATAGGAATAGTTTACTTAAGTTGGCGGTAATAAAATAAGAAAACTTCCTAATTATCTGTTCCCCTTTTCCACAATTAACCTCCAAATTCGGCTTTAAAGCCCCATATATTTACGTTATTAGGAAAAAAGCCAACAAAAGCACTCTCTTTTTTATATCCCCTTTTATACACATAATTTACTCGTCAGCTAAAGGAGGAAAAAATGAAGAAGCCAATGATGGCGTACTTTTTTCAGCAACGCCTAGCTCAATCGAGTAATAAAATAGAAGTGATGACTCTGGTTTATCTTAACGATATGTTCCAGTGGTCATAGCCTAACCTCAAGCAGAACTTAGCTCCTGATACTACACCCCCACTTCGTTGTATCTTAAGTTCTGCTTTTTCATCTTTTGCACTCTACTACCTTATTGCAGGTTACTAAAAGTTAACTAGTTGAAACACCGCAAAACAGAGTCTACATTGAAGTCTCATCCCCCAATCGCTTTGTTGAGAAAGGGGCATTCATGGATATACACCACCAATTCGGGAGTCAATATGGCAACTTCAGTGAAACTTAAAGCGGGCGACAGCTTCCCTCATCTTCAAGCCACTTTGCTAGATGGTTCAAGCGTAACGTTGGGTCAGCCGCAAGGTGATGCGACTTGGCGAGCAGTATTCGTTTATCGTGGTAAACACTGCCCTCTTTGTACTAAGTACCTCAACGAGCTTGAGAGTTACAAACAGGCTTTCGCTGATGCTGGCGTCGATATTCTTGCCGTTTCTGGCGACTCAAAAGCACAGCTAGAGGGGCATCTAGAGAAACTCGAAATCAGCTTCCCTATCGCTTACGGCCTGACCGAAGAACAAATGAAAACGCTAGGCTTGTATGTATCTATTCCTCGATCTGAACAGGAAACCGATCATAATTTCGCAGAACCAGGTCTGTTTGTGGTGAATGAACACGGCGACTTACACGTGGTGGATATTTCAAACAACCCGTTTGTTCGCCCTGAGCTTGGCGCGCTATCACGCGGATTGGCATGGATTCGCGATCCAAACAATAACTACCCTATCCGTGGCACATTGGATTACTAATATCTTCTACACCCAAGTAAACTTTCTATCCTTAAATAAGCTAGGATTCTTGCCTTAGTGAGAATAACTTGGAATGCATATCAGATCCGTGAGATCTGATATGTATCAACAAGTTGGAAATAGAGTCCTTGTTCATTATACAACGCCTTGATGAAAAACAAGATCAGTGAAGCCCAGGCTCCCCTCAAACAACGTTAGTTATTTACTTCTAAGTCACTTTCACGATAAATACATGAAATTAAGACTAAAAACTTAGACTTAACGGATATATAAATCATAACGGTACCTACACAAGTAGTTGGCTAGCGATTATTATCCTATTGCAACTCACAATTGTGCAAATCTAATAATTCATACCATAAATGAAAACATAGATACCGTAAGAGACAAAATAAAAGCAAACGATTAAACTACCAATAAAACACCGTTCAATTAAAATAAAAAACATTTCACTTTATAAAAATGTAATTAATCGTTATTTGCAATCACACATCTTAAT
This sequence comes from Vibrio sp. 1402, assembly GCF_033340275.1. Taxonomy (NCBI): domain Bacteria; kingdom Pseudomonadati; phylum Pseudomonadota; class Gammaproteobacteria; order Vibrionales; family Vibrionaceae; genus Vibrio; species Vibrio sp. 1402. Next base: position 99,106 of record NZ_JAWOWE010000011.1, read on the forward strand.
TGAGAAATACAGTATGAATAAAATCTCTTTGCTTTATATGGCCGTTTGTATCGGATTAGTTGGATGCGGTTCAGGAGGAAGCGACAACGATCCAGCAAAAGATATACATCCCACCATTTCAAATCCGGAACAAGTCAACGCAATGACGGTGGACAAAGGTCATTTCTATTGTTCTGTAAACCAACAAAAACCGGAACACGGAGGGACATCTGCAAGCATGTCCTACCTGATTGAAAAGAAAAGAAATTCTACGGTTGTCGACGATTATGAATGTACCGAATACGGTTTAAAGAAAGGTGAGTCAATTATCGTCACTAAAAGTGCAATTGAAAACTTTTCATACTCAAAACATTATAAAAGCACGAAGAAGAATGACATTAATGGGTTTAAAATCATCTACCCTACAGGGCTTACGACTCCGATTAATAAAGATTATGAAAAAATTACGATCACGTATAATACGGAGAGACCTGACGTTAACATTAAGATAATTCAATATTTTGACGAAAAGTCTAAATTATATACCATCAAAAAATATGAAAACCACGTTAACGACAAATCACCAATAGGTTTAGTTGAGAAAGAGGAATTCGATAAATATTCCGATTTTGAAAAGAAACTGGAATTAAATAGTGCTTTTTTAAATTCAACTGAAGTGAGTGATTTATTCTACAACTTATTAAGTATGATAAAATAATAACTAAAAATCAAAAACTTAAAAAGTACGATTATGCTCAAGTAGCCTCGATATGCCTGACTCGAAAGAGTACGTTGTTTTACGAAACAAATTACGATTTAAATGAAGCACATCTAAGTTACTTGGGTATAAACGGCGATGTATTGTTAATCAGCTTTCAAAAGAGAGTAACGTTTGCGATTAACTACTTTGGTCTTAACGAAGCTCAATTTGATGCTTTTCAGACCAAATTCGCAAATCATCAAGAATCTTAAGTGCGGTACGGCCGAACTCTGTTAGTTCATAGCTTACGGCAATTGGGCGGTCGCTGATCACTTTGCGCACCACCATACCTTCCGCTTCTAGCTCTTTAAGGCGTTGGTCGATCATCTTTTTACTTGCACCGCCTAGCATGCGTGCTAAGTCATTGAAACGAACTGGGCCGTCTTTCAAATGATAAATCAGAGAACCTTTCCATTTACCACCAATTAGACGCATCCCTTTCTCGATAGCACATGGCTCCGCACATACGTTCGCCACTGACTTACGACCTTTGCTATCTACACTGATTCTGCTTTCCACAATACACCTCAAGATACGCACCTAATCTAGGTAACGAAAAGTAAGCTAGATACATTTAGTGCTTTAGAGTAATAAAAACGTCACCTCGCCGCAAACAAATAAAAATGGACCGCATGCAGCAGTCCATCTCAATTCATCATTCAGTTCGCACTATCTTTCTAAAAGGATTAGAAGTTTTCGTTAATGTGAGCTTCGAAACGAACAAAATCGTTTTCGATATCTGCGTTCTTCATCACGTCGTAACAAGCAAATGTAGGCAGTGCTGACATACCAAAGAAGCGGAAGTTAGCGTGCATGTGGAGCATCAAATCGTCCACGCCTTTACCTTGGAATAGGTATTCGCTCTCATCATCAAACGATTCTTCTGGCGCGTTGAATGTCAGTGACAGCATGTATTTGCTGTTGGTTTGAGTGCCGCCTGTACCATAGTTTTTCTTTGGTTCTTCTGCGCTACGGCCATCGAATGCACATAGTGCGCCGCCCATACCCGCAGTAAACACGTCGTCCATGTATTTTTTGAATGACCAAGGCACAGACATCCAGTTGATTGGGCTTTGGATGATCACGCGATCAGCCCACTCAAAGTGTGCGAGTTGCTCATCTACGTTGATCTCATCTTGCATTGTCACAACGCGAACCTCATGGCCTTTTGCTTGCAGAAGCGTCTGTGCTTTGTCGACAAGAGAAGCATTTAGACGACCTTCTGAATATGGTGATGGTTCGTGTGCATTGATGATCAGTACGTTGCTCATGGGATTACCTTTAAATAAGTTCACAAGATGACGCAGTAACCATTGTGCGTCGGATGTGGTTTATTATGGTAACCTAGAAATATAGTGCAATTAGTTAACTTTTAGTAACCTACTTAGTTTTTAATTATATCACTGTTTTTAAAAGATATATTTTTTCAACTTTTTATCCATCGTTATTTCACGATTAATTTTTTCATCGTTTTGTTGCATCTTCCACAGAGCAGGCGTACACTTTATCGCAATTCGACGATTAACTATTAAGGCCAGCGAATGAGTGATAAGTGCAAGGACACGTGCGAAGTCGTTTTTCAGACAACGCAACAACAGCTCGAGAAAGAACAAACTCTAGCAGCGCAAGCAAAAGCTTTGTCGCATCCAGCACGTTTGCGCATTCTGCATATCCTGCACACGCTCGATACCATGGGCGGTTGTTTGAACAGTGATTTGGTTTCTGAACTGGGTCTTGCGCAATCTACTGTTTCCGAGCACTTGCGTATTCTAAAGCAAGCAGGCTTTATCAGCGCCGAGCCAAACCCACCTAAGGTGTGTTACCGCATTCAACGCGACGCGTTTGATCAGTTCAATCTAGGATTTTCCAAGTTATTTGATTAATGCCCTTTGCACGCTGTTCAGGCGTGCAGAGATAAACTATACCTTTAACTATCGCCTTTCGACGATAAACGAATAAGAGAACACTATGACTACTCAAGTTTTAAATAGTGCCAGCGACAAAATGAGCTTCTTGGACCGTTACCTAACGGTGTGGATTTTTGTGGCAATGGCAATCGGTGTAGGTATTGGCGCAGTATTCCCTCAAGTTGCTGAGTGGAACGAGTCAATGTCAGTTGGTAGCACAAACGTACCGCTAGCGATTGGTTTGATTTTGATGATGTACCCGCCACTCGCAAAGGTGAACTACAACTTGCTAGGCACAGTGACGAAAGATAAAAAAGCGATCACGCTGTCTTTGGTCATGAACTGGATTGTCGGCCCTATTTTGATGTTCATCCTTGCATTGACTTTCCTAGGTGATCATCCGGGTTACATGGTTGGTATCATTCTGATTGGTCTTGCTCGTTGTATTGCCATGGTATTGGTATGGAACGATATCGGTGGCGGTAACAAAGAATACGGTGCAGCCCTAGTTGCACTAAACAGCGCTTTCCAAATCGTGACTTACAGTGTGATGGCATGGTTATTCATCACTGTGTTGCCACCAGTCTTTGGTTACGAAGGTTTCGTGGTTGATATCTCGATGATGGACATCGCGGAAAGCGTTCTGATTTACCTTGGTATCCCATTCCTAGCGGGCTTTCTAAGCCGTAAATGGCTGGTCGCTGCGAAAGGTGAGCAATGGTACAACGACGTGTTCATCCCACGCATTTCACCAATTACCCTTATCGCCCTACTTGCGACCATCGTACTGATGTTCAGCTTAAAAGGTGAGATGATTCTTGAACTGCCAATGGATGTATTCCGTGTAGCAATTCCACTGGCTATTTACTTTGTGTTGATGTTCTTTGTCAGCTTCTTCGTTGGTAAGAAAATGGGCATTGACTACGACAAAAACGCGTCGATTGCTTTCACGGCAACAGGCAACAACTTTGAATTGGCTATTGCGGTTTCTATCGCGGTGTTTGGACTAAACTCAGACCAAGCTTTTGCTGGTGTCATTGGCCCGCTGATCGAAGTGCCTGTGTTGATTGCTTTGGTGAATGTAGCATTGCGAATGAAAGCCAAATATTATGGCTAACCTAAAAAGCACAAAAAATACAAAAGCGGTAAAACATTAACTCACTACCGTTTTAATATACTCGCTGGGCGTTAGGCCGAACTTACTTTTAAAGCGTTGGCTAAAACGCCCCTCTGACTGATAACCACACAACTGTGCGAGCATAGCAACGTTATACGAGCCATTTTGCATCAAGTAAAGTGCGTGATTTAAGCGCACTTCCGCCAATACTTCACGATACTGGGTACCTTCTTGTTTCAGTTTGCGTATCAATGTTGCTCGGCTCATAGCAAAGTGCCCCGCGACCATGTCTAATGGATGCTCCTCCCCTGGAGAGCGCGATAAGTAACGACTAAGTTTCTGACTAAAAGAGATATGTGAACTCGAGAATAACCGATGCAATAACCCTCTCTCAGCTAGCTGCTGATATAGGCCCATAATCCAATAGCGTTGTGTCGCTTCACTTAAGCTTTCCCGCTCAAACGAAAACAAAGCATTTAACGTCGCTTGCAATGCTTTATCTGTCTCAACAACGGGTACATAGTTTCCTAATGCGTTGCTCATGCTTAGCTCCAACATTTCATCGCTAGGCACACAGTAAAAACTGAACATTCGAGAAAGAAATCGCCCTTGTAGAGGAAGATTTTCAAAATTTAGGGATGCATTTGCTTCACAAAGCATGATATTTGGATGATGGATGTCGAGTACTTCATCTTTCCAGAAAAGATGTTTACTCCCCTTAACAATCTGAATAAGGCTTGGGGAGTGAATCCTGACATTACGAAGCTTCTGCTGCTGCCCCGCACGAAACAGCGTAACCTGATATTGGTGACCCATTCTCTCCCCTTATATTCAATTATCGCGTGTAAGTCGTGGTTAATGTCGCTTTACCCAAAGCAACACTATTCAAAGTAAACCCTACAATGGCTGGTGGCGTGTTTTCATCCAATTTCAGTTCTTCAGTTGGCAATGCCCACACCGTAAACTGGTAACGATGCATCCCATCATTCTTTGGAGGACACGCGCCGCCGAACCCCGTTGTGCCGTAGTCAATACGAGATTCTTTGCCGCCTAACTTGTTCATATCAATGCCTCGAGGCAGTTCGCTAACGGTGGATGGAATATTAAACGCTATCCAATGCCAAAAACCACTGCCTGTTGGCGCGTCGGGGTCATACACGGTGATCGCAAAACTTTTTGTGCCCTTTGGAGCTTCTTTCCACATCAATTGTGGTGATTGATTCCCGCCATCACATCCCCAACCAGAGTATTCAAATGTCTTCGCCATCGGGTGGCCTTCTTGAATATCTCTACTCACGAGTTCAAATGCATGGGCAGAACCGACCGCAAAAACACTCAATGCCAAAACTGATTTGTAGATCGCTTTCATGTTTTTCTTCCTTTCAATGAATTCAACACTAGTGTAAGTACCCAGCAGTCCGAATTCTTGTCAGTAAGTATCAAAAAACACAAAATAATCTATAATTTTGACACTTTAAGATTCTAACACAAATTTCTTACTCTCTTAATTGCACTTGGTTTATGCTAATTAATCGCTCACGGAACAAGGAAGGAAAATGGAATTGGATATCAACGTGGTGGACGCCTTCACCGATACGCAATTCAAAGGCAACTCAGCAGCGGTGATACCGTTAGAGGAATGGCTAGCCCCAGAATTGATGCAAAATATCGCGACAGAAAACAACTTGTCGGAAACGGCTTTTCTAAAATCCATTGGCGCAAACCGATATGAGATTCGTTGGTTCTCTCCTATAACTGAAATCGACTTTTGTGGACACGCCACACTGGCCTCTTCGTTAGTGCTGTTTGATGAGCTTGGCATTAATGGCACGATTGAATTTCATACTCTGGAAGTAGGAACCCTCACCGTGGAGAAGAATGCGCAAGGTAAGATCGAGATGACGTTTCCTGCTCGTCCTCCAAAAGCCGTTTCTGAGATTCCCCTAGCATTAATTGAAGGCTTAAGTTGCGATGTGGAACGCGTACTGCTTAGCCCTCAAGCGTATTTCGTGGTGGTCGACAGCCAACAGGAGGTACTTGAGGTTCAATACCGTTCAGAGCACCTCAAGACACTCGCTCCTTACGATGTGGTCGTTACCGCAAAAGGCGATCAACAAGACTTTGTATCTCGTTACTTTTGGCCTGCAAATGGTGGTGACGAAGACCCAGTAACCGGCTCGATTCACGCTGGATTAGCACCATTCTGGGCAGAAGAATTAGGCAAAACATCACTGGTTGCTTATCAAGCTTCTCAGCGCGGAGGAATTTTGCATTGTGAAGTTACTGGCGAACAAGTAAGAGTATCTGGCGACGGCGTGCTCTACATGAAAGGCAAGATTTTTGTTTAAATGATATTCATGTAATCAACTTAAAAGAGCCAAGTAAAGCACGGCTTCAGCAGGATAAAGCCAGTTTCAATAATTAATCAATTGATGAATATTGAAGGAATTAACTTCCTAGCCGGACAAAACTGACTCACGTTACACTGAATGCAGTCCCATACTCTTCTATAGCTTGATACGAGTTCGAGCTCACCTTCTTAGAGGAAGCGTCGCATGATGAAGCGAATCATTCTTGGCACCCTAGCCCTGACTCTTGTAACTGCCTGTTCCAAAGATGACGGACAGCAAGCCCTTGGCACATTAGAACGTGACCGCGTAACCTTCACTGCCACCTCTAGCGAGATAATTCGTGCCCTACCCATTAAGGAAGGCAGCCAAGTCACCGAAGGAGAAGTGCTGGTTCAGCTCGATACAAAGAACCAAGAAGCCGTTTTAGCTCACGCCGTAGCTGAACAAGCCAAGGCTGACGCTTATCTTTTAAAATTGACCAATGGTGAGCGACCAGAAGACATTGCAGCAGCGCAAGCACGCGTTGCCAGAGCGGAAGCTCAATTGGTTGAAGCGCAAAAGAACTACCAACGTAAAGCGGAGTTAGTTCGCAAGAAACTCATCAGTCAATCAGAAAAAGACACCGCTTTAGCAGCCAGAGATTCTGCCCGTGCAGAGCTAGACTCCTCACAAGAAGAGTTCAGCAAACTGACCGCTGGCTCTCGTCCTGAAGATATTGAACAAGCGAAAGCCGCACTCATGGCTGCAAAAGCCGATGTAGCACTGCAAGAACAAAAGCTGGCAGAACTCACCATCACGGCCACGCGAGATGGCTTGTTAGATAACCTACCGTTTAACCTTGGTGAACGCGTTCCTGTGAATGGCATTGTTGCCGTAATTCAAGCGAGCCGCGTCCCATACGCCCGTGTTTATGTTCCTGCCAATTATCGAGTCAACTTTGTGCCGGGTAAAACGGTTAACGTGCATGTAGATGGCGTTGAGCAACCATATAGCGGCACCGTTCGTTGGGTAGCGACTGAGCCTTCATTCACGCCTTATTTCGCGCTCACCGAGGAAGAACGCTCGCGTTTGATGTACCTAGCAGAAGTCGACCTACAAGACTCCGCACAATCCTTGCCTTCGGGTATTCCAGCGCAAGTGGATTTGGTGGAGTAAGCCAATGACCGAATACGTGATTCAAGCTGAAAATGTGGTGAAGAAGTTTGGTGACTTCACCGCCATCAACAACATCACGCTTAATGTGCCCAAAGGCAGTATTTATGGTTTTCTTGGTCCTAACGGCTGTGGCAAATCGACAACTATTCGTGTGTTAACTGGCTTACTTAGCCCAAGCGAAGGCAATGTCGATGTACTCGGGCTAGAGATCCCAAAACAATCTGAGCTTCTGCGCCTCAAGATTGGCTACATGACGCAAAAGTTCTCGCTTTATGATGATCTGACGGTTCAAGAGAATCTTGAGTTTATTGGACAAATCTTTGGTATGGAAACCAAGGCCCTAAAAGCTCGCATCGAAGAACAACTATCCACCTACGGTCTCGACCAGTTGCGTAAACAGCGCGTCGGCGGAATGAGTGGCGGCCAGAAACAACGCTTGTCTCTCGCCGCAGCGACCATGCACAAACCAGAACTGTTGTTTCTCGATGAACCCACATCTGCGGTTGACCCAGAGAACCGACGCGATTTCTGGGAGCAATTGTTTGATCTCTCTGACCAAGGCACCACGATTTTGGTCACAACGCACTACATGGACGAAGCAGAGCGCTGTCATCGTCTGGCTATTATGGAAGCCGGGGAAATCCGCGCCGATGGTGAGCCAGAAGAACTCATGGCGCAAATGGGCGTTAACATCGTCGAAGTCAAAGCGGATAACTTACGCGAGCTCAAAGAGAAAGTCATTCAGCGTGAAGAGGTACGCTCAGCCGCACAGCTCGGCATTCGCTTACGCATTTTGATCCACCAGCACATCGAACAACCGATCGAATGGTTAACCCAAACCTTTCCAGAGCTTGAGGGCTGCGAGATGAACATTGCTCGCCCGAGCTTGGAAGATGTGTTTGTCAGTGTTACGGGAGAAGGTCGCCAATGATGAAATCTATTGCCCGTATGAAAGCGGTAATGATCAAAGAGATCCGTCAGCTTTCACGTGACCGCATTACCTTTGGCATGGTCGTGATGATCCCGTTGATTCAGCTCCTGCTGTTCGGCTTTGCCATTAATACCGATATTCGCAACATTCCCGTTGGCGTCGTCGATCAAAGTGGCAGTACTGCCGGGCGCGTGATTACCGAGTCCGTCAAAGTCACACAAGTGGTCGATGTGGTCGAAACCTTCGCTACCGCATCAGAAGCCGAGCAAGCCATTCAAGACGGCTTGGTACGAGCGGCTTTGATTCTGCCTAGCGACTTAACCCAACGTATGGTGCAAGGTCGAGAACTTGGACAGTGGATTGTGGATGGTTCAGACACCATGATCAGCTCTGCGATTCTCTCGCTACAAACCATGCCGTTAACGGATTTTGATTTTGAGATACGCCCTGCCCCAACCAAAACCTTTGAAGTTGCGCTGTATTACAACCCGAGTCGGCGCTCGGCGGTGAACATTGTCCCCGGTTTATTGGGCGTGATTCTGACTATGACGATGATCTTGTTCACTAGTGCAGCCATTGTTCGTGAGCGGGAACGCGGCAATTTAGAGTTACTGATTACTACGCCAATCCACTCCATCGAACTCATGGTGGCGAAGATCATTCCCTACATCTTTGTTGGTCTGATACAGGTGTTTATCATTTTAGGCTTGGGGCACTGGATATTTGGTGTGCCGATAAACGGCGCCATTAGTCAGATATTGTTTGGCACGCTGTTGTTTATCGCCGCGAGTTTAACCTTAGGTCTGGTGATATCCACCATTGCGACGACACAGCTTCAAGCAATGCAAATGACGGTGTTTATTCTTTTGCCGTCGATTCTTCTGTCCGGATTTATGTTCCCTTATGAAGGAATGCCCGTCGCGGCACAATGGATATCAGAAGCCCTGCCTGCCACTCACTTTATGCGCATTATTCGTGGTGTGGTGTTGCGTGGTGCAGACCTAATGGAGCTATGGCGAGATACAGTTTGGTTACTTGGATTCACCGTTATCGGCCTTATTGTCGCTTCATTTCGCTTCAAAAAATCACTCGACTAATCCCACGATATTGCGTTCATTCCTTAAAAACAAAAATAGCCCCAACGAAGGGCTATTTTTTGTTTGTGTATTCATACACTGTGCTATCGAGCTCAACTCTCAGACAATATTAATAGTACTCGCCGTAGGAACAATCTCGTAAATCGGAAATATTGTAGTTTTTCAAAGAGTTTATTTTAAAGTTGAACACTACCTGTTTACAGACAACGCCTTCGCGATCCGTATACGTGATAATACCTTCACTGTACGCACGCTGACCATCAGAGGATGTCACGTCAGCAACAAGTTCCAAATGGCCCTTGTGCGCGTCTACGCGATTCATCATCTCAAACACATCGACCCACTCTTCGCGATTTGCCATTTGTATTAGCATGGACTTCGCCTGTGTTTCCAACTGCTGGGGGTATACATAATAACGGTTGTAACCAAAGTATGCGCACATAAGTAATAAAACGAGTGCAAATGAGGTTGTTCTTGTCATACAAGCTTCCTCTTGTTGTTATAAAAATCTTGCTTCGTTAATTCAGTATAGGAAGCGAGCAAAGTTTAGGTTATAGAACTTGCCCAAATAACAGAGGACAGTCAGAGACAGTCAATTCTATGACAAGCTCAACAACAAACTTTATTGCACTCTCATCATGGGCTTGAACAAAAATACGCCATAGAGACAGTAAGAAGTAAGAAGGGAAAACTAACCGGAGCGCGGTGATAACAGAAAAGTAAAAGGAGTTTGAAGAAAAAGACAATCCGAGTGAATGTAGTGAGAGCGGAAATCAAGATTAGATTATCCGCCCATCAACTAGGCTCAAATTGTCAGTGACCACAACAACGCGACTCACCGAATTTAAACGTGTTGGTAACTATCTTCGAGAGACTCTGTCTGCGTTGTTTTCTCGCTCACTTCCACTTTAACCGCTGCGACCTTGAACTCAGGGATTTTCGCATGCGGGTCAGTCGCCGTTGTCGTTAAACGGTTCACCGGCGATTCAACAAAGTGGAATGGAATGAACACCACACCTTTTTGAATACGCTTAGTCACAAAGGCATCAATCTCAATGCTGCCGCGACGTGTAGACACTGTCAGACGCTGACCATTACTGATGCCAAGTGCTTCTGCGTCTTCCACGCTAACCATTGCGCGAGGGCCAGCAAGGTTATCCAACCCTTTGGTTTTGCGCGTCATGGTGCCAGTGTGGAACTGCTCAAGTACACGACCTGTAGTAAGCACCAGTGGATACTCTTCATCTGGCAGCTCAGCCGCATAACGGAACGGTACGCCCACCATTTGCCCTTTACCACGAGTAAACTGGGTTTGGTGCATGATGCGAGTACCTGCCGGGTTGTTCTTGTTGCTCGGCCATTGCACACCGTTTGGCGTAATGGCATCCCAACGAAGTCCCGCGTATTGAGGCGTCACTCGTGCAATTTCATTGGTGATATCAGACACGCAGTGGTAATCCCAATCACTGCCCATGGCATTGGCGATTTCTTGAATAATCCACCAATCTTCTTTTGCCTCACCCGGTGCCGTGACAACCGGATTCACACGCTGAACACGACGCTCCGTATTGGTGAAGTGACCCGCTTTCTCTGCAAACGAGCAAGAAGGCAGAACCACATCCGCGTATTGTGCAGTCTCCGTTAGGAAGATGTCTTGAACCACCAAGAAGTCGAGCGTTTCTAAACCTTCAATCACATGCGCTTGGTTCGGGTCACTCAACACTGGGTTCTCACCCATGATGTACATACCACGGACGTCACGATGGCAAGCCGCATCAATGATTTCTGTCAGGGTTAGACCTTGCTCAGAAGGCAGATTTGGCGCGTTCCATTCAATCGCAAACTTCTGACGCACAATTGGGTTGTATACCTTTTGGTAGCCCGGGAAGCTGTTTGGCAAAGCGCCCATATCACACGCGCCTTGCACGTTAGATTGACCACGCAATGGGTTAATGCCACCACCTTCAATACCGATGTTGCCACACAGCAGCTGCAGGTTAGCGATAGAACGCACGTTGTCATGACCTGTCGTGTGCTGAGTAATACCCATCGAGTAGTACACAGCGGTACGATCTGCCGTACCGATCATGCGCGCCATTGCTTGAATGTCTTCGGCTTTTACGCCTGTAACCAACTCCACTTTATCGAGGTTGTAAGCTGGCGACATCACCTCTTGCAGTAAGGTATCAAAGCCGTCGACACGTTCTTCGATGTACTCTTGATCGTACCAACCGTTCTTGATGATCTGTTGCATGACGCCGTTCAGGAGCATCACATCCGTACCCGGACGGTGCGCCATGTACAACTCAGCATGCTCTGCCATATCGACACGTTTCGGGTCAGCTACAATCAAACGAGCGCCGTGATGACGAATGGCTTGTTTGATGTGTGAAGCGATAATCGGGTGCGCCGATGTGGTATCCGAACCAATAATAAAGATCACATCAGAGTGCTTAATGCTTGGAATGTCGTTGGTCATTGCACCACTACCCAGTGACGCTTCAAGACCGGTTACACTCGATGCGTGACACAAACGCGCACAGTGGTCGACGTTGTTAGTGCCTAGTTCACGACGGACAAATTTTTGGAACGCGTAGTTGTCTTCGTTGGTGGTTTTCGCTGAAGAGAAACCCGCTAATGCGTTGCTGCCAAAATCTTGCTTGATGCCAGAGAACTTGCTCGCAATCAGTTGAATCGCCTCTTCCCAACTTGCAGGCTGCAACCAACCATCTTTACGAATCAATGGCGTGGTAAGACGCTCTTCACTGCCAATGAAATCAAAACCAAAGCGCCCTTTCACACACAGCATGCCTTGGTTCACCGGCGAGTCACCGCCTTTCACGTAACGAATCGTATTGGTTGTTTCGTCCACGAACATAGTCAACTTACAACCCACACCACAGTATGTACAAATGGTGTCGACCGCTTTCAGATCTTCAGTACGACCTTGTGAACGGTCACGACTATCGACCATCGCGCCCGTTGGACACACTTGAACACACGCGCCACATTGCACGCAGTTCGAATCACCCATTAGGGTTAAGCCATTCTTGTTACTTCCAAAGTGCGGACGATCGTCAGGACGTAATGCCGGACGACCTTGTTTATCGCACACGAAGTTCAGTACACCGTGCACGGCTTTGTCGCGACACGCTTGGATGCACTGACCACAGCTAATACAGCGGTTAGCATCAAACTCAATAAACTCAGAGCTACGGTCAACTTCGTACTTATGACGCAAGTCTTTCGCACGGAGATCTAACCAATCTTGATGCGATTTAATCTGCAAGGAGAAGTCAAAGCTTTGCTCGGCTTCATATTCGGTGGAGTAATCACGCAGCGCACAATCGGTATTTGCCTGACAACCACATTCTAGACAGCGCGCGGCTTCCTGCATCGCTTCTTCGTTATCAAAGCCCAACTCCACTTCAGCGAAGCTTTGCTCGCGTTGTGCTGGAGTCAATTCTGGCATGATAGATCGAGCGACTTTCTGGATGTTCTCGAAGTGAAGCGGATCGACTTGAGAGAGTTTCTTCTCTTTGCGCGAGTTGAACGCCGCCTTTGGCATATCGGCCATATCGCCATTCAAAAACAGAACAATGGCTTTTGCCGCAACGCGGCCATCACCCACGGCTTCAACTGCCGTTGCTGGACCACGGCGGAAATCACCAATACTGAAGATGTTACCCGTGCCGGTGTGCATGGTCTTTTCATCTGCATCAGAGGTGTTCCAGCGCGTAAGCGGAATAGATAAGTCTTCACCTTCTAGGAAGCTCAGGTCTGGCTTTTGCGATACTGCCGCAATTACGGTGTCGAACTCTTCGGTGAAGAACTCGCCGGTTGGTTTAGGGCTTCGACGACCAGATGCATCCGGCTCACCCAACGCCATGCGCTCTAGACGAATCGCATTCACACGTCCGGTTTCATCGGCAAGGTTTTCTGCAGGGTTAGTCAAGAAGTGGAATTTCACCCCTTCATGTTCCGCTTCGACAATCTCGTAGTATTCTGCCGGCATTTCGTCACGTGTACGACGATAAATCAACGTGGTGTCTGCACCAGCGCGACGCGCAGTACGAGCACAGTCAATTGCCGTGTTACCACCACCGATCACCGCGACTTTCTGACCTGTTACATAGTTTTGCTCGGTAACGTAATCTTTTAGGTAATCAACGCCTAAGTAGCAACCTTCAAGGTCACTGCCTGTGTAGTGCATTTCGACCGCTTGAGACGCACCGACAGCCAAACACACCGCGTCGTATTCTTCACTCAATTGAGAAAGCGTTAAATCCACACCCAGCTTTTGATTGGTGTGAACTTGCATGCCATTACGGCACATCAGTTCGATTTCTTTATCGAGAATGTCTTTTGGTAAACGGTATTCAGGAATACCGTAACGCAACCAACCGCCCGCTTTTGGCATGGATTCAAAGACCGTAACGTCGTAGCCTTCGTTCGATAGATAGTAGCCAGCCGTGAGACCACCAGGACCACTGCCGACGACGGCAATCTTCAAACCTTTGCTTGGTTTCTTTTCTGGCACATAGGCTTCATGCGCAGACAGATCTGCATCCGCGGCATGACGTTTTAGCTGACGAATTGCGATTGGCTCATCGACTAGCGAACGGCGACATTCGCTCTCACAAAATGCAGGGCATACGCGGCCAATCGATAACGGCATAGGAAGCGTACGCTTAATCACTTCAATCGCTTTTTGATGGTCGTTCTGTGCGATGTGATAAAGGTACGATTGGATATCCACGCCCGCAGGACACGCGGTTTTACATGGCGCTTCACAATCGGCGTAATGGTCCGTCATGATGCGGTTGAGTGCTTTTCTGCGGTGCTCGCTTAATTGTTCTGATTGCGTGACCACATTAAGGCCGCGGTAAACTTCGAGCTCACACGCACGCTTAGTACCGCCACTTTCGACTTCAACTACACACAAGTCACACGGTACTTTTTCATTACTTTTGTTCATTCCGCACAGCGATGGGATCTCGACCCCACACACTTTTGCTGCTTCTAAAAGGGTTAGACCCTCTTCTACAATTCTATATTTTCCATCGATGACAATTTCTATCATGCAACCCCCGCAGCAAAGCAAATCCAAATCTGCACAAGTAAAACCATGCATTCTATAAGGATAATCATTTGTAAGACAAGTTAGTGTGATGTAAAACTTATAAACCACATTTTTCACGTGTCATAAAAAGCGAGGGCTTCTTTCGCTAACTTTCAACACTCGGTGTTTAACAAACGTTTTACTCCCTCAAAAGTGCGAAAACTGAAGGGTTGGACTATTTTGATAATAAGAGTAATAAATGATTGACCTTACCCTTAGGTTAACCTTTAGAATCGAAGGGTTTTCATCATTTTCATCAAACACATGGGAAAGGGTATGCACTTAAAATCGCTGCATACAATCTGGTTAACTCTCTTCACGTCGCTAGTACTATTGGTATCTAGTGTGGTGAACAGTGAGCCGTTGATGAATATTCAAATGATGTCTACTGGCATGGCTCACCATCCTTCTATGATGAGTGACAGCGAACACTGCGGTATGCCTGGCATGATGGACGTCTCCATGACTGACGGTTCTATGTCCGAAGATGGCGATGCAAGAGAAACCAGCATGAACTGTGGTGGAGGCTCCGGCATGGTTCATACCTGCTGTACTGCCGCGTGTACGATAGTTTTCGTCCCCCTACCGAATCCTATCAATAGCCCAATGCCCGTCGTCTATCGCGCAACTATTACTCCTGAAGTTGCTTCCCCAGTCGTACACGTCAGCCGCGACCTATACCGACCTCCTATAGCCTAAATCTGTCCTAGCATTCGACCCTGCGCGTGTATCGCAGGTTGTTTTAATGCGCCTGAACGATGAGGTAACAAGGCTTTACTGTTCCCGCAATAAAATCCGCACCTCCATCGATCCGGCGAACACTGGATTTAGATTATGGATATCAAACCATACCGCTTAGCTGCACCTATTTTTATGGTGGCTCTGGTCGCTGCGCCAACCTTGGTTAACGCCGCTGGTAAAGAGACGCACGCAGCACAAAATTCCGCATCAAGTGAGCGAGCTTCGACGACCAAGCTTGCCCAACTGATCAACGTCGCTTTGAGTAACGATGGCAATCGTAAGCAATACTCAGCGCAATCTGCAGCCATGCGTGAAACGGGCGTCGCGAGCGCGACCTTGATGGACCCAAAACTGAAAGTGGGTTTTGGTGGCTTGCCTGTCGACAGCTTCAAATTCGATGAAGACCCAATGACCAACATCTCCGTTGGTTTAATGCAACAGTTTGAGCGTGGCTCTACCCTTGATTTGCAACAGAAGAAAGCCAACCAACAAGCCGACGGCCTTGGGCTTCAAGTGCATGCTCGTGAGCTTGAGGTAGCCAACAGCATGACTCAACTTTGGCTAGAACTTGGTTACCAGCAACGCGCTGAACAAATCATGCTTGAGAACCGCAAGTTGATGAAGGAGATGGAAAGCTTTATTCAAACCAACTATTCGATTGGTAAGAGTGAAGCGCAAGATCTGCTTAACGCCCAACTTCAAGTCAGCAAGTTGGATGAGAAACTGCAAGCCAACGCACAAATGCAACGTCGTCTTATCTCTCAACTCTCCGAATGGTTGGGGTCAGATTGGTTAGCAAACGAACAGGCTCTGCACGCGAGCAATCAACTTAATTGGGACACACTGAACAGCAAACTTGCTGCGAGTCAGGGTTCCACCAAGCATTATCAGCAACTCAGCCAACACCCGATGGTTAAGATGGCCGACGTCAGCATTTCTGCCAATAAAACTCAGGTGGAAATTGCTGAGCAAGCCTACAACCCGCAATTTGGCGTCGAAGTAATGTACGCCTACCGCCAAGCCGACAACATGATGGGTGAGCCCGCCTCTGATTTGGTTAGCGCTTACCTCACCATGGACATTCCACTGTTCACAGGTGACCGCCAAGATCGCAATCTCGCGGCCGCTCAATACCAAGTTGGTGCGGCACAATCGCAAAAAGACACCTTACTAACGCAGATGAATGCCAAGGTGAACACTTTGCTGGTTGATCGCGGCAACTTAACCCAGCGTTTAGAACGTTATCAATCCACCTTATTGCCTCAAGCGAAAGCGCGCATTCAAGCCGTTGAGCGAGGTTATCAAAACAACACAGCGCAGTTTAACGATGTGATTTCTGCCACCACAGACGAGTTGGCTCTGCAATTAGAGCAACAACGTCTGCTGACCGATCTCAACATCGCAAACAGCAATTTAGCCACCCTACTCGGTGGTTTCGACTACCAAGTGGCTTCACCGGAAGCTCGCTCTATTTCGACATATTAATTTGTGATTCCCCAAGACAGTTGGGGCTACAGCTAGGCGGCAAACGAGAGAATCCCATGAGCATAGATCTGCTATGTGATTTGGGTGAACGGGAGCAGGCAACAACGCTGTAGCGTCAAATGTGAAGGGGAAAATAAGGTAAAACAATGAAAACATTTAAGATTGCAACCATCGCGCTGATTGTTGGTGGTGCTTTAGGGTTTGGTGCTAATCATTTTCTTACGGGCTCGGCTCACGACATGAGTGCGATGGGTGGCGAATCTGCTGCAAGCTCTAATGATCCGCTTTACTGGGTTGCCCCAATGGATCCGAATTACAAACGCGACAAGCCGGGTAAGTCCCCAATGGGCATGGATTTGATTCCGGTTTACGCAGAAGACCTATCCGGTGAACAAGACGCACCGGGTACAGTGACTATTGACCCTTCAGTAGAAAACAACCTCGGGGTTAAAACCGCAAACGCGACACTACAACAACTATCACCACGCATCGAAACGGTTGGCTATATTGCCTTTGATGAAAGTCTGTTATGGCAAACCAACGTTCGTGTGGCGGGTTGGGTAGAAAAACTCTACATCAATGCCGTGGGTGAGAAAGTGAAGAAAGGCGATGTGCTGTTCACGCTCTACTCTCCGGAACTGGTTAAAGCACAAGAAGAATTGCTGAATGCGTACCGCACTGGCCGCAAAGGTCTTGTAAAAGGCGCGACCGAGCGCTTGGTAACGCTTGGTGTTGACCGTGCTCAAATCAAATCCATTACTCGTAGTGGTAAAGCATCGCAAACCATTGAAATCAAAGCGCCTGCTGATGGCGTTATCGCGAGCTTAAACGTGCGTGAAGGTGGCTATTTGTCCCCTGCTCAAGCGGTGATCAGTGCAGGTCCTTTGGACAATGTTTGGGTTGATGCGGAAGTCTTTGAGCGTCAAGCACATTGGATGAAAGCCGGCTCTCAAGCCACGATGACCCTTGACGCGATTCCGGGCAATGAATGGCAAGGTGTCGTAGATTACGTGTACCCAATCCTTGATCCGAAAACACGTACGTTGCGTGTGCGTCTTAAATTCCCTAACCCAGATGGCGCATTGAAGCCAAACATGTTCGCCAATATTGCCTTGCAGCCTGTCACTGACGACGCAGTATTAACGATTCCTAAATCATCTGTTATCCGCTCTGGTGGTATGACTCGCGTCGTTCTGGCTGAAGGCGACGGCAAATACCGCTCAGCTCGAATTGAAGTTGGTCGTGAAGCTGGCGAACAAATCGAAGTATTACAAGGACTTAAACAGGGCGATAAGATCGTTACTTCATCTCACTTCATGCTCGATTCTGAATCAAACCAATCGGCGGATCTATCTCGCATCAATGGAGTAGAAACGGCAGCAGAAACGGCATGGGCCAAAGGTGAGATCACGGATGTGATGAAAGATCACCGTATGCTGACCATCAACCACCAGCCCGTACCAGAATGGGATTGGCCTGGCATGGTGATGAACTTTACTTTCGCCGATGGCGTTGAGATGGGTGACTTGAAAAAAGGTCAATCCATTGAATTTGAGATGAAAAAGACAGAATCCGGTCAGTACCAAATCATCGACTTCCATTCATCAAAAAGCACAGCTGACAACAGCGTCATTGCGACAGAAGTTTGGCTGACTGGTGACATCACCATGCTGATGGCTGATTTTGGCATGATCACCTTAAACCATCTACCAGTAACTGAATGGAACTGGGATGCAGGCGAGATGAACTTCTCTGTGGGTGAAGACGTGGATTTATCAGGTTTTGAAGAAGGACAGAAAGTTCAGTTTCTAGTTGAAAAACAAGGATCTGACTACGTTCTTAAACAGCTAGTTCCTGCAACAACAGCGGTCGAGGGTTAATTATGATCAATGCTATTATTCGTTGGTCACTGAGCAACCGCTTCCTCGTGTTGATCGCGACCTTAGCGCTTATTTTCGGCGGACTTTACAGTGTAAAGAACACACCTGTCGATGCGATCCCTGACCTTTCCGATGTTCAGGTGATCATCAAAACCAGCTATCCGGGTCAGGCTCCTCAAGTCGTCGAGGATCAAGTCACTTACCCACTCACCACCGCCATGCTTGCCGTGCCGGGTGCTGAGACAGTTCGTGGTTATTCCTTCTTTGGTGACTCTTACGTTTATATCATTTTTAACGATGATACCGACATGTACTGGGCACGTTCACGCGTGTTGGAGTACTTAAGCCAAGTAGCACCAAAGCTGCCACCGAACGCAAAACCAACCCTAGGTCCTGATGCAACGGGCGTGGGTTGGGTTTACAGCTATGTACTGCAAGACAAAACGGGTAAACACGATTTAGCCGAACTTCGCAGCCTGCAAGACTGGTTCTTGAAGTACGAATTGCAAACCGTGGATGGCGTGTCTGAAGTCGCTACCGTGGGCGGTATGGTGAAGCAGTATCAAGTGCAGATTGATCCTGCCAAGCTGCGTGCTTACAACCTCACTCTGCAACAAGTGAACATGGCAATCCAAAACGGTAACCAAGAGACCGGCGCGTCTGTTATCGAAGTTGCGGAAGCCGAACACATGGTTCGTACCACGGGTTACCTAACCAGCATTGAAGACATTAAATCACTGCCTCTCAAAGTCACCGAGAAAGGCACGCCGTTGCTATTAGGAGACATCGCAGACATTAACCTTGGTCCACAGATGCGCCGTGGTATTTCAGAACTGAATGGCGAAGGTGAAGCCGTGGGTGGCGTTATCGTGATGCGCTTTGGCGAAAACGCCAGTGAAGTGATTGCGAAAGTCAAAGACAAGCTCGCAGACCTACAACGCAGTCTACCCGAGGGCGTGGAAATTGTTGCAACCTACGACCGCTCTACCCTTATCGATTCAGCGGTAGAAAACCTATGGAAGAAGCTTGCTGAAGAGTTCATCGTGGTTGCGATTGTGTGTGCCTTATTCTTATTCCACATTCGTTCTTCATTGGTTATCGCTCTGAGCCTACCGGTCGGTATTCTTAGTGCGTTTATCGTGATGCATTGGCAAGGCATCAACGCCAACATCATGTCCTTGGGTGGTATTGCGATTGCCATCGGTGCCATGGTGGATGGTGCAATCGTAATGATTGAAAACGTTCATAAGCACATTGAACGAACGCCACTGACCGACAAGAACCGCTGGCAAGTAATTGGCAAAGCCGCTGAAGAGGTTGGCGCACCGCTGTTCTTCTCATTGCTGATCATTACTCTGAGCTTTGTGCCTGTGTTCGCCTTAGAAGGTCAAGAAGGCAAGATGTTCTCGCCGCTTGCGTTCACTAAGACTTACGCCATGGCAGCGGCAGCAGGTTTGGCAATCACGCTCGTGCCCGTGCTTATGGGCTACTTCATTCGCGGTAAAGTGTTACCGGAACACAAAAACCCGGTTAACCGCGGCTTGGTTGCGTTGTACCGCCCGCTGTTGAATACCAGCCTAAAATACCCTAAGACCATGATTGTTATTGCATTAGGTCTAATGGCGTCGGCTTATTACCCAACCAGTAAACTGGGCAGCGAGTTCATCCCGCCGCTGGATGAAGGCGACTTGATGTACATGCCAACGACCTACCCGGGTATCTCGATTGGTAAAGCGCGCGAGCTTCTACAACAAACCAACAAGCTGATCAAAACCGTTCCAGAAGTGAAAACCGTATGGGGCAAGATTGGTCGAGCTGAGACCGCAACCGATCCAGCGCCACTCACCATGATTGAAACCGTGATTCAGTTGAAACCGCACGATCAATGGCGTGAAGGGGTAACAACCGAGTCACTGCGCAAAGAGTTCGATAATCTGGTTCAGTTCCCTGGTCTTACTAACGCTTGGGTTATGCCGATCAAAACGCGTATCGACATGCTCGCAACGGGCATCAAAACCCCTATCGGCATTAAGATCGCTGGACCCGATCTGAAAGTGATTGAGAAGATAGGTTCTCAGTTGGAGCCAATTCTTAATGGCGTACAAGGCACGGCATCGGTTTACGCAGAACGTGTGGCGGGTGGTCGTTATGTCACGATCGACATTAAACGCCGTGCCGCAGCGCGTTACGGCTTGAGCATCAAAGACGTTCAGCAGGTGATCTCCACTGCGGTCGGCGGCATGAATGTAGGTGAAACCATTGAAGGCTTGGAGCGTTACCCAATCAACGTTCGCTACCCACAAGACTACCGAGATTCAGTGGTTAAACTGCAAAACCTACCATTGGTGACACCAAATGGCGCTCGTATTGCACTGGCTGACGTAGCGGACATCCGTTACGAAGACGGTCCGCCAATGATCAAGACGGAAAACGCGCGCCCGAATGGCTGGGTATTTGTCGATATCGATGGTCGTGACCTTGGCTCTTACGTCGTGGAAGCGCAACAGGTCGTGGCCGATCAACTGGAGCTTCCTGCGGGTTACTCGCTGGCTTGGTCTGGTCAATACGAATACATGGAGCGTGCGAAAGACCGCTTGAGTGTCGTAGTACCAATCACCATCGCCATCATTATGCTGCTGCTTTATTTCAGCTTCCGTCGTGTCGGCGAAGTGATGATCATCATGCTTACCCTACCGCTCGCTATGGTCGGTGGCTTGTGGCTCATGCATATCCTCAACTACAACTTCTCGATTGCCGTTGGGGTCGGTTTTATTGCCCTAGCAGGTGTCGCAGTTGAGATTGGCGTCATCATGCTGGTCTACCTCAACCAAGCGTGGCACTACAAAAAACTCGATGCGGAAGAGAACCAACTAAAGCTTGAGGCGAAAGACCTAACCGATGCCATTCGCGAAGGTGCAGGCTTACGTGTTCGCCCCGTAATGATGACGGTACTAACGGTCATTATAGGTCTGATTCCGATCATGTACGGCGAAGGTACTGGTTCAGAAGTGATGCAACGTATCGCCGCACCAATGATTGGTGGTATGGCATCGGCGCTGCTGCTGACGCTGTTGGTACTTCCTGCCATCTTCAAGCTCTGGAAGCAACGCGAGTTGCGCCCGGATAACTCAACTCTTGGTCAAACAAGCACGCAAACTGGCAACAAGGCTTAATCCCTACCTTCCCCTCAAACACTCGGTTTTGAGGGGAAAATACCGAATTATTAATGAATTAAAACAAGGATATAAAAATGAAAAAGACACTAATCACACTTGCTCTAGCCCTAACAACAACGACCGCTTTTGCGCAAATAGATCACTCGAATATGAACCACAGCCAGATGGACCATTCCAGCATGAATCATTCAAACATGGATCACAGCAAAATGGACCACTCAAACATGATGGATATGCCGGGCATGTCAGCCGTTGGTATGCCAGCAAAAGGGGCAAAGCCAGACAAAGTGGTACACGTTATCTTAGGTGATGACATGACAATCAAGTTCAAGAAAGACGTTAAGATTGAGCCAAACGATGTGGTGCAGTTTGTAGTCATGAACACAGGTAAGATCAACCACGAGTTTACGATTGGTTCGGCTAAAGAGCAGCTAGAACATCGCGAAATGATGAAAACAATGAGTGGTGATCACATGCACGACTCGGGCAACTCTGTGACGGTCGAACCGGGTAAAGCGAAGCAGTTGTTGTGGCATTTCCACGGTGACAACAAGATTGAGTTCGCGTGCAACATTCCGGGCCATGCAGAAGCGGGCATGGTTAAAAAGATTGAACTGTAAGTAATTATCCAAATAGGCAAAAGGAGCTGATGATTCAGCTCCTTTTATGTCTCTGGAGCAAACTATTCGTTAGCTCATGACAAGGAATTCTGAGCCAGTGTCTCACGCTAAGATATTTTTGTGACCGAATCACCGACGTAATATATAAGCCAAACTACAGGCCTTGATAGCAACACTCTTCTCCCCATATTGAGACCGTTTAAGCGTATTGCAAAGAATCCTACATAAAATAGACATAGATTTAACAGTGTTTAGAGTACTGGCTCGTTATAGTTTACGTGACATCGCTACCGTGCGAACTAAAACTAAAATTGAAGAACACGATCCATGAAAAAGTTATTTTTGTTGGCTGGGCTAATGGTTTGCTCAACCCTAAGTTACGCGTCCCAACTGAATGAGGACATTTCTCTCCTCGAGCAACAAACCTCAAGCAGAATTGGGGTGTCAGTTTGGGATACCCAAGCAGACGAGCGTTGGGATTACCGTGGCGATGAACGCTTCCCACTCATGAGCACATTCAAAACCCTAGCTTGTGCCAAAATGCTAAGTGATATGGACAGCGGTAAGCTAAGTAAAAATGCGACCGCAAAAGTCGATGAGCGCAGTATCGTTGTATGGTCTCCAGTGATGGATAAGCTCGCAGGCCAAAACACACGCATAGAGCACGCGTGTGAAGCCGCTATGTTAATGAGTGATAATACCGCAGCCAACTTAGTATTAAATGAAATTGGCGGCCCTAAGGCCGTAACAATGTTTCTGCGAACAATTGGAGATAAAGCAACGCGCCTAGACAGAATAGAACCTCGCTTGAACGAAGCCACACCAGGCGACAGCCGCGACACAACCACACCTAACGCCATACTAAACACTCTTCGAACTTTGGTCGAAGGCGAAACGTTGTCTTATGAGTCTCGTGTACAATTAAAAATCTGGATGCAGGACAACAAAGTTTCAGACTCGTTAATGCGTTCTGTATTACCAACAGGTTGGTCTATTGCAGACCGTTCTGGTGCGGGAGGTCATGGTTCGCGTGGCATTAACGCGATTATATGGAAGGAAAATCATCGACCTGTTTACATTAGTATTTATGTCACAGAAACCGAGCTCTCACTTCAAGCTAGGGACCAACTCGTTGCGCAGATAAGTCAGTTGATTTTACAAAAGTATAAAGACAATTAAGTCACCACTCACCTGACCCTATTTGTATCCTTTTCTAGCCCTTCTCTTCCAGAAGGGCTCATTCTGTACTTCCATCTTAAAAACACCACTTATTGAGTAATGACTTACTTATAAATAGGTATAAGATTTACTTATTTAGGGTGAGTTAACGCCCACATTAAGCAACCTAATGCACACAAACGGCGATAATTGAACCATACTCTTACCAAGAAGCACATTTTCTACAAAATAGCTTCACGTAATTTATTGTTGGTATTTGCAACATTGCCAAGGAGATGTCTATTGAGACTTGAAAGAACTTTTAACCCTGATGACTTATCGATGCAAAACATGGAAAGTCCGATATGTATGCCGATAGGGTTTGTTCACTTTTTAGCTCAATCGGAAACACTACAGCAAGTACTTGATACGGTGGCAGAATGGATAAATCGTATATTTAATTCTGACCGTGCGAGTATCACACTTTATGAAAACAATGATCATTTAAAGGTCTACTCTTTCTCTGGTAGTAAAGCGATTCCCGCTGAATTTTTAGTGCCCATTCATCAAGCGTTTGTTGGCCGAGTGTTCAAAAAGCAACAACTGATGATCTGCGACGATGTTACGCAATCTGATGAGATCGATTGTGTGATGCTCGCATCCAATGGTATGGGTACGTGTATGGACGCGCCTTTAATGCACGGTAAAGTCTGCCTAGGAACGCTTAACGTTGCGCATCATCAAACGCACATTTACACAAACGAACAAGCGGCACAGCTTCAGTGCATCGCTAATTGGATTGCTTTAAACATTGCCCTTCATATACAGATTATGAAAATGGAACACCTCGCCACGACGGATGATCTAACAGGTATTCCAAACCGCAGAGAGTTCATGCGACAAATCGAAAGCCGCCTAAATGAATACCGAACCCTGGGCATTGACTTCCATGTTGCTATTTTAGATCTCGACAATTTTAAAAGCCTCAATGACCGATTTGGTCATGACGCAGGCGATAAATCACTGATCCATGCAGTTAATACTATTAAAAGTCATCTACTTGATTGTGACTTACTTGCCAGAGTTGGCGGTGAAGAGTTTGCCATCGTATTAAGAAGTCGCTCATCACAGCAAGCTCTAGACACATTAGAAACAATTCGTAATGCACTAGAAACGACGACCGTTCAACATTCAGGTTGTGATATGAGCTTCACCGCGAGTATTGGGGTAACTCAAGTCTGTCGTCTCGACGACTCATTTGAACCACTCGTTAAACGCGCCGACTTAGCACTTTACAAGGCAAAAGAAACCGGAAGAAATCGCGTTGAGTTTCATATTGGTGAAGAAAGGTAGAAAAAATAAAAAAAGGTAGCGACTCATTGCGCTACCTTTTATCGATTCTAACCCGCTTAAAATAACTAATACGAACTTTAAGCCAGTTAAAAATAAGAATGAGCAAATTTAATTATGCTTTCTTAAGATCTTTAGCTGGGTAAGTTAGTGTTTTTTCGCCTGCTTTTACATGTGTGTAAAAACCGCCACTGCTTAAACCTGTAACAACCATTTCGCCAAGATCGATACCTTTAGTCGCTACTACTACGTCACCGATTGAAAACATATTGAATACCTTGTTTGTTTAGATTAAGACACTAAGTCGTTGCGCGGTATTTAATACGATATTAGGCAAAGCACCTAATCGAGTTTTTTATCGTAAAGATTAATTTATATTTGTCGTGAACTCTAAGTTTCCACATTGAAAATCACAGGATATTTTCCAAAAAAAGATGCGCTATTCTTGTGAAATACGGTAATATTTTCTAGCATCAAGTGCGGAGGTATTCTCCGCCCTCATTGGAGAAAAATGATGAAGAAAGGCCTAAAAATGCGTGCATTAGAGCGTTCTGATTTGCGCTTTATTCATGAACTGAATAACAACCGAAATATCATGGCCTACTGGTTCGAAGAACCTTACGAGTCTTATGACGAGCTCGAAGAACTTTATCGAAAACATATACATGATGACGCTGAAAGGCGTTTTGTCGTCGAAGATGAAGACGGCATCGTAATTGGCTTAGTTGAGCTGATCGAGATTAACTACATTCACCGCAGCGCGGAATTTCAGATAATCATCGCCCCAGAGCATCAAGGCCGAGGTTATGCGACAGAGATGATTAATCGTGCGTTAGATTACTCATTCTCAATTCTTAATCTACGTAAAATCTACTTATTAGTCGCAGTGGATAACGAAGTCGCTATTCACTTATACAAAAAGTGCGGCTTTATCGAAGAAGGTCACCTTGTAGAAGAATACTTTATTAACGGCGCTTACAGCGATGTTAAGCGCATGTATATATTAAAACACCAGTACCAGAAAAAGATCGAAGAAAACAACTCAATTCACTAGTTCATTCTATCAAAGTAAAAACGCAGCTATTTGGGCTGCGTTTTTATTTATTCAAATTGATATTGATATGATAACACGATGCGCTTGTCTGCTTCATCCAAATAGGTGTTGTTGTCCATGACAAACGTCATTACGTTAAAAGAGTGGCGTTTGCTCACGAGGTAACCAAGACCAATACCACCAAAGAAGCCTTTGTAGTTCTCTCCTTCACTGTTTTCTGAGCCGTAAGTGCCTGCTGCGAAGCTGATTAACGTCAGCTCTTTGGTAAACAATTTCAGCGCAAATGCACCAACGTAACCGCTACTGCCTGAAGAGCTCATCATGTTGAAGCCATTCTCTGCACTTGGCGTCCCCGTAAAGTTAGGCTCGCTACAGAGACTACTTTCTGCACCGTCACAAACAGGAACATCACCAGTGTTGTACGTATAGCCTGCCATTGGGAAAATTTGGAAGCCTGCTGGCTCAATCCCGAAATAACTTAGCGGCATAAAGGTACCAACGCTGTAGTTGGTTTGATCCGCGCCATTTACGTATTCATTTTTACCGAAGTTGAAGTTCACGATACCGACCGGAAACAACCACGAGCCACCAATACGCCACTCGCTCGCATCATCATTGATACGCAGGTTAATTTTACGCGCTTGGTCAAGCGCAAGTGAGCCCGAGAATGAGATGTTTTGATCATCAAAATCGTAGTTGTTTGCGTACGACGCGCCAAATTTCGTGATGACTTTTGTTGGGTCATCCGCCAACTTGTTTTTATTGTCTTTTACTCGATGCTCGGCACCATGAGCCAGCGTACTAACCAACAAAGTCGTACACACTAACGCTAGTTTATTTTTCATTTTTTAGTCCTTTGAGATGTTGAATACCCGCACTTAGCTGCGCAGATACTTTTTGAATCATCACTCACTGGATGTGACAGAAGCGCCCTAACTACCTTAGATGGTGTGACAGCATCCAGTGCAGGTAGTTAGGGTAGAATGGCCTGTAAGGAAGGCGTTTTAGCGATTAGGAATGATTAGTTTTTCCAGTTGTAGCTCATGCTCATGAAGTACAGCGCGGGCTCATCAAAACCAGCTTGTAAGCGTGGCGTTTTTGACGATTCCATCAAGATCGCTTCAAACGCGAAACCAATTGAGTTTTCTGAATCCAATTTGTAATCAATGCCTGTACCAATGCGGTACGCCTTGCCAGTAGGAACGGTAATGTCACCGTTTGATTGACTTTCATACATGCTGGTATCGAATGCAAAACCTGCATTCCACATCATTTTTTCATTCAGTTTGTACTGAGTACCCAATGCGATTTGGTAAGTGTCTTGTGTCTCTACGTTCAGCGTGGTTGTGTA
This sequence comes from Vibrio sp. 1402, assembly GCF_033340275.1. Lineage (NCBI taxonomy): Bacteria > Pseudomonadati > Pseudomonadota > Gammaproteobacteria > Vibrionales > Vibrionaceae > Vibrio > Vibrio sp. 1402. The sequence continues at coordinate 126,340 of NZ_JAWOWE010000011.1, forward strand.
TTCGCTCCAGTCTTGCCAGTTCACGTTCCACATCACCGCTAGGTCATCATTCACTTCGTGGTAAGCACTGAAGATCAGTTGTTGCGGAGCAATGGAGTTACTATTGTCGAATTCAAATTCGGTTTCAGAAGAGTAAGACAGACCAAGACGCGTGCCTGGTGTTGCTTCATAAAGCACACCTACTCGGCCGTTGAGCTGAGTATCTTGGTCTTCGTCATTGAAGTTCAAGGCTCCCTTCGTTTCCACTTCATACATACCGTACTGAATGCCAAGCGCCGCACCCACAGACCAGTGATCATTGATGCGGTAAGAAGCGGAAGGTTGAATGGTCAACGCTTGTGTCGTTGCTGTAGGAATATCTAAATGATTATCCAAAAGACCTTCGTACTCTAGGCCAAGACCGTAGTTGCCATACAGACCAATACCCAGCGTCCATTTGTCGTTCACTTGTTGGCTGTAAAATGCCGACGCCATAGGAACAAAACCAATCACGTTGCCCGCATCGCCAGTCATCGTGTCTAGTTGCGCGTCACCGTAAAGGCCAATCAGGTTACCAGAGAAAGATTTACCAGAAACATTCGCCAGACCAGCCGGGTTTGCTGCCATTACTGAGGCATCTTGCGCACGAGCCGCCATACCAGCGGATGCCAAACCAATATCCGATGCTGTAGTTTCGTAAAGGTATAACCCACCCGCTTGCGCAGCAGCACAAGTCAGTAGAGAACTCGCTACGACGATTTTTGAAAGATTTTTCATGTTAAAACCTATTATTGTTAGGTGAACCCACGCTGCGACGGTGGTTGTATATCAATGAAAGGCATTGGCCAATCGCACACAGCGTGGGGGTGTTGTGGAGTCAGTCAGTTGAAATCAGCGTTATTGCTCGCTCACCTCAAGTTCAGTGGGTTTCTTTCGCTTAAACTTCTCGCGCAGAGATTGCATCATCACGAAGAACACTGGCGTCAGTAACGTGCCAACAAACGTAGAGAGAATCATGCCGCCGAATACCGCAAAGCCCAGTGAGTGACGAGATGCCGCACCGGCACCCGATGCAATCACCAACGGGAATACCCCCCAGATGAAGGCAAATGCGGTCATCTGTACTGCTCGGAAACGGATTCGAGCAGCTTCTTTGGCAGCATCAATGATGGATAAGCCCTTTTCTTCTCGCAGAACTTTGGCAAATTCCACGATAAGAATCGCCACTTTGGCGGACATACCGATCAAGATGACCACACCAATCTGCACATACAAATCGAACGGTTGTCCCACCAGCAGTAGCGTGCCCATTGCGCCGAGAATCGCGACTGGAACCGCCATCATTACCGCAGCAGGAATGGTCCAACTTTCGTACTGAGCCACCAAGAACAAGTAGGTGAACAGCAAAGACAATGCGAACGCGATTGGTGCCATGTTGCCTGCTTTCATCTCTTGGTAAGTCATGCCTGACCACTCGTACGAGTAACCACTTGGCAAAGATTCTGCAGCCAGTTTTTCAATGGCTTTTACAACATCACCCGAGCTGTAGCCTGGCGCTGGCGCACCGTTCACGGTTGCAGAACTGAACATGTTGTAGTTCGACAAGGTATCAGGGCCGAAGATCGGCTTCACTTTCACTAGCGTTGCCAGTGACACCATTTTTCCAGAGCTAGAACGAACAAACAGATGGTCGATGTCGTCGATGTTGTCACGATATTGCTCTTCTGCTTGCACTTTCACTTGGTACGAACGACCAAACAAGTTGAAGTCAGAAATGTAGGCACCGCCCAACTGCGCTTGCAGTGTGCTGAAGATTTCATTCAACGGTACGCCCATCGAAATCGCTTTATCGCGGTCAATATCGATGTAACGTTGCGGAATATTCGCACGGAAAATCGAGAACGCACGTGCCACTTCAGGCAGTTGGTTGATTTGGGCAACAAAATCAGCGGTTGTTTTTGCCAACTCTTGTGGAGAACGGCCCAAGTTGTCCTGCAGCACAAGGTTGAAACCATCCACCGCACCCATACCTTTGATTGCCGGCGTCGCGAAAACGAACGAAGCGGCATCTGGCGTTGAGTTCAGCATTTGGTTAACTTTATTCATCAATGCGCGTTGGTGTAGCTCAGGGTCTTTACGTTTGCTCCAGTTATCCAGTTTGATGATCAACATGCCCGAGTTTGGAATCGACGCCATGTTAATTACCGAGAAGCCCGCAACCGAAACCACGTTCTCCACACCTTCCATCTGTTTTAGCTCATCAACGTACTTCTTCATTAATGGTGCAGTACGCTGCAATGCTGCTGCGTCTGGCAAACGCATTTCGACCATGAACACGCCTTTATCTTCGTTCGGTACGAAAGAAGAAGGTACGGTCATGAACGCAAATGCCAGCACCGCAATAAGCGCGCCATAAACACCGATACTCAGCACAATACGACGGCTCAAGAAGCCAACTAAACCTTGGTATTTGCGCGTTATTGCTTCAAAACCTCGGTTAAACGCACGCAAAGGCGCAATAGGTTGCGAGTGAGTAGATTTCAACATCAACGCACAAAGCGCTGGCGTTAACGTCAATGCGTTGATCGCAGAGATCAGCACCGATACACAGATGGTGACCGCGAACTGGTTGAACATTCGACCAGAAATACCCGGCAATAGCGCAACCGGTACGAATACCGCCAACAAAATAAGCGTTGTTGCCAATACTGGCCCCGTCACTTCTTTCATAGCTTGGATAGTGGCCGGAATCGGGTCTAAATGCTCTTCATGAATAACCCGCTCCACATTCTCTACCACGATGATCGCATCGTCCACCACGATACCGATGGCGAGGATCAAGCCAAACAACGAGATCGTGTTAATGGTCATGCCCATCACGCCCATGATTGCGAACGTCGCAATAATGGAAACCGGAATCGCTAAGGTTGGAATGATGGTCGCTCGCCAGTTCTGCAAGAAAACGTACACAACGAAGGTGACAAGAAGTACCGCAATCACCAGCGTCTCATACACTTCATCAATCGATGTCTCTACGTATTCGGTAGAGTCATACGCGATGTCGTAGACCAAATCACCAGGAAACGATTTCTCGTACTCTGTCATGGCCTCTTTCACGCGTTCCATCACGTCTAGCGCGTTCGCGGTCGGTAACTGGTACAAGGCCAGAACGGCGGCTGGTTCGTTATTCATACGACCATCAGCTTCGTAACCTTGTGCACCAACTTCGACACGAGCCACATCTTTCAAGCGAATCAAAGAACCTTTCTTGCTCGCACGAATGATGATGTTCTCGAACTCTTCCGCAGAAGTGAGTCGACCTTTGGTTTGCAAAACATATTGATATTGCTGATCACCTGGAGCTGGCATACCACCGATCTTACCCGCCGCCACTTGGATGTTTTGCGTTTTAATTGCGCCAATAACGTCGCTAGCAGAAAGCTTCAAGGTAGCCAGTTTATTTGGGTTCAACCAAATTCGCATTGAGTAGTCTTTCTTACCCAGCAGCGTAATGTCACTCATACCTTCGATACGTTTTAGACGCTCGACAATATTGAGATCCGCGTAGTTAGAAAGGTAGATACTGTCGTGAGACTGTTTCGGAGAACGCAGTGTGATAACGCCCAGCATGTCGGAAGATTTCTTCTTAACCGTCACACCGATTTGGTTTACTTCTTGTGGTAGAGACGACGTCGCCTGTGCCACCAAGTTGTTCACACGAACCTGCGCCATATCGCCATCTGCGCCCACTCGGAAGTAAATACGCAATGTGTATGAGCCATCGTTACCAATCACAGAAGACATGTAAATCATGTCTTCAACGCCGTTGACTTTGGCTTCTATCGGTTGTGCTACGGTCTTTTTAACCACGTCCGCGTTTGCCCCCGGATACATGGTGCTCACCGTAATTACCGTTGGAGAGATTTGAGGATACTCAGAAATTGGCAAGACTTTCAGGGCGATCATGCCCATCAATGTCATAGCCAGTGAGATCACCAAAGCAAACTTCGGCCGGTGAATGAAAAATTTACTTAACATCAGTACTCACTCAGCCTTGTTCACTCTGTAGCTCAACGTCTTTCACCGTTGCACCCGGACGCACTTTTTGTAGACCATTGACGATGACTTTTTCGTTAGCCGCCAAACCAGTCAGCACAGCACGTTTCACACCGTAGGTCTGACCGAGTTCAACGTTACGACGAGACACCACGTGATCATCACCAACCACCATGACGTAGTCACCCGCTTGGTCTTGTTGAACAGCCGCCGATGGGATAAGCAAACCATCAATGGTTTTGTTGCGCAGCTTGATGGTCAAGTTGCCATATTCACCCGGCATAAGCGCGTAAGTTGGGTTATCGAATTGTGCTTCTGCTCGAATTGAGCCTGTTTCTAAATCGATCTTGTTGCCAACGGCGTAGATCTTGCCATCAAGTGGATACAATGAGCCGTCTGAAAGCGTCAGTGTTAAATCAACATCCAGTTTGTCATCGTTACGATGAGCCACATCAATGGCACTTCTTACTCGGCGGTAGAGCTTCTCATCCACATCAAAGCCAAAGCGAATTGGGTCTACTTGAGTGATCGAAACAAGAGGAACGATTTGAATTTTCGAAATACGGTCACCCACTCGGAAGTTGCTGAAACCCACGCGGCCAGAGAAAGGAGCGCGCACAGAGCTAAATTCAAGATCGAGCCTTGCTGAAACCAGCGTCGCTTTCGCCTCTTCTACCGAAGCAATCGCTGCGGCGTGCGCTGCAATGGCGTCATCGTATTGCTGCTCACTGATGCTTTTATCTTTGATGAGTTTCTTCACACGTTCTGCATCACGCGTAGTTTGAACGAGTTGTGCTTTTGCTTTTTGCAACGACGCTTTTGCATACGCCAGTGCCGCTTTGTAAGGACGGTCGTCGATTTCAAACAACAATTGGCCTTTTTCGACCATATCGCCATCTTTAAAATGAATCGCGGTTAATTCGCCACCGACTCGCGGCATAATATCAACGTCATTTACCGCTTCAGTTCGACCGATAAAAGTATGATAAGGAGTGATTTTTGTTTCGGTTAGGGTAACGGTTTCAACAGAGGGTGCTTGGGCTGTTTTCGTTGCGATATCGCCAGTTTTGCATCCTGATAGTAATGCAGAAGATATAGCAATAGATACCAACGCAAATTTATATTTGGCTTTCATGATAAACCTACTTTATTTAGAAAGTGCCCTAGCCTAAATATTTAAATATATGGATAAACACACTTTATATTCTGGAAATAAACGAGGGAGTTAGAATTGGTAGTTAAATTCGATACGGTGATCACCATCACAGAAATTAACGTGCTCATTCCAGTTTGCAAAGTAACGAATATTTGCGCGAGGATTAATTTGATAAGACAACGCAAACTCATGAGTCAAGATATTATCTTCACCCGCGTAATAAGTATCTTTATATTGACTAGACCCTGACAACGTATGCATATACATTGGGTTGTAGTTAATCCAGATTTTATCGGTTAATTCAATTTTTGAGTACATACCCACAACAGTGAAAGTACCTGGAATTTCATAACCTTTGTCATCACCACTAAAATCATTAGCAATAGTGACACCCGCACCAGCTAAAGGAAATAGCTGCAACATACCAAACTTAGGTAGACCTTGAATAAAGCTATAAGATGCATCTAATTTATCGTTATCAACGTCGTAGTTTACATCTAATTGACGGCCTAGACCTTTTGCGACTTCTACTTGGAAATTACGTAGTCGGAAAGAGTCAATGCTGTCATCAACGTTGGCATATATTGGATCGTCATTGTCGCGAATGCCAAATAGCTCACCACCAATGCCTTTCATTTCAATGATGTTCATCGCCATGGTACCAGGCTGGCTAGATTGGTAAGTTTGACCGATTTTGATGTTCGCGCCTTTATCAGTAATACCAAAGCCAGCTTGGGTGTATACCGCAAGTGGGTCAGACATATCTTGTAGTTCTTCGTTATTGTTTGTCTGCGCATAGGCAGAAGACGCGAGTTGTAGGGCTGCAACCATAATGGCAACAGACGGTTTCACTAAATTCATAAAACTGTATCCATTTTAATGATTATAAAATTATTCACGTCATGAGGTCATCATAAATAGCAAGCAACACAACTCGCTTTGGATAACATAAATTATCAAAGCAAATTCAATAATGACGAAACATTCGACGTTTTAATTAAAATAAAATAAAGCATCGTAAAAGTTCAATCACCGCTACTTATATCTTATATAACTTGAAATTTGGTAATACCAATGAAGAAGGAAATATTAAAACTTATGAAAATTCAATTATCATTAGAACAAATGATTAATTAATTTTACCATATAAATAGAGAGTGCAATGGATTTAGGTGATCGCGATCAATGTTTCATTTCGATCGTACAACACTCTTCAGATTAATTAGAACATTATAATAATTTAAAAAACCTTAGTTTGATTAGCCTAGCATCAGATTAGAATAGTAGGCCTATAATAAATAAAAAGGGAGTCACTCTCTGTGATTCCCTTTTATTATCGAGCGATAAAGCGCCGATGCGTTTCGATAACTAAAACGCAAACAATTCGCACTATTGCAGTTTCTCTATTCCCATATTGAACAGTGCAAAACTATAAATATCTGCATTTGTCTCAATTATTTTACGCGTTGGTGTGCCTGCACCATGTCCTGCATTGGTTTCGATGCGAATTAAGGTCGGATTTGAACCCGCTTGCTTCGATTGCAACTCAGCAGCAAATTTGTATGAGTGAGCAGGAACAACACGGTCATCATGATCACCCGTTGTAATCAATGTTGCTGGATATTCCACCCCCGCTTTTACATTGTGCACTGGCGAATAACCTTTCAGATATTGGAACATCTCTTTACTTTGCTCTGCCGTACCGTAGTCATACGCCCAACCAGCACCTGCGGTAAAAGTATGGTAACGCAGCATATCCAGTACGCCGACTGCTGGCAGCGCCACTTTAAATAGCTCTGGACGTTGCGTCATAACGGCCCCCACTAACAAGCCACCATTCGATCCACCGTTAATGGCTAACTTGTTTAATGACGTTACCTTTTCATCAATTAGGTATTCAGCCGCCGCAATAAAGTCATCAAACACATTTTGCTTTTGCATTTGAATGCCAGCGTTGTGCCATTCTTTGCCATATTCCCCACCACCACGAATGTTCGCTACCGCGTAAACACCACCAAGCTCTAACCAAGCCGCACGTGTCGGGCTAAAAGATGGCGTGAGGCTAATGTTGAAACCGCCATAACCATATAGGATGGTTGGTGCACTGCCGTCCATCAGTGTCCCTTTTTTATAGGTGATGATCATCGGCACTTTTGTTCCGTCTTTTGAGGTGTAAAACACCTGGCGAGATTCATACAAAACAGGGTCAAATGGCGCTTTAGATTTGTAGTACACCTCGCTATCACCATCTTTGATGTTCAGACGATAGGTAGTGCTTGGCATCTTGTAGTTGGTGAAAGAGTAGTAGACTTCGGTTTCTTCTTTTTTCCCCGAGAAACCGTATGCGCTGCCAATATCAGGCAATTTGATTTCTCGGATGAGTTTGCCGTTCATGTCGTATTGCTTCACCATCGAGATCGCATCAACAATATAGCTCGCAAACAAATTGCCACCCGCGGTAGAAACACGTAACACGTTCTTTGTTTCAGGAATCAAATCTTTCCAGTTTTTGGGCTGCGGCTGACTTGCATCCACCGTCACGACGCGTTTGTTCGGCGCATTAAGGTTCGTAACCAAGTACAGTTTCGTGCCTTGGTTGTCTATCACCCAAGTATCAGAACTGGTGTTATCTAAAATGGTTTTCAGCGGGCTATTTGGCTTACTCAGGTCTTTAAAGAACAGTTTGTTGCCCGACGTCGATACGCTGGCTGAGATAAACAAGTAGCGTTCATCTTCCGACGTGTAACCCCCAACGTAGCGATACTTTTCGTCCTTTACACCACCGAAAATTAATTGGTCTTCACTTTGTTTCGTCCCTAGTTTATGAAAGTAGAGCTTGTGTTGGTCTGTCTTCGCGGAAAGTTCACTCCCTTTTGGCTTGTCATAACTTGAGTAATAGAAGCCTTGATTGCCGAGCCAACTGATGCCACTGAACTTAATATCCACCAGCGTTTCACCGACGGGCTTTTTGGTTTCTGTGTCTAACACAATGACTTTGCGCCAATCGCTACCGCCTTCCGAAATGCTGTATGCAACCAAAGATCCATCTCGTGAAAAGCTCACTCCCGCTAACGATGTGGTGCCATCTTCACTAAAAGTATTTGGATCGAGGAAAATTTCTGCTTCACCATCACCTAGCTGCCGATAAAGCACGTCTTGGTTTTGTAACCCGTCATTTTTGTAGAAGTAAGTGAACTTACCCTCTTTGAACGGCTGGCTTTGTTTTTCGTAATCCATGAGCTTAGTAATGCGCTCTTCAATCTGCTCGCGGTAAGGGATTTTCGCCAGATAATCAAACGTCACTGCATTTTGCGCCTTCACCCATTCTGCGGTTTCTGGGCTGAGATCGTCTTCCAACCAGCGATAAGGATCACTCACTTTTGTACCAAAGTAGTCATCGACAATATCCACTTTTTGTGTGGTTGGATACGTGATGGCTTTCGGGCTTACCTGTTCAACCGACGATTGCGCCGCTTCATTGGCATGCGCCACAGACAACACACTTCCGAGTGCGAGAGCTGTTGTGAGTGCTAGGGTGTTCTTTTTCATGAAATTCCTTTTTATTTTTCTGTTGTCTTTTTGTGCAATACATCAGAACTCTACTATATATCGACAAAATGAATCTAATTTCATTAAACGAGTTGTGAAAGCCATCCTAACTCCCTCATTTCCTTCCAGTTCTACAAACTAGTAAGTGGAAGTGTAGAACTTGGGAACAATACTGAAGAGCCACGATGGCGTTTACTCTCTTTCGTCTAAGTCAGCTCGATTTGGCGCAAAACCCCAGACTCAGAAGCGAAATCTTGGTCGTGACTAATCAGAACAAATCCACCTTTGTATACATTTAACGCCTGACTAAGCATTATTTTTGACTCGAGGTCGAGATGGTTATCTGGTTCATCAAGCAGCAGCAAAGGCTGAGAATTTTGGTGGCTGACTATCAGCATCGCGAGCTTCATCTTCTCGCCACCGCTCAGTAGGCGCCCCAATCGAAACACTGCATCTCGACGAAAACCGATCCCGGCCAATAAGGTCCTCGCTTCACTTTCCGTCATCTCTTGGCAGCTCTCCATTACGTTCTCAAGTAACGAAAGATTTGGATTCACTGCACCAAAATGTTGGTCGAGATAATACAAAGGCGTATTCACTTGCAACTCACCACTCTGCAACGATAACTCGCCAAGCAACGTCTTTAACAAGGTTGATTTTCCGCAGCCATTTCTCCCTTTGAGATGGACTTTGTCGTTCGCAAAAATCTGCAACGTGATAGGCGTAGAATTCCCAAAAGGTAATATACCTTCTTGTATCGACAACACTTTTCGCGAACGGTTCGGATTATCTGTAAGATAAAGCTTTTGCGCCTTGAGTTGCTCATGTCGCGATTGCAACGCCTGTTCTTTGGCTTGTAAATGCGCTTGTCTGAGTTGCTCATTCTTATTGCGATTTGAAGCGCTGGCGGTCGCGCTATCCTTTTTTCCATCAAGAAAAATTTTGGGCTGACTGCCGTCTTTGCGCAGTTTGTTCCCTTGCGCGGCGCGTTGGTCTGCTTTTTCACGATTTTTCTGGGCTTGCTCGGCTAACCGTTTTTTCTGTTTATCGACTTGCGCTAACTGCCTCTCGACCGCTTGCAGTTCAGTGCGTTTTTTCTCGGCGTACACATCGTAATTTCCACCAAAAGCCTGTAAACCTAGGCCCGATAGCTCCCAAATTTCCTCCATCTCTCGCAGCAGCTCACGATCGTGACTGATGAGTAAAATCGCACCGCTGAAATGCGTCATAGACTCTATCAGCCATTGTTTCGCCTCGGTATCGAGGTGATTGGATGGCTCATCGAGAATCAAAAGATCCGTTTCGTTTTCAAATAACTGCCATAACTGCAAACGCGCCAACTGACCACCACTGAGCCGAGCACAAGAGAAATCAGGGTCTTGCGGCAAGCCCATCGCAGCAAGCTGCTGTTTGAGTTTCAGTTCAATATCCCACTGTTCGCCAACCAGTTCGAACCAATGCTCAGAAACATCACCTTGTTCAATCTGCTTCAAAGCATGTAAGGCCGAGTCTGTTCCCAGAAATTGGGCGATCGATTGCTGACCTGAAAGCAGATCAGACGGCTGCTGGCGATACATCATGAAAGAAGAGGGAGCAGTCACAACACCGCTGGCAGGCTGAATTTCTCCCGCTAAAATGGAAGTCAAAAGCGACTTGCCGATGCCATTGCGCCCAACCAAACCAACACGTCGTTTAGTCATGGAACAAGAAATAGACTGAAATAGCGTATCGCCATTATCAAACTGATGGCTAACATTAAAAGCTTGTAAAACTGGCATAATTTGCCTCCTGTATGACAGGGACAACAGCCGTAGCTATGATTTGAAATGGCAACAAAACGCGTGCACAAACGCATTAAGCTCTATGTAAAGCTCGACGATATACGTCAAATCAAAAAGTCGTCTTGTTGCAAAGAAATATCGGAAAGTGAGCTACGCCTACTAACCCTGCAGATCCAAAAAATAAGTAAAAATATGGATGACAGGTTTAGTTCTTCATGTTGGCGTAATCTCCTAGAGAAATGATGCACAGAGTGTAGCCGCTTTTTTGTTCAAAAAGCAAGCTTTCTAACCAAATGTGAACAAAAAGAAAGTTTCACAGTAAGTTGTTATATCACATTAACTTTTTAACAAGTCTTTGAACAATTTCGAGATCTTAGCAACACAATTTTTATCCAAGCCATACTATGCTTAGGGTAAAGATAATCCACATAAGGGCGTGGTTATGAAATACAAACATATCCTTGTTGCACTCGAACTGTCAGATGAAAGCACCGTGCTTATCGACAGAGCGGTATCAATGGCAAACTATCTCGACTCCGATATCTCCTTTATTCATATTGATGGTACGCACGGAGAAATCTATCGTGAGCTTGTAGACATTAAAGAAAACCCGGATCAAAGGCCATTGAATGAGCATTCAATGGAATGTTTAACAACATTTAGTGATTACATGGATTACCCACTTAAACATTTCTTCGTAGGTACTGGCGACTTGGCTGATAAATTAGAGGTCACCATTAAAGAGCAAGAAGTGGATCTTCTGATTTGTGGCCACCACCAAGATTTCTGGAGCAAGATTATTTCTTACTCGAGACACTTAATTAACAAGTCACCGGTGGATATTCTAGTCGTCCCTATTCATGATTAGTAAAACGTAACGCTTCCCAAAACCACCAATTTATTTGGTGGTTTTTTATTGATATTGAAACAGCTTAAACAGTTTTCCAAACTAGCTTGGCGATCATTTATGAGTTACATTTTCTAACCAACCCGCGCTCCTACTGGGCATGGTTATTTAGATAGCAAGGATCCCTATGGCAAATAAAAAAGTACTCATTCTCTTTGCTCATCCTTCCCAGCATCGTTCAGAAGTGAATACTCCACTTTTCAAAGAAGCTCAAAAAATTGAAGGCGTGACATGTGTTGATCTCTATGGCGAATACCCTCGTTTCGATATTAATATCGACCGTGAGCAGCAACGCTTACGTGAGCATGACGTGGTGATTTTCCAATTTCCACTATATTGGTATTCAACGCCTGCGATTTTAAAAGAGTGGCAAGATCTGGTTTTGGAATATGGCTTTGCTTACGGTACAGATGGCACAGCACTGCAAGATAAGACCATGCTTTGTGTGCTGTCTGCAGGGGGTAAAGAAGAAGCTTATAAGGCAGAGGGCTACAACCACTTTACGATTCGTCAACTGCTTGCGCCTATTGAACAAATGTCCGCACTGACCGGCATGAACTACATTGCCCCTCTCGCGATGTTTGGCGCACGTACAGCAGATGAAGAAGGGCGAATCCCTCGTCATGTCGAGCGGTACAAGAGCCTGCTAACAGCTTTAGTCGAAGATAGGTTGGATGTTGAAGCTGCGGCGTCATTAATCAAGCTTAACAGCGCATTGCCAGAGCTCATTAAGGAGGCTTCATGACAGGGATATTCTTACAAGCCTTCGTATATTTGATTGCTGCTGTAATTGCAGTCCCACTTGCTAAGCGTTTGGGACTTGGGTCCGTTTTAGGCTATCTCATCGCAGGTGTGGTCATTGGCCCAATTATCGGTTTAGTCGGTGAAGAAACAACGACAATACAGCACTTTGCCGAGTTTGGCGTGGTGATGATGCTGTTTCTCGTTGGCTTAGAGCTCGAACCCAAAATGTTGTGGGCGATGCGCAATCGCTTAATGGGCTTAGGAGGTCTGCAAGTCGGCGGTACCGTCGCGGCGATTATGGGTATTGCCTTATACTTTGACCAGCCTTGGACCATAGCCTTAGCCATAGGTTTGATCTTCGCTCTCTCTTCTACTGCGATTGTTTTGCAAACTTTTAGCGAAAAAGGATTAACGAAGACGGAAGGTGGACAAAACGCTTTCTCCGTGTTGCTTTTTCAAGATATTGCAGTGATACCAATGTTGGCGTTCATTCCCCTATTGGCCTTACCTGAATTAATTGAACAGGCACAGTCCGCAGCACAAACAGCCGCAGCGCACCATGAAGAATTAAGCCTCGTTGCGGGGTTGCCAGGCTGGGCATACGGCATCGTAATCACAGCATCGATAGCAATCGTCGTCGTTGGTGGACACTTTTTAAGTCGACCGCTGCTCAATTATGTGGCTAGCTCTGGTTTGCGAGAAATCTTTACCGCAACTGCACTCATGCTGGTCATTGGTATCGCTGCGCTGATGAGTTTAGTGGGCTTATCTCCTGCCCTAGGAACCTTCTTGGCTGGCGTTGTATTGGCAAACAGTGAATTCCGCCACGAATTAGAGTCCAACATCGAACCATTTAAAGGCTTATTGCTGGGTCTTTTCTTTATTACCGTTGGCGCAGGGATCAACTTCTCGGTTCTATTTGGTGATTTCTGGCTGATCATGGCGCTGACCATTGGCGTGATGGTTTTGAAAGCCTTGGTGCTGTTTATTCTTGCACTGATATTTAGGGTGAAAGGCAGCAACCGCTGGCTGTTTACCCTAAGCTTGGCTCAAGCAGGTGAATTCGGCTTTGTGCTTCTAAGCTTTTCAGTGCAAAACCACGTCATCCCATTTGAACTCTCACAAACTCTTGCGTTAGTGGTTGCGATTTCGATGTTCCTGACACCAGGTTTGTTTATTCTGTTTGATAGAGTGATTCTGCCGCGCTTTGAAAGCCAGTCAAATGAACGCGAAAGCGATACGATTGAGGAAACAGGCACGGTGATCATCGCCGGCATCGGCCGCTTTGGACAAATAGTGAATCGCCTATTGGTATCAAACGGCGTGACTACCGTGGTACTTGACCATCAATCTGACCAAGTCGATAACATGCGCCAAATTGGCACTCGCGCCTATTTTGGCGACGCGACTCGACCAGATATGCTACATACAGCCGGCATTGAGCACGCCGCTGCTTTGGTTGTGGCGATTGATAACCAAGAATCGAGTGTAGAACTGGTGAAGTACGTTAAGCACACGTACCCAAAAGTAACAGTGATTGCACGTGCCTTTGACCGTGGACATGGCTATCTTTTGCGTCAAGCGGGGGCTGATATTATTGAATCAGAGACCTACCATTCTGCATTGGAGATGGGCGGTCACACAATGAAAGCCCTTGGCATTCACCCCTTCTTTGTTGAACAACAGAAGGCGACATATAAGCGTGTTGAAGCACGTAAGTCAGAAATACTTTACAAAGCTTGGGAGGATGATTCTGAAGGTGAACGCTATGACAACAATTTCCGACAACTGTTTATTCAGTTAGAGGAGAAAATGGCGGAAGAGATGCAAAAAGATCGTCATGACAAACTATCGCGGTCAGAACGTGGTTGGACACCGCCACCTAAAGGTTACGCCGATGACTTTAATGAAGATAACGTCCAAGAGCTAACACCACCAAGAGAAGAGCCTATCCAACGATAACGCACTCCATATTAAAAACCTCCCGCTTGGGAGGTTTTTATTTTTTCAGTACAGAGCCACACGCCGTGCAGGATAAAATGATCTTCTCGATATTACATAAGATCATTCATTAAAATCTCATACTCTTCGTTTGCTTCTTCCACTAAATGAGAAAGCTCTAACGCATCAGTAACTGCAAGATTGAACTGCCACGGAGTTGTGTCTTCTTTACCACAGATTCGAGTTTCACACCCACGACTCTCAAAAGACAAATCATCAAACTCTGTGGTGTGGCGCTCTTGAAGTTCAACAATCTCAACTTCTAATTTACCGACAGGATTGACTTTAACGTGGGCATGTAACTCCGAACTGTTAGACAAACAATAATCTCTATGAACCGCAATCATGGCCGCCTCCTTGGTCTGCCAACTGACAACTCAACATTGAGTGTAGACGAGGGATTTTGAACGTGGCGTGAAATAATAATGAAGATTGATCTGTCTCATTAGAACAGACAACTGTTGTCATGAAGGCATGAGCCAGTATGAATCTCATCTGATTTAAATTGTTCTGAGATCGTAATAGTTGGCATTTACTGAGACTTTCCCTATTATCGAAACAAAATTACTGTGGTCATTCTTTAGAGGTCAGTATGGAGCTTGAAGCCGTTGCTAAAGCACTAAAAGAGTTAGGGCATCCGACTCGTTTAAGTATTTACAAAGAAGTCGTCAAAGCGGGATACAAAGGTATCGCGGTAGGCGGCGTACAAGAAAAGCTTGGCATTCCAGCATCCACTCTCTCTCATCATATCTCGAGCCTTGCTTCAGCTGGTCTTCTCACCCAGCGCCGAGAGGGTAGAACCCTTTTTTGTGTTGCAGAATATCAGTGCTTAGATGACGTAATTGTTTTTTTAAAAGCAGAATGTTGCGTTAACGAGTGCTCATAAATTTCTAGCAAAAACGAGAGAGTTTGAGTTTATATTGAATTTCAGCAGAACGTGAATGACGATGATAAACATACACACCGAAATTGCTAACCTCGGTGTGTACATCTTCTAGTTCGCGACGAGTAACATCGACGACTTAGATGGTACGATTAACTTACCGTCACTTGGAATGATTTGTTCTGTCATCAAATCAACCCAATCACCATCGATTTTTAATGTCAAAGACTGTTGACGCTGTGATTTATTAAGCACCACAATACCTTTGTCACCTCGCTTAAGTACGAGCATGTCATCGTTACCTTCAAGAACACTCATCGGCTCGCCATGCGTCATATTATGGAACTGGATCATTTTTGCCATTCTCGGATCGCTCCATGCACCCTGCCATCTTGGCTGACCATTTTTACCTTTAATACCGCTAGTGTTTAAGTCGGTATAAATCAACGGCACACCACCATCTCGGCCTAGAATATAGGCATAAGCTAACCATTCGTTTTCCTCGTCCATGATGAGCTCAAGAAAGACATCATTGTTAGGAATATCATGTGTGATAGCAAATGTAATCGCACGACCGGGGGACAGAGCCTGACCAAAACAATAGGGATCAATCAGAGACTTGAAGCTACCCTTTTTAGCAAACGCCTTAAACATGGTTGAGAACAAAGGGAAATCGTACGCACCTAGGCGAGTTTCCTGTAGATACGGCTCAAGAAACAGCTGATACTCTTCTTCCGTCGCACCGCCATCGGTAATAATTTCGCCAAATATGTGCACATCCCGCGTGATGTCGTCTGTCCAAACACGCTTAAGATGCTCTAACGTCATGTGTTTCGCAGCGTCAATACGAAAACCTTTCACACCAATAGCTTTCAGCGCCGTTAGGTACGCTCGCTGCTGTTCAACGACATGGTCACAAACACGAAGAGTTGGCAAGCCAGGGTCGGTTGGCCCACCTGTGATACGTCCGTTTTGAACCTGCCACTTATCTTTCCAGTCTTTGATGCCGAATGCTTCAACAAAGTCCTCTTCATCAAAAAGTGGTTGAGATAGATCGCCAAACAACGCTAGCGACTGATATTTCTGTTTGTTGTTCTGGTATTCCTCCAAGACCTCTTGTCTTGGGTACTGAAGGTCTCTGCGAAGGTGGGCCTCATTTGCCATATGGTTAAACACTACGTCGGCATAAACCCACACACCAACTTGCTCCAGTTCACGAACCATATGAATAAAATCTTTGGTATCACCCAAGGCATTATCGATAACACGATAATCCTGTGGTTGATAACGCTGCCACCAGCGCTCATCGTGTGCGCTTTTCATTGGTGGCGAAACCAACACAGAGCCATAACCAAGCTCGCGGATTTCTTTTGCTCGTTGGGCAATGTCAGCATACTTCCAATCAAACGCATGTAAGATAACGTTTGCACCGAATGATTGTGTTTCCTGTGAGCCACTCATGTTGTTCTCCTGCTCGTTTCCACTCACGATTACTTGTTTGCATTTTTTTGTGAGTGAATTCAATAATCGAAATTATAAAAGCTATTCATCAGAGGCACTCACCCTTTTAGCACTAACTCAAGGCTGAAATCGAAGGCGTAGCGACTCATCCATTGCACAGCGATAAATCGTTCTGAGTGAATAACGGGCACACGACATACAACCCGAACAGACCAACACAAAACTAAGGCATTGTTTTGATTAACAAAAACTTAAATTCAAAAAGATAGAACATAAGACCTATGTACGCCCTAAAATAGGCCCAAAGGATAAAAATAGCCAAGCCAACCCGTTGAGTAATCAATTGTTAATAAAACGAAACTGGCAGATGGATCACGTTTGGCGCGTTTCAAAAATCCAGTAAATCACCATACCTAGCGTTAAAAGACTAAAGATTTCTGTTTGTATCTGTCCCGAAATGACTTCAAAATGCGAAACTTAGCTTATCTCTATGGGGTATGCTCTACCTTGGAGGATAATAATGAATATCAAAGAATTTTCTGACCTCGTCGGGCTATCTGCTCATACACTTCGATACTATGAAAAAATCGGTTTACTTAAACATGTCCATAGAAACGCGAGTGGACATCGAATGTATAGTTCGAAAGATCTAAACTGGATAAGCTTTGTTAAGCGTTTAAAAGAAACTGCAATGCCACTTGAAGAGATTCTAGAGTATGCCAAATTAAGGGAAGTCGGCTCTCAATCTGTACCACAACGTCAAGCCCTGTTAGAACGCCACCAAGAAAACCTCAAACGCCACATTGAACAACAGAAAAAGCACTTATCGGCTCTAGAAGAAAAAATTGCCTTGTATAAAAGCGGAAAAGTTCGTTGACTTAGAGTTAACTCTAACGATTAAGGTGTGTTTACGTTTATTCACTAGGAACATACCGATGGAACAATCACGCTTTAACAAAGGATTAGAACTACTCTCTCAAATTGATGGCGACGCTGGTCATAATGTCATCGAAAGCTTACAAGATATTTGTCCAGATTTAGCTCAGTACACCATTGAGTATCCGTTTGGCGATATTTATGCTCGCCCGGGCTTAGACCTAAAATCGAGAGAAATCGCAACCGTCGCCGCGCTAACGGCAATGGGGAATTGCGCGCCGCAACTAAAAGTGCACTTAAATGCAGCGCTGAATGTAGGCTGTAGCGAGGATGAGATTAAAGAGATCATTTTGCAGATGTCCGTCTACGCAGGGTTTCCCGCGGCATTAAACGGCATGTTTGCATTCAAAGAAGTGCTAGCGGAAAGAGCAGAGCAATAACGACGTTGAAATCAATTTAACCGCAATTAAAAACGGCCCTTGGGGTTCGGGCCGTGATTAAAACAACGAGTGAATTAGCGCTCAGGAGTTTCAAGCAGTTTAACCGCGCAATCTACCGCGTTGTTAATGCCTTGACTGCTCTCCAACTTGCCTGAACTTGCAGGACCAAGGGCACAAGAATACAAAGCCAGCTGCTTATCGAACGGCAGATCCAACTGTTCATAGAGATTTTGTCGGATTCTTGCATGTTGTTCTGGTTCTTGGTTAGCAAGGCTAATCAACGTTTCATAAATAAGCGTTTTCATGTCTTTCCCTTTTCACTTTATTGCACGGGGTGCATATATATTGTATCCATTTGGGAAACACAAATCAGAAGCTAGGTCACAGAACGCGTCGCTAAAAAAGTTTATGTGCGCGGTAAATTGCAATACAAACCTAAAGCCGTTTAGAAAAAGGGCAACTGATAACTCGATAGATCAGCCGATTAACTAGCATTCGCCGCTGTTTGTTTATAATCGTGTCCGATATAAACAAAAACGTCGCTGTATCAGCGACGTTTTATCTCGACTTTAGTTAATCGAACCTGTTTAGTTGAAGTGCACTAGCATTTCAACGTCATCGCC
Source organism: Vibrio sp. 1402 (assembly GCF_033340275.1). Classification (NCBI taxonomy): domain Bacteria; kingdom Pseudomonadati; phylum Pseudomonadota; class Gammaproteobacteria; order Vibrionales; family Vibrionaceae; genus Vibrio; species Vibrio sp. 1402. The sequence continues at coordinate 144,796 of NZ_JAWOWE010000011.1, forward strand.
TTGCTCTGGAGCCTGAAGAGCGAAGTGCACGTACCCTGCTTCAGTAACAGGAATCGCAAGGTATTCATTGCTGCCTGCATAGTTGGACGCATACTCGTGCTGCTCTACTGTAGGCCAATGCTCCCTACTCGCGTATAGATCGACATTACCAGTTTGAGAGTGAGCCGTTAGCCATACACGAACCTCTTCTACACCTTCAGGCACATGAACTGCTGCATAACGCTGCTTGTGAACGGTAAGCATTTTGGCTTCACCAGACTCTAGTACCACAGGTGCTAAATCATCTTGCACTTGGGTTGGCGGTGTTTGCGCTTCCACTTCTAACGCAGCCACAAGATTTACTGAGTCATAGCTATCACGTCCAGTTAAGCTGATGTAGTAACGACCCGCTTTAACGTAACCATCTTGCTCTGGTTCAAACACAATCTCTTCATTGCTGCCATCAGCATATTGACTCATTTCGAAATCATAGTAATGCGCGACTTTGTTGTAGCTCATGTAAAGATCCGCATCACCCGCACCCTCAATAGATACATTGAAGTTAACGGTGTTGGCTGGAACATCAACGTAGAACAGTTTTTCGCTGTATGCTTCGCCACTGAGCTGAAGGCTTTGGTTCGCCGTCAATTCAGTCACTTGTGCTTCAGGGCTTGTTGGTTCTGTTGGCTCTTCTGGGTCTGTATCAGGTTGCTCAGGTTCCACTTTTAATGTGTCCAACCAACGTTCAAACTCAGCATCGTATTGTTGACCTAAAGACGTCACCTGCTGTGCCCATTGTTCGAACTGGCCAGAGCGCGACAATGCCAACAAGCTTTCGACGTCTTGTGGATGATTTTCTAACATGAATCGAACAGCTAGATAACCCCAACGATAGATACGATTGGTATCGTGAGAGTACGTGGTATCAAACACAGTGGAAAGGCTCAGTTTACCATCTGCAATCAGCTCAATCGCAGCTTGGTAACCTTGCTTGTAATGCATGTATTCAGCAAAACCTTCTAGCCACCAAACAATATGACCATGAGCCAAGTTATCGCTGAACGAACCGTATTGGTTAAATCGTGCATCTAAATAGTGCGTGTATTCATGTTCTAGGTTCAAGATAGAGAGATCTTCACCATTCGCGTAGCGATAAGCGACGAAACGCGCAGTATTGTCCGCTTTTGAAGGGTCACCTTCTAGGTACTGACCACCGTTGTCCGTTGTATTACCAAATAGGAATGAAGAGTAATCAACGTAACTAGTGTTACTCGCGAATACCGCCACTTCAACACGATCATTCAAATCATCAGCGACAGGTTGATTACCCGTATTCGCAACTCGATGGAAGTCGGCTTCTTTTGCCGCTAGCACTTCACACGCTTTCGCTGCTTGAGCATCGGTCAGATCCTCAGAGCGAATAATGGCAGGTCCCTGACATTCAAAACGATTTGGCATTACACGTGCAGCTAAATCTTGCTTGGCTTGCTCAATATTCAGACCATTTAGGCCTTCTGGTGCGTAGTAGCTCATCATTTCAACGGCAGCAAGCCATAGTTTGTCATGCTCACTACCCAGTGGATAACGCTGCATCACCTGTTGCATTACTGCCAATGCTTTGCGTTTGGTCTCCTGATCTGGGCTCGCGAGCAAACGACCAGTTTCACGTAATGCATTGAAAACGATAAAGCTTGCATCCGTATCTAATGCCCAAGCATTATCAGATGCGAATTTCACCAACGTATCAATATGGTGTGTATTGTTTGCCATGTATCGGTAGAACGCATCGTTCGCCGCATGGCCTGCCATAGAGCGGAACAAGTTGTTTAAACCATCGACCCATTGCGTGTCCTGCGCGGTTTCACGATTAAAGTGCATCAACGCGGCCATCATGCTATCCATGGTCAGCGGCAACTGCTTAACGTTATCAACCATCAAAGTCAGGCTCTTCATTGCACCAACTTGTTCACGACCTTGATCCAAAGCATGAGGGTTGTTTAGGAATAGGTTCGTCGACTGAGCAAAACGCTGACTCAACGCTTGCGAAAACTCAGGTGTACCAGTACCAGCGTTGTAGCGAACGTAGTAGGCCGCTCGAATAAATTCGCCTAGGTTCTCTAGAATACGAGCTTGATCTGCTTCACCACGATAGCGAGCGATTTCTTGATCCAGCGCGACTTGGATACGGCTTAGGCTCGCTTCACTATAGATATCATTCAGCGTTTCTGAAGGTGCTGAAAACCAAGCGTGGTAGCAATCATACTCAGCACCAGAAACGGCAGTAGCCAGATCTCGCGATTGTTGTAAATCAGCAACAGCACACTGATTTTGTGCAAAAGAGAAGCCAGACACACTCGCTAGCATACAAGCAAGCGCCAAACGATGGCGCGGGAAAAAACGGATATGAGACATAACAACACTCATTGATTATTAACATACATTGAGTGGGGGTTTATATTCTTTACAGCTCAAACAGTGAAATCAGTGTCATAAAATTTATGAAACCGCTCCCAAAAATAGGTCTTTTACTCTAATTAAATGGGAGCAGTCCCACTCCAAAAAAACTCACAATTATCAATAAAAACATTAATTTACCTTTTTCTAAATAACGACTTTATGAGGAGAATTGCCCTTAAACGCCCCCCTTAACTCTTCCAGATAGAGTTCACGACAATCAAAGGTTCTAAATTAAATTTTGATGCTTGATACCATCTATTTTTATTTGTGACTCATTCCCAATAAGTCATAGAGTGCATATCAAAAGGTTGGCATTAATGGTAAATTCTCCGCCAAATCAAACACATTTACTCCTCCAGTCATTGATGAGTGAATAAAGCAGATATTTGGCTAGGGATAATACATGTCACTTTGGGGATTTTGGGGAGCGGGGATTGCCTACTTCATGACAACGTTTGCCTTTGTTTTTGGCGGCATTTTTTGGTTATGTTCTGAAGGTAATACATTAAGAGAAACAAAGCGCCAATCATCAATAATGTCCGGGGTTATTGCTTGTACTGTTGGAACTTGGGTGCTTGCTTTTGGTGTTTACGTTTACGGTTACTTTTGGGATAACTCTTCTCACTATTATTTTTATTTGCTCGCTCCATGGGGACTTGCCATTTTTGGGGTAAAACTTCGTAACCGCTGGGTTAAGCAATACGCGCGTGTAAAACACGCAAAAGAAGAACAGTGGCAAAAGCACTGGCGAGAATTATTAGGGGAAGATACTGAAGAGCTTCCACCATATACACATGATTACGAGCTCTACTCGGGCATTTGGCAAGCCAATGAAGCGCTTCAAGAACAGTGTTTTGCAGCCCTTCCTCACGGGAAAGCAGTCTACGAGAGAGTGAAAGCCTTCCAAACGATGGCCTCCCCCGCTGGTGACATAAACAATCAAGTTTTGCTGAGTAAACTCGATCAACTAGAGGATGAAATCATTCAAGTTCTTGAGCAACACTCGCAAAAGAAAGTAAGCATTGAAACTGGCGCAGGTACTTTACACAAAGAGTCAAAACGCAATGTTTATCACCATGAGAATGGCCCAACAGAAGAGCAACTGTACGACTCAATCAACCTCCAACATGATTTGGATCGAGAGCTACGCAACATTATCTATGATCGGCTCGGTTACGATGGCGAAGATGAGTACTTTTTCCTCCAAGCGCCACTCGAAGAGCTTACCGAGAATGAAACCGCAATCAACTGGATGCTCTGGGGGTTAGTAAGCGACCATTTTGCTGTTGACCCATACCAAACGGCGTTGGATCTCAGCCTAATGAATGCGGAACCAAGATGGGGGCAAAATGAACGGTTTGTAATGATCACGGCTCAATAAACGCAAGTACTAAGTCTAACTTTAATACAACCTATTCTGAGACCACCCTCGCGTTGGTTAACTTAGCCAGTAAGCGGCCAACGCGATCGCGCATTTCACGTCTATCGACAATCATATCTAGCGCACCATGCGCTAGTAAAAATTCACTTCGCTGAAACTCGTCTGGTAGCTTTTCACGTACCGTTTGCTCAATGACCCGTCTTCCCGCAAAGCCAATACTTGCTTTAGGTTCACCAATATTGATGTCTCCTAACATGGCTAAACTCGCCGAGACGCCACCATAAGTTTGGTCCGTCAATACTGAGATATAGGGTAATCTGTGCTCAGATAAGTGGTTTAACGCGGCGCTGGTTTTTGACATTTGCATGAGAGCCACCAAAGACTCTTGCATGCGCGCCCCTCCGCAAGCGGAAAAACATACTAACCCAGATTTTGTATTAATTGCGCTTTCAACTGCTCGGACAAACTTCTCGCCAACCACTGCGCCCATTGAGCCTGCCATGAAAGAGAATTCGAATGCACACGCAACAACAGGCAGCCCCAATAACTTGCCCTCCATCACCACCAACGCATCTTTTTCTCCAGTCGTTTTCTGTGCTAAAGCAATTCGCTCTTTATATCGCTTTAAGTCTTTAAAACCCAAAATATCTTGTGGCTCCAACTCACTTGCCAACTCTTGTTGTGTTCCATGGTCCAGAAAAGAGATCAACCTTTGACGCGCAGCCATTCTCATGTGATGTGAGCATTTAGGGCATACTTCCAAATTTTCTTTTAACGCGGCACGATAAAGTATTTGTTCACACTCAGGACACTTTGTCCAAACGCCCTCAGGGATAGACGCTTTGCGCGAACCTATTATATTTTTATTCTCAAATAACCGTTCTAACCAGCTCATAAATTCACCACTATTGATTACGTTCTAGCGCGATATCTCGTTGTTTGTTCGCTTAAACTTGTAAATAAAATTGTATGTAACTTAGTACAGGGATAAAGTGCGATATGCTGGCTTGATAATCCAATAAAGTGGGATAATGAAATGTTTGATAACGTTGACCAAATCTGGTTAAAAAGTTTTCACTGTGTTTATGAGAACAACAGCTTTAAGCGAGCCGCTGAGTGTTTGAATATACCAACATCAAATATCAGCCGACACATTGCCCTGCTTGAAGAAAAGTTAAACATTAGGTTGTTCAATAGAACAACAAGGCGAATGACGCCTACCGAGGCTGGAGAAGAGCTCTATAGCAGCACTCGTCCGTTATTGGAGCAACTCAACGCCGCACTAGAAACGGTAACGCGCCACTCGCACACGGTAACAGGGGAACTGCGAATTCTTATGCCAGACACACCTGTACTGGCCAAAGCGGTTGTCACCTTTTGCACGCAATACCCGTCAATCTCTTTGTCTTGCGATACAACGCTAAACCCTAAAGATGATGTTATTGATAGCTTTGATGTCATTTTGAGTTTTCATAGAGGGACTTTGTCAGACAGTAACTGGGTGGCGAGAGAGATAAAACGCTGGCCCAGTGCCATTTTAGCCGCGCCTCAACTAATTGAGAAATACGCCACCCCTTACAAAATTACGGATCTAAGTCATGTTCCCTGCATCACGACGCTTACCGCAGTAAATGGTGCACCATGGGTATTCAGAAACCCTGTTGGGGGCCATATTACTCAAACTGTGCAATCTTCATTCAAAGTAAACAGCGGTCATCTCGCCAGATATGGCGCGTTATCAGGGCTTGGATACGCAATATTGCCAATTGAGTCATGCCAAAATGAGATCAAAAATGGTGAGCTAGAAATAGTCACTCTAGAGTACGAACCTGAGGATTTAGTGCTTTACGCCTTTTACTCGTCAAGAAAACATGTAGCTAAGAAAATATCTATGTTTGTTGAACATTTAAAGCAAAGCGCAAAACTTAACGCCTAGCTAAGCTTTACTCAACTAATTTATCGTATTCTGTTTTATCGTCTAGAAAGGACAAACACCGCTAAGCGATTTGAGACTCGATTTTTTCAAATAAAAAAGCCAGCAATTAACATTTACTGGCTTTTATTAAAGAGGGTCAGTTGGCGTTTAGATTCTAAACGCTCCTACGTGACGATCGAGTGTTCGCGATAGCTCCGCGAGTTGTTGACTTGATTCTTCTAGTTGCTCACTCGCTGTTAGCGCACTTTTCACTGAGTGGCTGACGGTATCCATGTTCATATTAATTTCGTTTGCTACCGTTGATTGCTGTTCTGTTGCGGTTGCTACTTGAGTATTGATATCTGAAATAGTCGTCACTTGTGCAGCTATTGCTTCTAAAGCCTGTCGAGCTAACTCGGTTTCTGCCGTTCCTTCTTCAATAAGAGTCTTACTATTGCTCATTGAATTCACCGCACTTTGAGCTTCAGTTTGTAGCTGGTGAATCATGTTGTCAATTTCATCGGTAGAATGAGCCGTTTTAGTCGCTAGGTTGCGAACTTCATCAGCTACGACTGCAAAACCTCGGCCGGCATCACCAGCGCGTGCAGCTTCGATAGCCGCATTGAGAGCCAATAGATTGGTTTGCTCCGAAATACCTCTAATCACCTCTAGAATACTACCAATCGACTGAGTATTTTCAGCAAGACTCACGATAATGTTGGAAGTGCTGTTCATCTCGTTTTCAAGATTAGTCATCGCCGTTTTGGTTCTTTCTAGCGTCGTGTAGCCATCTTGCGCTTCATTACTTGCTGCACTCGCAGCATTTGCCGCTCCAGCAGCATTGGAGGCAATTTCATTGACCGTCGCAATCATTTCGTTCATGGATGTGACAACCAGCATGGTTTGCTCGTTCTGCTCTTGCCCTCTTGTGAGCGCTTGTTGAGATTGCCCACGCAAAGCGACAGCTGAACTATTAAGCTCCACACCAGTATTTACAACTTGTGTAATAATCTCATGTACTTTCCCAACAAAAACGTTGAAAGCAGAAGAAATTTGCGCGACTTCGTCATTACCTTTCGCTGGCAAACGAACAGTTAAGTCTCCGTCTCCTTTTGAGATGTCTTGTAGAGCGTCTTTAAGCGCAGAAAGCGGTCTCATCAGTTTATTTAGCAGAAGTGACAGAATCAAAACACACATAACGAAGATCGCCACCATAGAGATCAACTGGTAAGTAATAATTCCATTCGTCGCTTGGCTCACTTCGGTAATAGGAATACCAATATCAAAAGTACCGTATAACTGACCATCCACATAAATTGGTGCCATGATGTCAAACACCCATACTTTCTGTACATCGGCATACCACTTTGAGTACTGTTGAACACCTCTCGTCGCGCCTTCAACAGTATATTCATCGTTATAGGTTTTGTTCAGCTTGTGCTTATCACTGTGGGCTACTGCCGTCACGTTACGATCAATTACAACGGCATAACTCACGTCTGAACGTTGTTTCAGCCCCTCAACAAGCGATTGTAAATCTTGCATTGGATTGGCTGAGTTCTCCAAAATATAACTCGCATTTCCCGCTAGAAACTCAGCTTGAACTTGGGATTTGTTTAAGATGATGTCATCGATTTTCTGACTCGAAATTAGGTACGTTGATGCCATACTCGCCACGACAGCAATACCAAACATGGCGCAGACTGCTAATAAGATGATTCTTTTCATTATAATTGTCTCAATACAATTCAATTGATGCTCATTAATCGAGCGCTAAGCCTTTCTTCTCCAAAACCAACCAAACTGCATTTTGGGTCTGTTTGGCAGAGCAAGACATAACTTTATAACTATGTATCTGCTTGGTTCCCGATTACTTTAGACAGAAGGAAAAAAAGTCTTCAAAACGTCACATTTCTACGAGGTTTGGCGAAGGGACGAGTACGCAAAAGGAAACGTTTGCATAGTTAAATTTAACTATGCGACCAAATTGGTATCGAACATTAAAGAAAAGAGTTCTAATTAGCGTTTTGCCGTCGGGAGCGCTGTGGTCAGTGCTCCCGTTTTATCATTTAGTATCTCAGGTTCAGATATTAGAGCCACAATTGCAGCGGTTGTAATCCGAGATGCTTGGTGAAGCGAGAATGACTTGGTTTGTAGATATGGCAGCGATGTCGGATCGAGTGATTCTCAATCAAGAATCGGCAGCAAAACATGCAAACCAAGGCATGAAGCCATTACCCATACAAAAAGAAAGGAAAAGAGTCTTTATCACAGAGTTTAACTCGTCAGCGATATGTATCCATGCATACCCATGTATAAACCAACTGCACTGATCAAGACGCCCGATAAGTAAGGAGCTCGACGTGCAACATCATTCAAACCGCTCCATTTAGATGTCGCTTTTTGCACGCCCAATGCTGCCACAACGCCAACAGCAACCAGAGTCAAGGCTAAGCCAATACTGAATGACACAACTAAAGTCGCACCAAGAGTCATTGCCTTAAGCTGCAAACAGATAAGCAAAACCGTTACCGCAGCAGGGCATGGAATCAAACCGCCCGTTAATCCAAACAGCAGAATTTGCCCATTCGTCACGTCTCGATTCTCAAAGCGTTTTTGAATGTCTAAAGCGTGAGCGCGTTCGTGAGCATCTTGATATTCCTTATCTTCGCTTTCTAAATGAGAACCAGAACGGAAATGTACATCAAAGTCATGGGTATGATCATGGTGCCCGATGATCAAAGTGACAGAAAGTCCATTAGAGACTTCAATGCAAGACGCCGATTCCAAGTATCCATCACGCTCTATAAAGTGATAGATATCAGCAGGTTGATAACCATCACTCGATACCGAAACCTTGATACCTTCAGCAGTTAAAGGTTTACCGCTGAGTGTTCGCAATTGGAAACGGTGATGCTCCCCTTCCTGTGTAATCGAAAGCGAAACATGCCCATGTCCTGTATCCACAACTTGCGTCGTCCAGTCGCGAGCATGATCCTGAGCTTTGTTCCAAGCTCGCTCATCGCTCCATGTCCGCCAAAACATCCATACGCCGGTTGTCACGATAATGACCCCAGAGATAAGTTGCATCCATGGTTCAGCCGCTTCAGCGGTGAATTTCTGGCTAATATACATCCCGCCAACAGCGATTAACCATACAATTATAGTGTGAGAAAGTGTGGCAGCTAAACCCAGCATCACGGCTTGTTTGACCGTTCCTTTCACCGCGACAATGAACGCCGCCATCATCGTTTTAGAGTGCCCAGGTTCTAAACCATGCAAGGCGCCAAGCAAAATGGCACTGGGAATAAAGAACCACCCATTACCTTGTTGTAGTAACGCGACAAAATCCATTGTTGTTCTCTGTTGTTGATTCTAATTTATCGCAAACTATACTCCCCCCTAGTATCAAATACTACCCCCCAGTATAAATTGAGTGCTACATTATCAGTTAGAATAACTCGGCCCGTAACTTAAAGAAGATAAGACATGTCGCATACAACCAGAGATCAAAAGAAGCTCAACACTCGAGTCAGTAAAATACAGGGCCAGGTGAATGGACTTAAAAAAATGCTGGAAGAAGAGCATGAATGCCAAGATGTGTTGCAGCAGATTGCCGCTATTCGGGGAGCAGTAAATGGTTTGATGCGAGAAGTAATTAAAGGTCACTTACTTGAACACGTCGTACTTGAGGAAGACAAAACTCAACGTGAAAAAGATATGGAAGTCGTATTAAAAGTACTGGACTCTTATATAAAGTAACCCTACTTCGCTAGAGTAAAATCACTAGAGTTAAACTCGAATAGAACCTTTATAGGTAATCTCTTACTAAGCGGGAAATAACAATTCCATTTCATATTGATTAAGTTGAAAACGGAACCTATATCGGTTCAATTTAAATAGTTTATTTATAAGAACTAAAACGGCCCAAACATAGGGCCGTTCATATTATTAAAAAACTCTAAACTATCTGATAAAAATACATATTGTGATAGGTTTTTACTTTATGGAAGAGTACAAGTAAACCTTTATACCTCTTGTAATTCGACGTGCTTAGCGCTGTAAGATTTTGTAAATGCAACACACCCCAAAAGTACAGCAAGTGGTAACACAGGATCAAAGATTGAACCATGAGATCCGAAGAATAAGTTAAGAATCATGACTAATGAACCACCAATAGCCCAAGCAATTGTTGTTGGAATAGTCCAAATAATGAGTTGTTTCTTAACCTCAGTCACCCCCATTAATCGATTAACAATATGGAATAGCGAGTCATTAAAGTAGCCAGCAAATAGAGATCCCATCGTAGCTGCCGTCGCTGCGAATAAAAGGTTAACGTCAGGAATATTCACTAAAACTGGGGCAGATATAGAAGCAGCGGTTATCATGGAGACTGTACCAGAGCCCTGAATAATACGAACTAACGTCGCAATAATAAATGGAATCATAACCGCAGAAATAGGAAGCCCTGCAACTTGGTTGGCAATCTCTGCGCCCGCACCCGTTTCACGCAATACGGCACCTAACGCGCCACCAGCTCCTGTTACTAACAAAATGATGCCACAAGTGGAGATTCCTTGTTCCATCTTTTCATTCGCTTCTTCTTTGGTAAGGTTATTACCCAATGTGTAAACCGCTAGTAACGTCGCTATTGATAGTGCAATAGTAGGGCTGCCGATAAAAGCGATAAATTGACCAAATGTTGTTGCAGTCAGCCCTTCGAAACCGAAAGTCCCCTCTAATAAACCCATAACTGATTTCGCAAGTATAAGTAAAATAGGGATAATAATTGGAGCGATAGATTTACTTAAAGATGGTAGGTCTTTCGCTTCTTTACTTGCAATGTACTCTTTGTGATCATTAATCAGTTGCTCACTAGACTTCGAGAAATGTTCGGTTGGAATGAATTCAGGAAACTGCTTTTCTAACCATCTTGCATACCAAACAATACCCATGACACAAGGCGCTGCGATCATCAAACCAAAACCTAACATGCTGGCAAGATCGACACCAAAGATACCAGCAACGCCCAAAGGTCCTGGAGTCGGCGGAATAGCGTGATGCGCTACGACCAAGCCGCCCGCCAGAGCAACCGTAAGCGTTAAAATCGAGCGATTGGACGTTTTTGACAAAGACTTCGCAATTGGATAAAGAATGATAAGCGCGCTATCCACAAAGATTGGGATGCTAACAATATAGCCAGTTACAGCAAGAGCGGCCTCTTCTTTCTTTTTTCCTAACCACTTTATAAAATTATAGGCAATACTTTCTCCTGCTCCAGAAGCCTCTAAAATAGCCCCCATCATAACGCCGAGACCGATGACAATCCCTATACCGCCTAATGTTCCACCAAATCCTTTGCTAACGGTCGCAATCGTGTCGTCAACACTTAACCCACCAATAATACCTGCGATACATGCCGCAATTAACATCGCAATTAACACATGTACTTTTGTACGTAATACAAGAAAAACAAGGACTGATACGGCTACTATTAGTCCAATTACTGAGGTTGGTAACATTAGACAATCTCCATATTGTTAACAGAAATAAATTGTTGTAATACATCCTTGAAATTACTGTCTGATTTAAATCCAAGCTCCAGTTCTTTAGTACAATCAATTTTTTGTGGCCAACTACTCACAATACGATCAATACCCGCATCATGCTCATAGGTAATATAATTAGAAAGTTGTTTACCCATTAGAGTGTCCATTGTTTGAATCATCTCAGCTGGTGTAGTTTGAATACCAGGTAAATTAAGCGTTCTATAGGACAGATTATTTAACTGCTCATAAGGCATTAGCCCTGCATATTGAATATTGTCCACCACTCTAGACGGGCTCGATATCCAAAGTTTTAGCGTAGGGTCTACAGGACAATTTGATTCTTGAGCATTCAAAGGCTCACGAATAATTCCGCTTACGAAAGAGCTAGCGGCAAGGTTTGGTTTCCCAGGGCGAATACAAATAGTCGGTAAACGTACGGATACAGCTTTAACAAAGCCTTTACGGGCATAGTCGTTAACCAATAATTCACCTATGGCTTTTTGCGTCCCGTAGGATGACTGAGGATGAAGAGCTGTTATTGGTGTAATCGTTTCCGGAAGATCACCACCAAATACAGCTAAAGATGAAGCAAACGTAAAACGAATATTAGGGTTTACTTTACGGCAACGCTCAAGCAATAACTGTGTGGTCGTCAGGTTTACAGCTACGCCTAAATCAAAATCTTGCTCAGCATGGCTCGATACAATTGCCGCTAAATGAAAAATGTGTGTCGTTTCGGCAGTAATAACTTGGTCTATATTTTCTCGCTTTGTCATATCCATGACTAAAGAAACGACTCGGTCATCAATGCCCTCTAAGCGCGACTTTTGAATGTCGACAATAGTAATACTTTCAGCTTTGTTTTCTTTTAGTAGTGATTTGGCAAGTAGGGTTCCGAGAAAACCCGCCCCTCCAGTTATGATAATATTCATAGTCACGACCCTTTGTTTTTGTAATTGGTTTCAAGTTATTTATGGATAGAAATTAAAATTGTTATAGGTATGGTTTAACCCAACTAAGGCCCAGCTGCGTGCTATGCCTTGGGTTGTATTCACAACCGATCCAGCCTTGGTAACCAGAGTCATCCAAAACATTGAATAGGTGTGGGTAATTCAGTTCGCCTTCCGATGGTTCGTGCCTTTCAGGCACAGAAGCAATTTGAATATGGCCTGTGTATGGCGCCACATCGCGAATCAACGTACTCAGATCACCGTCCATAATTTGTGCGTGATAGAGATCGAGCTGCAATTTCACGTTTGGACGAGCCACTTGTTTGATGAGTTCCACCGCTTCACGTTGATGTGCAACAAAGTAGTTCGGTACATCGCGATTGTTGAGTGGCTCGATCATCAGCTCAACACCTTGCTCGGCAAACTTATCCGCTGCATAACGAATGTTTGAGATAAAGGTTTCAATATGCTGATCACGAGTGAAGCGTGAATCAACAATGCCAGACATAGCGTGAACCTTTTTACAGTTCAGTGCCTTGGCGTACATCAGCGCAGTCTCGACGCTCGTTTTAAATTCATCCTCACGCCCCGGAATAGCTGCAAAACCTCGTTCACCTGCATCCCAATCACCTGGAGGCATGTTGAATAACGCTTGCTCAAAACCAAACTGCTGTATCTTGCTTGCTAGTTCTTGCGCTTCGAATGCGTATGGGAAAAGGTATTCCACCGCTTTGAAGCCCGCTTGGTGTGCTTTTTCGAAACGATCTAGAAAAGGAACTTCTGTGAATAACATTGTCAGATTTGCCGCGAATTTAGCCATTACTTACCTCTCCCTTTTAGGTCTTGAATCTCAGTATCCGTTAAGTAGCGGATGTTGCTGTCTTTAAGAATGAACGCTAGCTTCGCTGTCTCTTCTAGCTCTTCTGCGTTATCCACTGCATCTTCAAAGTCCGTACCCGTGATCACTGGACCATGGTTCGCCAGGAGGAAAGCTCGGTAGTCACTTGCCCGCTGCGCAAGTTCTTCAGCAATCTGAGGGTCGCCCGGGCGCAGGTACGGAATCACTGGCAGTTCGCCAATGCGCATTACAAAGTAAGGTGTGAAAGCTTTGATGGCATTCTCGCGATCTAAACCTTCAAGACAAGAAAGCGCCGTCAAGTAAGTAGAATGTAGATGCACAATCGCATTACACTTTGAGTTATTTCGATAAATCGCCAGATGAAAAGCCACTTCTTTTGATGGCTTTTCACCAGAGATATGGTTGCCATCAATATCCACAACCGAAAGCTCTTCAGCAATCAAGCGGCCGAACGAGGAACCAGTTGGCGTTGCCAGAAAGTGTCCATTAGGCAGCTTTAGAGAAAGGTTGCCAGCGCCGCCAGTCGCATAGCCACGTTCAAACATAGAGCGAGCCATAGTGACCATTTGCTCTCGCAGTTGTTGTTCTGTCATCAATTCTTTATTCATCACAACCTCACCTATTCAAAAAACGACTGTGCTTTGGCAAAGAAGTGTTCATCGCCGAAGTTGCCCGATTTCAGAGCCAAAGAAAGCTCGCCTTCAAGTGACTTCACCCAAGGTACACCAGGTGCGATTTGAGGACCGATATGAAAACCTTTTACGGCTAGGCTTTGGGTTACAACCCCTGAGGTTTCCCCACCCGCAACGATGAAATTTTTCACACCGTGCTGCTGAAGTTTAACTGCAAGTTGGCTAAAGAACTGTTCAACCGCGTGACTTGAAGCATGCGCGCCAAACTCTTGTTGAATCGCTTTTAACGCCGTTGCATCTGCGGTTGCGTAAACCAGTGGTGCGAACTCGCTTTCGATGTTGGTCATGACCCAATCAAACACTTGATTTGAGTAGTCTTCTTCCGTCAGACACGCCTTCACATCAATAGCAAAGTGTGGCGCTTTTTCTTTGTAAACAGCGACCTGTTGGTTGGTCATGACAGAACAAGATCCAGATAACACAACGGTTGGTGCCTTTTTAGGGTTCCCCTCTTGCTTCGCATCACTTTGATCTTCAAGGTTCTCTATCCAGTTCTTAGCAATACCCGCAGCCAAACCAGAACCACCAGTTACCAGTTTTAGAGACTTCGCTGCTTGGCCAAGTGTGACGAGATGCTCTGCATTGAATGCATCAACCACTGCGTAGCGGTTGCCTTGTACTTTTAGCTCTTCAAAGCGCTCAATTACCGCTTTTGGACCTTGTTCAATTATTTGGAAGTTCACCAGGCCAGATTTGCCTTGAGATTGAGCATCCATCATACGAACTAGGCTTGAATCAGTCATTGGTGTCACAGGGTGATTACGCATACCTGAGTCGCTTAGCAAGTCTTGGAATACAAATAGATGGCCGTTGAAAACTGTGCGACCATTCACTGGTAATGATGGGCATACAATGGTGAACGCTTCACCTAGCTCTTCAAGCAGTGCATCCGTTACAGGACCAATGTTACCTTCTGCTGTGCTGTCAAACGTTGAGCAGTACTTGAAGTAAAACTGCTGACAGCCATTTGCTTGCAGCCACTTAAGCGCTGCTACTGAATCCTCGATTGCCTCATCTACAGGACAAGAGCGAGATTTAAGACTGATCACGACCGCATCTGCGTTTACATCAATCTCTTCTTTTGGAATACCGTTAAGCTGAACTGTGCGCATGCCGTTTTCTACAAGAAAACCTGCGATGTCTGTTGCGCCAGTAAAGTCGTCTGCGATAACGCCTAATAACATCATTTTTTCTCCGTTTTACGTGCGCTTATTTCTGTTTGTTTTCTACACCTGGAAGCTCAATACCATCAAAAATCTTGATAACGGCACTGTCGTCCTCCTGCCCAAAACCAGCATTGCTTGCACTCAAAAACATGTTTAGTGCTGTGCTTGATAGAGGAAGTGGAAATTTGAGATCTTTTGCTGTGTCCGATACGAGGTTTAAATCTTTCACAAAGATGTCGACCATAGATTTAGGGGAGTAGTCACCATCAACTACATGCTTCATGCGGTTCTCAAACATCCAAGAGTTACCCGCTGCATTCGTCACCACGTCGTACATCAGGTCAAGAGGAATGTTTGCACGTGCCGCTAATGCCATTGCTTCAGCACCAGCTGCGATATGAACACCTGCTAGCAATTGGTGGATAATCTTCACAGTTGCGCCTAGGCCAATCGCTTCACCGATGTTGTAGACTTTAGCTGCCGTTGCGTTGAGTACTGGTTCAAGTGCATCAAATGTGCTTTGCGCTCCCGACGCCATAATAGTCATCTCACCTAATTCTGCTTTTGCAGCACCACCAGATACCGGTGCATCAAGCATCACAAGATTGTGTTCTGCCAATTTCGCTTCAATTTGTTTTGCGTCTTCTGCTGAGATGGTTGCTGAAACCATTACTGGCGTATTCGGCTTAAGCGCTGTAGCAAGACCGGTTTTGAACAAGACCGTGTTAACTTGAGCTGCGTTCACAACAAGAACTAGAACCGAATCAAGCTTATCTGCAAACTCAACTGCATTTGTAGAAACAGCTTTTGCACCGAATGAACCTAACTCTTCAAGCGCTTGAGAATTTAAATCGAAACCATAGACATCTAGGCCTGCACGCACACATGACTTTGCGGCGCCCATTCCCATAGAGCCTAAACCGATAACACCTACAGATTGAACTTCACTCATAAAAACAATGCCTTCTGGTCTATTAAACTTTGTTAATTCTTGTTTGGTTGATGTGATTATATGTGAAGATTAATACTAAGACCTCGCTTTGAATCACATTTTTTCACACAAATTAACAATGTCGTGATATATACCTCTTTATGGGCAGAGATATTCCGAGCAGTTAACACAAGCGAAGGCTGTTCTTACAACGTTGAGAACATAATTCACAGATATTCACAACAAATGAAAAGATTGGTAGGATACTGAAAAACAAGAATATAGAAGTGAAACTATGATCCCAGCAGAACGTCAAAGAACCATATTATCCCTGTTATCACATCAAGAAGTGTTAAGCATTTCAGATTTAACCGACCACCTTGGCGTATCACATATGACCATTCGTCGTGATATCGTGAAGCTTGAATCCTCAGGTAAAGTCGTTTCTGTTTCTGGTGGAGTGCAACTCGCTCAAGCTCTACATTCCGAACTTTCCCATGATGCGAAGGTCGAGCAACAAGCGGATGAAAAGATTCAAATTGGTAAGCTGGCGGCTACGTTAATTGGTCAAGACGCTACGATTTACTTGGATGCGGGAACAACCTCTCTAGAAATCGCCCATCAAATAGCAAATCGTAATGATCTTTTAGTGATCACCAATGACTTCTCTATTGCTGCTTTCCTTATGACGCACAGTGAATGTGAGCTTTACCACACAGGGGGAAAAATTGACCGCGAGAACCAATCCACCATTGGTGGAAAAGTCGCAGAGTTCTTGAATGGGCTAAATATTGATATCGCCTTTATTTCGACTTCATCTTGGAGCTTGAAAGGCTTATCAACACCTAATGAAAATAAAGTTCTCGTTAAAAAAGCAATCATCAAGGCGGCACAAACCAATTATCTGATCTCAGACTCAACTAAATACGGTCAGATAGCGAGCTTTCATGCATTAGACATCGAGCAATTGGACGGAATTATTACCGATCGAAACCTATCCGAAGTGGTCACTCAAGAATTAACGGATAAAGGATTACGTGTGTATAAAGAGTAATACTACCTAAACATCTGAGTTCGCGTAACTTTTATACTCGTTAATTTATAGGTGCTTCCAATATACGTAGACCGTGCTGTGTACTTTCTGGCAGAAAACACATCCTTTTGTTTTCTAAATTACCAAATTACTGATTACATCTGGATATGGAAGCTCACTTCGCTTTATCGCTGCTCGTCACTTGTCATCAAAAATCAAATTCACCGCAATTGCCATCAAAACCAAGCCTGAGATTGGTAGTAAGACACCTAATGGCGAGCGCTCGATATAAGGCAGATTCTCTGCAATCAATAAGCCCCACTCAGGTTCTGGCGGCTTAACGCCAAGTCCGATAAAACTCAGAGACGTCAGACTGAGCGTAATGTACGGCAAACGCAGAAACGCGTGACGAATCAATGGCGGCAGCACATAAGGCAACAAGTAGTAGCGGAGTACTCGCCACTGATTGGTTCCCCAAATGGGCGCAAGATGCGTATAAGGCTGCGCTTTGGCTTCCATCAACAAGCTCGCACAGTGCGCCGCTAATGGTGCCCATGACACCATAACAATCGCAATCAAGGCACTGTTTGGGTTCATTCCCGTTAGACCAGCGATCAGCAGACCCGCCACAATGTATGGCACACCTTTGGTGATCTCAATTAAGCCTTGGCTATAACGAGTCACAAAGCCGAGCAGCAAACCAATCACCAAACTTAGGAACGTCGCGATGATGCCCATTTTGATTGTCGACATCATACCCCCGCCAACACGAGCAAGCAGATCTCGCCCGACCGCATCGGCACCAAACGGGGCTGCTAAGCTTGGCGATTCAAGGCGAGTAAATTGGATGGTGTAAGGATCGCGCATTAACGCCCATCCCGCACAACCAATCAGCAAGGCAAAGATTGTGGCACTGACGATGCGTTTGGTAGTGCTTTGGGTAAAACGGAACGTACTGTGACTGCTGATCAACTTGCCACTTGTGACACTGTGTCCGAGTAACCAGCGTTGCAATAAAATACTCGCACTGCTGATCAACATCGAGAACACCAGTAACACCAACAAGCCACCTTGCAGCATCGGCAGATCTTGTGACTTCGCTGCGCCTAAGATTAGTCGTCCGATGCCCGGAATGGAAAACACTTGTTCCACAGCAACCGCGCCGCCGGTTAAACCAATCACCGTCATTGCGATTTGAGGAATCAAGTTACTAACGGCACGCCACAAGGCAAAGCGTAAGATTTGAAACTTACTGACGTTCGCCGATAGCCAAGTGATCACCCAAGGCTCATCTAGTACACGCTTGAGGCTGTCATTGAGCAAGCGACCGAACAAGCCAGCAGCAGGCAATGCCATTGCCAAACTGGGCAGCCAAAGGTTTTGTACACCTTGCCAACCATAAGGCGGGAACCAACCCAACCAGATGGAAAATACCATGATCAGCAGCGAAGCAATCACGTATTCAGGCAATGAAACCAACACCGAACTGAGCGTGTCATGATGCTTGTCTAAACGATTCTGTTGCCAACGACGCACGGTGTAAAGCACGCTCGCCATGCACATTACAAATGCCATGCCCAGCGCTGTAAGCATCAATAGTAGCGACGTTTTTGCAGTTTGTTGAACGCTCTCCATCACGGATGCGCCACTCACCCAAGAGACACCTAAGTCACCTTGCATGGCAAGCGCCAACCAATCCCACAGTCGCTCAGCAGCGCTGCGGTCAAGTTGAAGATCTTCTCGAATTGCTTGCAGAGCTTCTGCCGTCAGCAATTGTTGAGCCCCCGCACGGGCACGGAGGATTGATTGGCTTGGATCGATACCGGCAATATCCGGCATCAAACCCACCAGCACAACCACTACCCCGAGTGACAGGAAGCGCGACAAAAAACGTGTAAACCACTCAGGCATACAAGCGCTCCAACGAGAGCGCATGTTGGCAACAGACGACATCGAGTTAGTTCACCTCAGTAAACTGGTCGATCAGGCGACGCTCACGTGGGTCACGTTGTGCATTCTTCACGCGGTCACTCTCACCTTGGATTACACGCTCGTGAAGCAGTGGAATCACAGCGTATTGCTCAAGGATTTTGCTTTCTGCTTCGATGATCGCTTGTTGGCGTTTCTCACCCAAAGGCTGACGATCAGCGTGTTTCAATGCTGCGTCCACTTCTTCAGAGCAGAACTGACCTAGGTTGTAAGAACCTTTACAGCTAAAGTCACTTTGCATGTACGCCACTGGGTCACCAGAATCCAGCACCGTTGCACGTGACAACAAGAACGCATCGAACTTACCTGCTAGTGCATCGTTTTCGATTTGTGCGTATTCACGAACATCTAGCTCAACCACAAAGCCAGCCGCTTCAAGTTGTTGCTTTAGCAGCACCGCCACTTCTGGCAACTCAGCACGGTCGGTAAATGTACCGATGGTGATCTTCTCACCGTTCGCGTGGCGCATTTCCATGGTTTCCATACGAGGGTTCGCATCACGAATTGGTTGAGCCCATGCCAATGCAGGACCTAACAAACCTTTCGCTGAGTCGGCGTGGTTCTCGTAAACCGTTTTGATGATTTGCTCACGGTTAACCGCTTGAGCCGCTGCTTTACGCAAACCGAACTGGCTAAACACATCTGATTTATTGTTTAGGTAAAGCGTGTTGGTACGTGGCATTGCGACTTCGTGCAGCTGTGAAGATTCCATCATCGCGATTTGCGATACAGGAACGGCTTCAACGACATCCGCCTCACCGGTACGTAGTGCCGCAGCACGAGCAAAACCGTTTGGTACGTATTCAGCAAAGATACTGTCTACTTTTGCTTTTTCGCCCCAGTAACCGTCAAAACGCTTCAATTTAGCGCTGGTTGTACCGTTGATTTCTGTCAGAACGAATGGACCGGTACCCGCATTAATTGGCACAACGCGACCGTTTTCTTGATATGCAGCACCAGAAAGGATCGCTAGCTGTGGGCTAGATAGACGGCTTGGCAACAATGGATCGTTAAAGGTCGTTTTGATTTCAACAGTGAAGTCGTCCAATGCGCGAACTTGCCATTCGATACCATCCAAAATGCGTGGCTTTGGTGCGGCATCTAATGCTTTTTGTAGAGAGTTCACAACCGCGTTGGCATCAAGGTCAGAACCATCGTGGAATTCCACGCCCTTACGTACCGTAAATTGCCACGTCATCGGATCAACTTGTTCCCACTCTGTTGCCAGCATAGGCTCTGCTACCGACTGATCGTTTAAGTTCACTAGCGTTTCTGCTGTGCTCCAACGTGACAGTTTGAACGCGTCATCTGAAAGTGGTGACAAACCTGTGCGTGGTGGTTGCATCATCGCAACGCGAATTTCCGCTGCTTGCGGTGCAGCTGCTTTTTCCGCTTCTGGCTTGCTTTCGCCAGAGTCAAAACAACCCGTCAGCAGTGCGCTTAAAGCCAGCGACAAAGCTAACTTGGGAGTACTAAGGTGCATAAGAAACCTCTCCAATGGTTTTTGTGAATTCATTACTTTTGTGTTGAGCGCTCATCAAGGCTCTCGTGATCAAGTGTGATGGGTTATTTGTCACGTTCTGTGCTGTGCCGTGCTCGACAACACGTCCTTTGTCTAACACTAGGATTTCATCGCATAGGGTTTGTGCCGCATCGAGGTCATGCGTCACCAAAATCAGGCGCATCTGACGACTCTTTTGAATGCCTGCCAACAGGTCAAGAACCTGTTTACGACTGACGGGGTCTAGGCTGCTGGTTGGCTCATCGGCAACCAACACACAAGGCTCGACAATCAAAGCTCTAGCGATAGCCACACGTTGGGCTTGCCCAACTGATAATTGCTGCGGGTTACGATCTAACAATGTGAGATCTAAACCGACATCCGCCAAAACCTTTTCCACCTTCTCGTTAAGCTCTTGCGTTAAACCAATATTGCTTAGCGGCTCCAGTAAGATCTGGCGAACGGTGTAGTACGGATTCAAGCTCGATTGCGGCTCTTGTGGGATCAGCTGAATGTGCTGACACAACTCTTGTCGCTGCTTAGCCGAGCTACGCGATAACGGATAACCACACACATACACTTCACCAGATGTGGGTTTACGAAGACCAAACAGAAGCTCAATCAAAGTCGATTTACCCGCACCAGAAGGACCAACAATCGCAATGTTCTTTGTGTCGATGGCAAGATCCAATTGTTCGAGCGCTTTGAACGGTTTGCCCCCTAACCAACTTGGTTTGGAGTAATAGTGAACACTGGCTTGCTCAAAGCGAACTTCCGCCGATTTAGGCTGTGTGTGCCCGCTCAAGTTGTGCTTAGTCAAAATAGGCTCCAGAGATGAGGTTAAGGCAGCAGTTGCGCAAGTTGTTTGCAGAAAGGATGCGAACTTTGCTGAATGGCTTGCCACGGTGCGCCATAAGCCACCATGGTGTTGTCCGCAATCACCAAGACTTTGTCACACGCCAAAGCCGCAGACAGATCGTGCGTGATCAACAAACCACTGATGCTGCGTTGCTGAACACTGCAGCGGAACAACTCAAGGATCTCCGCTTCGGTGATTGGATCGAGCGCACTGGTGGGCTCATCAGCGATGATCAAGTTGGCACTACCAAGCAATGCAATGGCAATACAAATACGCTGACGTTGACCACCAGATAGCTGACTTGGATGCTGCGCTAATGCTGCTTTTGGATCCGCAAATCCGAGTTGAGACAACAAGGTCGTCACCGTTTCTCGGTTTGCTGAAGACAAGCGCGTTTTGTTGCCCGTCAATGCCAAACACAGTTGTTGTTCGACAGAGGCCAATGGATTCAGTGCTTTAAGTGCATCTTGGAAAATGACCGCAGGACGCTGAGATTGACTCCGTTGCAGCATGGCAGTTTGTGCGACCTCACTGCTGTTAAGCTGGATACTTCCGTCTACCCAAATATCAGACGGCAAAAAACCTGCGACGGCTTTCGACAACATGGATTTACCAATGCCGGAAGGTCCCATAATGGCAAGAACTTCACCTTGAAACAGCTCAAAAGAAATGTCTTTGAAGAGTGTGCGCTCTGAGTCTGTAAGGCTGAGATTATTAACGGAGAGTATTGGTTGAGAAATCACGGCATAAAACTAAATGTAATAATATAACATCACAAATAATATCATGCGGGTTAAAGCAAGGAAACCAGTCGGAAAGGTTATTTCATCACCTTTTTCAGATTTATCAGCAAGGGCAGATGAGCCCACCCTTGTTATAAGAACATCTAAATTAGGTCGTTTGTGACAGTGTGAATTACTGACACTTTTGTTTGACTTGTTCGAGGTATGGGAACAAGAAGACAAAGCGCCCAACGTAGAACAAGGTGAATGCCAGCCACAAACCGTGATTGCCCCAATATTGCACCGCAATAAATTGAGTCACTAAGAACAACACCATGGTTAGAAAGGTAGAGTTACGTACTGGTCGCGTCGTCCCTGTGCCAGTAAAGATGCCGTAAAACGTAAGACCAAAACCAGCAACCAACGGGAATGCCAATAACCAAGGGCTCATGTCTAGGTACAACGCAACAAGGTTTGGCAAAGTGGTAAACAACGTCACCACTTGGTGTTTGAACAGCACCAACAGCAAGGTCAATACAACAATGAACGCCGCGGTCCATTGCGTGTTTAGCTTAATCACGTTATCAAGCAATGTCGGATTCTTCTGCCCTACCGCTTTACCAGCGAAGACACTCGACGCATTCGCCACACCATCAAACATGTAGCTGACGATAAAGGTCACTTGCATCATGATTGCGTTCGCCGCGAGCACATCAGAACCTAGTTGAGAGCCTACACGCGCCATCATGTTGAAGAACACCAATAGACACACAGTACGAAGCAGCAGATCCATATTGGAAGATGCGATAACTTTGAGATCTTTACGCGTCATTTTTGCGGTCTGAATGTAATCAAACAGCGGGAAGCGACAAGTTTTCAGCACCAGCACCGCACCAATAACAAACGTCGAGATTTGCGCGATAAGTGTCGCCACCGCAACACCAGCAATGCCCATATCAAAGTACAACACAAATACGATATCCAGCACGATGTTCAGAACATTACCAAACACTTGCGTGAACAAGGTTTCTTTGGCTTTCGCCTGCCCCATCAACCAACCAATCACGGTGTAGTTCAGCAGTACAAACGGCGCACCAAAGATCATGATATCGAAGTAAGTCTTAGCGTTTTCGGCCACGACTGCATCAGGGGAGATAATCAGCTCTGCCCCCATCCAAATCACGGACTGCAACGCAATGAAAATCAAGCCAAGGCAGAGCGAAAGCACGAAAGGACGCAATAAGCTACTCGCTTGATCCTCTGGGCTATTTTTACCTAATGCGATTGCACTTTGCCCGGTAGTACTGACGCGGAAGAAGCCAAACAGCCAATACAAGGTATTCATGATGACGGTGCCGATCGCTACACCACCAATCATCTCAGCCACACCGAGTTTACCGATCACCGCGGTGTCCACCGCCCCCAATAATGGTTGGGTAACAGTAGAAACGATGAAAGGAAATGCGATTTTAAAATAGTCTTTATGAGTCAGGGACATCTTAAATTATGAACAGGGTTAATTTTTATAAGGTCGCTATCATATGCGAATGGCGTCCGAACATGAACCAAAGTTCGCCAGCAAGGAATAGCATTGATAATTGATACAACCAGCAAACGTATTCTCATACCAAAGCTTGAAATAGGATAACGACTTATGAGAAAAGCCAAGTTAATTGCATATAAATGAGTTTCTAGTTTGGAAAGATTAGCGTTTGGTTGAGCATGGCAGATCAGAATGTATCTGCCATGTCATAACGGTAGTGATTGGTGAAAAGAGACCGTACAGATGATATTTAATGCTTGTGGGTTTCATCTGACAATGTTTAGGTCGATACCAAGCCTTATGTTCTGTAAAGCACCTTCACAACATGCCAACCGAACTTGGTTTTAACTAAATGCGGCGTTAACACTTCGCCAGAAAAGCACACTTTGTCGAACTGAGGTACCATTTGACCACGGCGGAATTCACCAAGGTCACCACCGCGTTTGCCTGACGGGCAAGTTGAATACTTCTTCGCTAATGTCTGAAACTTTGCGCCTTTTTTCAGTTGCTTGATTATGTCTTCCGCTTGCTCTTTGTGCTTCACAAGAATATGTAATGCGGCTGCTGTATTTGCCATTGATCTATCTCTCACTATTCTGGTCGCGCAAGTGTACCCAATCCTTTTTAACAGACCAAACATTTCTTAATAATAGCTCAGCGGTAAAGGCCCTAATACACGAGGAATATAAAATCGTCTACATAATGAGTTTAAAATACAAACAAGTTTTGCTCAGTTAATCACTATGTCTCTAAAAGATTGTCTAAAAAGCTCACATTTGTCTCTCCGATGGTTGAAGCCTTCGTCTGATAAGATTAGATTAGACACAATTCGGTGGTGTTTATAAGGTTATTTTCATGGCAAAAGTCATTAGCAAAGCGAATCAATCTCAGGGCATGTTGATGTTTAAGCTCACCCTGCAACAGAGTTTCGCTATCGGTACGCTAAAAGTCCGTGAAATCGTCCCGTACATGCCAACAACAAAGATCCCTTACTCGCATCATCACGTCATTGGAACCGTTACGATACGTAACTTAACAGTACCAGTGATCGATATGTCAGCGGCTGTTGGCTTTCGTCCTATAAGTGAAGAAGAATATAAAAGCTGCTACTTGATCGTGACAGATTGCTTGCGAACCGTGGTAGCTTTTATGGTTCGTAGTATAGAGAAGATCATTGAGTGCGATTGGAAAGCTATTGAAACGCCACCTCCGAGCGCTGGAAAAAATATTTTCGTGACTGGAATTACTCGCTACGAGGATAAAACTGTTCAAATGCTGGATGTGGAACTGCTACTTTCCAAAATTTATCCGCAGTACGAGAATTCAAAGATCCCAATGCTGACAGATATTGAGCGAGAACGCCTAAAAGCACTCAGTATTCTATTGGTGGATGACTCTTCCATCGCTCGTAAACAGCTGTGTGACGCACTCGATAGCATCAATATTGGGTATCAAATCTGTAAAAATGGTTTAGATGCATTGGAACTGATGAAAAGTGACGCTGCGGCTCATCGCCCAATTGATATTCTGGTCAGCGATATTGAAATGCCCGGATTAGACGGTTATGAATTAGCATTTGAAGTTCAGAATAATTCCTCTCTGAACCATTCATACCGCATTTTACATACATCGTTATCGAGCGAAATCTGTGTAGACAGAGCTCACCAAGTTGGCGCGCATGAGGCACTTGAGAAATTCAATGCAGGAGAACTAATCGAAGCGATGCTTCGCGGAGCAAAAGAGCTAGAAGCCAAAGCTATGACTTCTTAACTCTTATTGGACGACTTGATTTGAGAATATAATGCAGTGCTTGTCCTATCCCTGATGCTCACATCCGCTAATTTCTCAGCTCACTTCTTTGGCATCGCGTAACTACGAGAAACGAATTCCGTCTCTTTGACTTGCTGAGCATGATTAATATAAGAAGCTAGGCTGTAAAGTACATTCGCTAATAAGTTCGCGTAACGAAACAAAATAGGTGCGGGCTGCTTCTTACCTGTATGTTCAACGGCAACTAATGCTCGTACCGTTTTTTTAGCTTGGCAACGGCACAAATGCAATTGACTGGCTGCCGGGTGCCCTCCGGGTAGAACAAAGCCTTTGAAGCCGCCATCAATACGTTGCTTGAGCAAAGCATAATCGGCCTTTAACTCTTCAACTTCCGCCTCTGTAATCGCTAATTTTCCGCGAACCGAACCATTTAGATGATAAACATTAGGCTGCATTCTTGTCAGTATATCGCGGCTAAACTCGTCCAACTCCATAGCGAGAACAAGGCCAATACGACTACAAAGTTCATCTGCTGTAATTTCAAAGTCACAAACCGGACTGTCCTCGTAAATAAACGGATAGCAAATCTCGCTCAATTCCTTACTTACAGGTTTCATGCTTTTGTTCCAATATAAAAAAGGGAGTCAGTATAACCTAACTCCCTTTAAACGTTCATTATGCCAAATGATCGACATTCATATGATCGGTTTACAATCAGGCACTTTCGACTTTCTTGTGGCCTTCTTGAAGGTGAACAAAATCTACTAAATCATCACCAGACACTTGATACGCCTGACCAAAACCTTTAACAAATAGCCCCGATTCTGGCTTTAAGTTGAACAAAACGAAATCCTCTAGCTGGCTTAGACCATCAATAATCTCACCAAAACGCTCTTTCATTTGTCCAACAACTTGTTGCCACATCTCTGTGTCTCGCTCAACTACATTTGCTACCGCATCAAAAGTTAAGCGCTTACGAGCAAACAGCTGCTTTGAAGACTCTTCATCTTCGATCATCATCAATGAAACGTTTGGGTTTTCTAAAAGGTTACGGGCATGACGAGCGATTTTAGAAATGAGAACGAAATAACCTTCCTGGTTTTGGACATAAGGCGCGTAGCTTACATTCGGGCGACCTTCTGCATCGACAGTTGCAAGCTGAAGTGTACGACGCTCCTGACGGAACTCTTTGATCTCTGGCCCTAAACGACCTTGCAAACGCTCTTGTTTAACTTGTTGATCCATATTGATACCTGACTTTACTAATTAGTATTCGAGTTAAGCCTCGATTATGTTTGTGATTACTTTTTTAATTCGGCTTGTAGGGCGCGAAATGCGGTGACTTGCTCTTCAATCAACTCGCGCTTTTCGTTACGGCCTAAATAAACCTTGAAAATATTGCTTCCGCACTCTGAGAAAAAACCAAAATAGTGACTCTCTCTACCCATAAACGGTTTACTGACTAATGCGACATTTTTAACGTTATCTAATTTAAGGTGGCCGTGCAGTTCACCTTCTCTACCCATTAAATTGTAATAGCCACGCGCCACTTTTCCTTTTGGAAACGGCGCTTTAACTTCAAAGATAGAACCAAAAGAGTGGACGATGGTCGTCACCGGGCCAAAACCAACCAAACTTTCTAAGATGCTTTGCGCTTGCTCTCCTGGTGCAATAGCCACCATTTCCTGAGGTAGAGCCGCAACAACCTCAAACTCGGAAATGCCAAGACGCTCTGCCATCGCAGCTGGCAATAATTGTGCTTCTTGCTCTAGTAATACTTCAACTTGTTGCTTGATTGATTCCATTGTGTCTTCCGTTTTTGTTCAATTTGTTTTCATTAATTATTGGATGCTTTCGGTACGGTTTCGTGCATCTCTGACGTGAGTACCTGAATACAACTTTGAGCCAATGACACTGCCCAGAAGCTGCCTGCAAGAGTAAGGATTGCGCTACGTTCATGTAGTTGTACTAAGCCTTTCGCTTGCCACACTTTAAATAGAGGCAATAAAAACCCGAACGCGTCCTCTCCCATAAATGATGGAAGTTGATTTGCTTGAACAATGCCACGGTCAAACGCAGATTTGAGTGCAGAAAAAAGTGGTTCTAGAGGGCTTTGCTTCATCATCATCGCGATGGTGCTTTGACCTTCTTTGACCGCTTTAATATAGGTCTCTAGTGTGCGGTGTTGCATCATCCCGTAGCCACCGATATTACCTCCAGCACCACAGCCAATTGGCAATACCTCTGCATAAGTCTTGGCTAAACTATTGTATAAACTACGCTCGCGGTTATCGATTGCCCAATGGTTCACACTCAGTTGCTTCATATGGTGTTTGGCCATAAAGTTCACACCGAGCTCATACATTCCCGCTTTTTCTGGTGTGGTCGCAGGTGGCGGGATTTTTCCCTTTTCTACGAGGTTGAGCATGGGAGCTGACCCGCC
Organism: Vibrio sp. 1402; assembly: GCF_033340275.1. Taxonomy (NCBI): domain Bacteria; kingdom Pseudomonadati; phylum Pseudomonadota; class Gammaproteobacteria; order Vibrionales; family Vibrionaceae; genus Vibrio; species Vibrio sp. 1402. The sequence goes on from NZ_JAWOWE010000011.1 coordinate 172,535, forward strand.
AACCACTAACTGATACAAATCCAGTCCGTGTGCGCCAGTCGAGAGGAAATCATTTAAATCTTGCTCTAACACTTCTTTGGTTTGATAAGGTAAGCCATAGAGTAAATCGATAATGACCGGAATTTTGTCTTCTTTGGCGATCTCGCTCACTCGTTTGAGGACATCTTCCCTATCATCTAAACGTTTTGCGCTGCGGCGCACTTGTGTATTAAAACTTTGCACACCAAAAGAGAAACGATTAAACCCACCGTCTAAAGCGCCTTGATACAACTCATCAGAAAAACGATTGATGCGACCTTCTAAGGTGATTTCGCAGTCTGCGGCCAAAGGAAAGTGGTCTCGGATAGCCTGGCCTAACACACGAACCTGTATTGGAGATAAATCCGTTGGCGTTCCGCCCCCGATATATACGGCGTGAAAAATACCATTTTGTGTCCAAGGTAATGCCGCTTTCTCTCTAAGCTCCTGCATTAATGCTTCAAAGTACTCATCAACCAGTGTGCGACTTGCAGCATTTTGAAAGAAGTTACAAAAAGTGCAACGAACGCGACAAAACGGAACATGAATATAAAGACAGCGCTTATTGGTCGCTTTAATTGAGTTAGCCGTAATACTCGAAAAAATCGCCTGTTGTTGAGACGAGGGCACAGGTACGCTCGCTCCCCCGGCATGTGCAGAATGCTTCTTAACAAAAGCAAATCGCAATGGATCAGGACTATCACTGCCCAACACTGATTCATCAAGCTTATCGATATCGACGCTCATATATACTCGCTTAACTCCCATCATGTAAGGGATGGAAGCTGATCTTAAAAATTCTGCAAGAATCATAATTTGAGCGTAATGATAATGCAATTGATAATTGATCTTATTTCCATTGTAAGTAATAATCTGCCCAAGTTTTCATAGTTTCCCGAGATATTCCGTGAACGTACAAAGATATGTCATTGCAGGAGGTGCTTCCCTTGCCATCCATGCCGCACTTCTTTTTGTTTCTCAAGAGACAAAGGTGTTCGCGATGCCGGCTGGAAACCCAGCAAGTTCGGTAAGTCTAAATCTTGTGTCTGCTCCTCCCGCTGTCGAAAAATCTACACCAGAAAATGTAGCGCCACCAAAAGAGCAGCCTCAAGACCAACCTGAACCAGAAAAGAAGATTGTAAAAAAACAGGTCGTCAAGAAAGACGCTGTTAAGAAGAAGGTAGTAGAGAAAAAACCTGAACCGGTTAAACAATCTAAACCTAAAGCGGTCGAGCCCACCAAAACCGTAACAAAGCAAAAGGTTCAGCCCGAAGCGAAACCAAAGAAAAAAACGGAACCGGTGAAGAAAGAGACGGTAGCTCAACAATCCGCACCTGCGAGCCAATCCAAAGGGGCAACATCTCAGCCTGTCTTGGTCGACAAACCAACGTTTGTGAGTCAACCAACACAACCCCGTTACCCAAGGTCTGCACAAAGACGCGGTATTGAAGGTGTAGCCTTGTATGAGATATGGCTAGATGAGAATGGTAACCAGATTAAACAGGTTTTGATTGAGTCTTCCGGCACAGAGTCGCTAGATGCCTCAGCACTTCGTGCGATCAAACAGTGGCAATTTACACCACATATTTCAGGTGGGCTAAAAGTCGCTCACCGAGTACAAGTACCTGTTCGTTTTAAGTTGGATGGATAATGGAACAACTACAAGAATTACAAACTCAATTTGGGCTGATGACATGGCCTTTGATCATTTGCTCAGCTCTAACCGTGATGATCATCGCCGAGCGATTATTCCATGTGTTAATTAGCCTTGGTGTAGGAAAGCGAGCCATTCGCCAAAAGCTCACAGGATTAGACCCAACAAATGGGAACGAGCTTGAAGCACTTGCTGAAGAGTTGTCGAATAAGCGGCCGCTTCTGTACCGTGGTGTTGCGATGTTGCTTGCTCATCATTCTTTCTCGAAATCTTTAAGAGAAGATGCCGCAGGTATTTGGCTGCAAGAAAAACGCCATCAGCTGCATTCCGGCCTTCGTTTGCTGACGCTGATTGGTGTCATCAGTCCTTTAATTGGCTTGCTTGGTACGGTACTTGGCTTAATTGACATGTTTAAAGGCATCGCGGTTTCAACGGGGAATATCACTCCGAATGATTTGGCTGACGGCCTAGGTCTTGCTATGCGCACCACTGCCGCGGGTCTCATTATCGCACTTCCTGCCATTTCAGGAGCGCAGATCATTGGTTTGTGGGCGGATCGTGTAATCGCCAAGCTTGAGCACACTTTAAACTACGTCAACTTATGGCTTGAAGGTATCTCGTTACAGCATGTCTCGCCAGACCACTCAAAAGTAACACTGCGCTCTTCTGAGAAGATTGAGGCTGCAACTCAATGATTAAAACACCACAAGAAAATAGTCGTAACGGTTTAACCCCCGATTTAACACCGCTGTTAGACATTATTTTTATCGTCATGGTTTTCCTGATGTTAACCGCAGCGGTCAAACTCGATTCATTAGACGTCAATTTACCGAGCACAGAATCTCAGGCTGTTGCAGATGTCGATAAGCAATCCATCACGGTAAATATTCTTAAAGACGAGCCTTACTGGGCTATTAACGGCAAGACATATATCGATTGGGACAACTTTACCCTCGCGCTGTTAGAAGAGAGTAAGTCAAGCGATAAACCGATTGTAATTGGAGCAGAAAAAACCGCGAATATTCAGTCGCTAGTACAACTTCTCGGCTTTTTACAAGAAAACGGAATTCAAGCAACTCAGTTACTCACTGAAGAGCCATCATAAAAATAAGTAAGATAGAGATCCTTTCAAAATGAAGAACACACGCATTACTATTCATGCTGTTGTCACGGCAGCTATTTCCCTACTTGCGAGTAGTCAACTTTTTGCCAATGAAACGCCATCCTCAGAGCGCGTTGTTAGCGCAGGCAGCGCCGTCACTGAACTCTTGCTTGAACTCGACGCTAAAGATAGCTTGGTTGCTATCGACGTCACCAGTCAATTACCAAAAGGAATGGAACTGCCTAAAGTGGGCTACCATCGTCGTCTTTCAGCGGAGGGGTTGCTCGCCTTACGTCCGACAAAAGTCATTGGTTCTGATGAGATGGGGCCGAAAACAACATTGAGCCAATTGAAATCGGCTGGCGTAGATGTAGAAATCGTTAATACTGATGCAAATGTCGAGGGCCTTTATCAACGTATTGATCAAATTGCGAACCTTATGGATCGCAAAGCTCAAGCTGAAAGCTTAAAGCAAGATGTCCAGGCGCAAGTACAAGCACTCAATGCAAACCAACCTGATCAAGCGAAGAAAAAGAAAGTGCTCTTTCTGCTGATCCATGAAGGGCGACCTGCAAATGTTGCGGGCTCACAAACGACACCCGATGCAATTATTCAACTCGCCGGCGGACAAAACCCAGCCGCTACACAACTCTCGTCTTACAAGCCTCTATCCACAGAAGCGATGGTAGAGATGCAGCCTGACGTGATTCTTGTTAGTGGTCGCAGCTATGAAACGTTGGGTGGTGCCGATGCAATTTTAAAAGCAATGCCGCTTCTTGCTGCAACACCCGCTGGAAAGAACAAAGACATCATAACGATTGATGGCCATGCTCTGGTAGGTGGTTTGGGCCTTAAAAGCCTTGCAGAAGCTAAACGCTTGAATGCACTGCTTTACCCATAGAGACATGACATGTTGTTAAGACGCATCCCCCTTTCAACGACGTTATCAGTGCTTAGTGGATTTTTAGCATTTATTGCTATCGCCTCTATTACCGTTGGCCCAATGAACATTAGCTTTGCTGACAGTTTGCGTAGCCTAACGGGAGGCAGTTCTGATCTCGCTCCTCACATTCAGTTGGTCATTAACGAAATCCGATTGCCTCGCACCATTTTGTGTATGTTCATCGGCGCCATTTTGGCAATTTGTGGTGTGGTTATGCAGGGCTTGTTCCGTAACCCATTAGCCGAGCCTGGTATCATTGGTGTGTCTGCTGGCGCTGCTCTTGGTGGTGCATTCGCTATTGTTGTATTTGCTGAATTTAGCCAAAACTATCCGCAACTAATGAACTTAGCGGCTTTGCCTCTTTTTGCTTTCCTTGGCGGTGCACTAACGACTATTCTCGTTTATAAACTCGGCACAAGTAAGTTTGGTACCTCAGTTACAATTATGTTGTTAGCCGGCGTTGCCATCAGCGCGCTCTCGGGTGCTGCGATTGGCTACATGAACTTTATCGCAGATGATCAGATGCTGCGAGACTTGACGCTTTGGTCGATGGGCTCATTAGCTGGTGCAAATTGGTCAGGGATTGCTCTATCTGCTGTAACACTCGTCATCCTATTGCTCTGGTTTCAGAAGAAGTCGATGGCGCTGAATGCTCTGTTGTTAGGGGAATCAGAAGCAAGACACTTAGGAGTTCCGGTTCAAAAACTCAAACGTCAGCTTATTTTACTTTCTGCACTGGGTGTTGGTATTACGGTGAGCATCAGTGGTGCAATTGGCTTTATTGGGCTCGTGATTCCTCACTTAGGGCGCATGCTCGCTGGGCCTGACCATCGAACGCTATTACCAATATCTGCCTTAATGGGAGCACTGCTTCTTACTGCCGCAGATATGTTTGCTCGTGTTGCTGTGGCACCAGCTGAATTACCAGTTGGAATCGTGACCGCATTGATTGGCGCGCCCTTTTTCATCTACTTATTGTTCCAGCAAAAAGGGAAGATTTTGTAATGAACCAGATCGTTTTATCGGGGAAAAACATTTCGATGACGTATGGCAACCGTGTGGTGCTCGATGACATCAACATTGATATCCGAGCTGGTGAAGTGACCGCCCTACTCGGCCCCAATGGCGCAGGTAAAAGTACTTTGCTCAAGCTTCTATGCGGTGAGATCTCTTCGAATCATCACATCACCTACTTCGGTAAACAAAAGCATGATTGGGAGCCTGAAAAAAGCGCCAAACATATTGCAATGCTCCCGCAGCACAGCACCTTAACCTTCCCATTTCTAGCCAGAGAAGTCGTAGAGTTGGGGGCAATACCGCTATCACTGTCCAATAAAGAAACCACTAAACTGGCTTTACATTACATGGAACAAACCGACGTATTGCATTTAGCAGAAAGCCTGTACCCGTCTTTATCTGGTGGAGAAAAGCAACGACTGCATCTAGCACGAGTGATGACACAACTACATCAATCTGGCGAAAAACGAATCTTAATGCTTGATGAACCTACCTCAGCGTTGGATCTCGCCCACCAACACAACACGTTAAAGATTGCTCGTGAAACGGCAAAAGCACAAAACGCAGCGGTGGTTGTGGTGTTACATGACTTGAATCTAGCCTCTCAGTACGCAGACCGCCTTGTACTCTTGCATAACGGGAAACTAGTTTGTGATGACACGCCATGGAATGCACTAACGTCAGAGCGCATTGAGCAAGTTTATGGCTATCGATCTATTGTGACAAAACATCCGACGCTAGACTTCCCTCAAGTGCATGCCGCAGCATAAAGCGTATCTCCTCTAAGCCGTCTCTAAAACACTTTGATACGACAAAGGCCCGCAATATGAGAATTGCGGGCCTTTGCTTTGATAGTGGCAGAATTTGGTGCTTTAAAGGCTATTACTTGCTCATTTGGATCAATGATCGACCAATCAACCACTCAAGCTCTTTGTCACCACCCGCACCAAACTGGCTTTCAACCATTTTGTATAAGCGGTCAATACCATTAGCAGCAAATTCTTGCGCATTTTCAGCGGTGACAATGTGATGGAATAGCAGTCGTAAAATCGCGAGAAACTCAGCATCTTCCAGCGCTTTAATCCAACTTTGTGAAAATGCATTTAATCCTTTATCAAACTCTAAGTGTTCAATAAACATTTTAAAGATACGGCCATCCAGTGCGGCGGTGAAGTCCGTTTTCTTAGGGAAGTGATGGCTAATACCGGTACGCGATATACCTGTCTGCTGGCTTAGCGTCGTGTACGACATTTTGTCGTAACCTAATCTGAGTAGCTGATCAATAACGGCATCCATGATCTTTTGGATAGTGATTTCGGTATCTTCTTTACTACGCTTTGGCATATTTTAAGCTCTTCTCTTTGTAAATCCATCTAACTCACTATTAAATGAGGCCAGAATGAAATCATTCTTAGCATTATACCCGGCTCGCCGATGCGGTTCGATTAGCGAAAACCTAGAAATCAGGTTGCTAAGCGCTGCACTTGAAAGCGCTTTGGGTATATGTATTGCGACTATTTAATATCATGTCGAGTTCCAAACCATAACGTCTTTACACTGCGTAATGTGTAATTTTCAGTTATGTTTTTGTCAATACATGCTACTCAAAATAAGGCGAAAAGTTAGTCTCATCAAAACCTTGCGCCAATTATTCATCGAAACTATTCAAAGACCAAGAATGATAATTATTAAAAATAATCAATCAAGAAATAGTCTTATAAATTAACCATTAGTTCAACTGGACTGAGCAAAATCTCGTCACTATGTTCGTTAATTGATTTTAAATGTTGATATATATCACATTAACGTTCTTGATGATTTAGTAATCCAATCTTTAACCCTTACTTAACAAGTGCCTATTCTGTTCCTTTTTTACGCAAAAGTCGTCATTTTTGTAGATACAGATCAAATACCTGATAGAATACCCTTAGTATTTACAAGAGGATTCGTTATGAGTGTCGAATTAGAAAAAAACCAAGTATGTGAGGCCTGCGGCTGTGCTGGCGAGATAGGCTTTATCATCAAAGAAGGTGACGAAGTTGCCGACGTAACGGTTTTCGCACAGACAAAAACAGAGCTAGAGTCTGAACTACAAAAATACATCGAGCTCGCTAAATCAGTATGTGCTGATGTTGAATACAATGTTTCAGAAATAACCGAAGAATCGAACCAAGCGACGGCTCGATTCAAATTTGAAGTAAGTGCTGAAAAACTTATCTTTGAATTAAAAACTCGCTCACTCGCGCGTTAATGAAAAAAGCGAGCATGATGCTCGCTTTTTATTTTTCCAATCTCTTAATCTTAAACCGCTCTAAATGAAACAGACAACTTCGGCGCGTTTATTTATCTTTTTTGAACACGACCCACTTTAACGAGCCATTGGTTTCAAAATCGTTCTCAGCGGTACACATCAGTAATACGCCTTCAACATTAATCACGGCCCCAGTGGTGTAGGCTTTATCATCGTAGTAACAGATACGCTGACCTACCTTACCGTCAGCAACTATTAGCGCTTTGTTTTCTGGTGTACTGTATGATTTAGCAAAAACGGAACCCGACAGCAGTACTGCAAAAACACCAGCGGTAAAAATAGATACACTTTTTAACTTCATGAAAATCTCCCTCAAACCTCAATAATACTAACAAGGACCCTTGTGAAGTTCTTGGAAGAATCTCATATTATTCAAATATCTACTGATATTTTTCTCACCTCTACACTTGGGTCTGCTTCACATTCAATCATTTAATTTATCTCATTTTAGTAAGCTTGAAGTTACTTAGCTCAGTAAAGAAGCGCACACTTTTAACGTGTATCTCTAATTTGAATATTTAAGTTATGAATCAAAAACTGTGAGCAAAAAATGCATAATAGGTTTATTTAAGTATAAGATAAGCACCTGTTGATCTCGGTATTTAACTAACTCTTTGACTATGCGTTTTGTTTCCCTATGCCTTACTTCAATCCTACTCTGCTCGTCTCCTTTGGCATATGAGCTAGATTACTATTCTAAGTTTGGTCACATCGATAATTACGGCAATCTTGATCTTAGAAACAAGCCTTACACCCAACTACCCTCTGGCCTAGTGGTAAAGGGTAACTTAAACATCTCACAAACCCCTATCAAAACCTTGCCTAAAGGGCTTGATGTTGAAGGCAGTCTGGAAGCAACTAACAGCGCACTCAAAGTTATTCGCTCAGGAACAAAGATAAAAGGCTATGCAAACCTACTAGGTAGTAAGATCGAAAACTGGCCTAAAGGCATCAAACTAGGCGGTTACCTAAATCTGACAGATACACCGTTAAAAGCGCTTCCAGCTAAACTTCGAGTAAAAGGTGATCTAAGTGTTATTCGCACTCCCATTTCTGAACTTCCTGAAGGATTGGTGGTTGATGGTAATCTTTATATTGGAGGATCAGCGCTGAAAGTATTTCCAGACACAATGACGGTGAAAGGGAATATCTATTTAGGTGGTAACAAGATCACAAAATGGCCCAGCAATTTAACCCTTGGTGGCGCCGTCGCACCTTAAAGAGCAGATAAACAAAAGCCCCGGCAGACCGAGGCTTTAAGGCATTCTGAATCAACGAGTTCAGTGACGAAGATTACTCTTGGTTATTCACAGGATTGGCATAGCTCGCCACCAAATAAGGTCTTGCGCCTTCAGGTAGCTGATCCAACTTATCCGCGAGATGACGCTTAACCGCTTCCGTAATGATGCTCGAATCTTCATGCCCAGCAGCTAACAAGTTGATTGGGTACAACTTGTAGTTGTTGTGAATTTGGCGGTCAATTTCACCAGCAAGAGATTCCGGCGTTTCAAACTCTTGCTCAATCACATCACCAAACGCAACATGTACACGGCCTTTATAACCAACGATACCTTGAATGATACTTTCGATATCTTCAAATTCGCCTTTTTCATAGCGGCCATTTTCTGCTTTTTCGTACAGCTCTTTTGCTTTGGCAATGTCACATGGATCATTTTCATAGGCAATCGAGACAGGAACGATTTTCAGAGAACGCGTGTACTCACCAAAACTGATCTTTTGTTTACGACCTTCAACATGGAACATTTTTAAAATCGCAGGATCAGTAAAGTCGTTTCCATCTTTAGCACGACCTTCCTTTTGGGCAATCCAAATTGAATTGCCAGTATCAAGCGAATGTTTGATATAGCTTGACAGTTGTCCCAATGCTTTCATCATTTCTCTAGGCGCTTTAGCAGAGCGCTTAACGATGAAGCTCTTATTGAGTCGCATCAGTTCTGTCGCACATGGCTTCTTCAGCAGGTTATCGCCAATCGCTATACGAACTGTACGGTGCCCACTTTGGTACAAGCCATAATTTACGAGCGCAGGGTCCATCGCAATATCACGGTGGTTAGAAACGAATAGGTATGACGTGTTTTTATCCAGCTTATCCAAACCAGAAAAAGTGACGCCATCCGTTGTCTTATTCAATGTATCTTTCAGATACTTCTTCACTTCAATCTGAATTGCTTCGACAGAATCAAGCTTGCTCCACTTGGCTTTCAGGTAGATTCGCAGGATCGGGCTCATTAGCGTTTTGAACCACGCTGCTTTATTAGCAAAGCGATGTTCTAGGATAGCAGTGATAAATTCATCATCTTGGATTAGACGATCCAGCGCTGCTGGAATTTCTTCGTCGTTGTAAGGACGAATTTCAATATAAGGATCGGTATTGGCTGTCATTGTTCATTACATATCAAAAAAAGCTGGCACATTTTACGCGTAGTTTTGCTGACAAGCAGCATTTCAACCCATACTTTTAATATGGTCATACCAGTTAAGCCACCATTTATCATGCTAAAAAATTCTCTCAGCAGGTTGGAATCGTATGGGTTTAACGTTACCCTTAGCGCCAAAAAACACTGGTACTCATAATGAACTACGCAATTGAATTTCACGACGCTAAATACCCCTTTCTTGATGTAGCTGCGCGTAAAAAAGCACTGAAGCACAGTCTACTATCTGTCATCGAAGGGTTAGCCGTCATTAAATTGGGTAAGCAGGAGTATGCCATTGAACCAGGCCAATATTTTTGGATTCCTCAAGGATGTTTGAGCTCCCTCACCTTTTTACCTAATTCTCGTGTATATCGTTGTGATTTTTCTGTGCGTTTAAATGACGACTTCTCACAACAGGCGGGCTTTGTGAAGCCTTCACCGCTACTAAAAGCGCTCGTCGAGAAGCTAGCAACAACTGCCGAACGCTCGGGTCTGCAAACCGATCTACTGACAGTAGTAAGACATGAAGTATTGACGCTGTCTCCCAAACTAGCGCACTCAACGTTAACGAGAACCATCAATCAATGGACTCCTGGCTGTGACATGAATATTTCTAAAGAGCTTTGCTTGGTACTAACACTACGTGAAGCAAGAAAAATGAAACTGTCGGGGAAGAAGGAAGAGCAAATTGTTGACTCTCTTTTTGCTGGTAACACCGAAGAATATGAACAGCTTTGCTTTTTAGTCTTTGGAGAAGCGCTATAACTTGCTCTTCAACAAGCTACGTCTTCAGCATTACGGACACAGAAAGTAGATTTGACCCGTCCTGATATGGGTTGACACTTTTTAACTAAAACGCTCGATGTACTTCATCGGGCGTTTTGTATTTTAAAG
>NZ_JAWOWE010000012.1:0-144762 GCF_033340275.1 Vibrio sp. 1402
CGTTCAAATACGCCAGCATCCCGCCACTCCTGAAATCGGCGATGAGCAGAGCTTGACGAGCATATACCGGTGGCATTCAGCGCATTCCACTGGCAACCCGTCCTGAGTACGAAGAAGATGGCGTTCATTGCAGCGCGATTATCAACCCGCTTGCGGTGCGTACCCAGAGGATGGTGAGTTTTATGCTCCGGGATGAGAGGAGCCATTTTCTCCCAGAGTTCATCACTGATTTGCCACTTGTTGCCTGCCATACGTTGCCCTCAGAAATTATCGTTATTCATTATATTATACGATAATTCCTTTTGGGATAGGCTCTAAATCCTTCTTGAAGTTAGAAATTAATTCAGCTAGAGAATCGGCAAGCTTTAAAGCGACCTTGTAGTCATAATCTATGAGAATTACCTGTCCGAAACTACCTTCCTCTGTTGGACTTAAATCAACGCAAATTAAACAAGATGAACAGTCATCCGCAATTGGGATTCTACTTTTGCCGAAGGTATACTCTTTATCTATACCTTTATCGGTATAACTGAGTACGTTTCCATCACCATCATGGCTATAGTTTTCTACAAGGCTTGAGGTCTGTCCGATAGAGAGTAAAGCGACGCCATAAGCAAAATTTGCTTGCTTCTCGGGGTCCTGCCCTTTAGATGTTTTGTACAGTTCAACTAAATCTTGTGGTAGCTCTCTACCCACATTACAGCGAAGCAAATTTATTTCTTCTTCCGACGCTGGCTCTAAGAACGCATCAGCAACTAGTGGTGCTTTATTAAGTATTTCTTTTCTTACTTGCTCGAACATTAATTTTCCCTCGTTTTCATTGTAATCTTCGGGTTTGAAAGAATAAGCTTCAAAATCGAAGCGATGGTATTAATCTATTTCTTCTGCACTGCTCCAACTCAAATACCAGAAGTCTTAGTTAGAATGAGTACTAGTTATGCGGAACATAGGAAACTCGTATTACCCCTATTAATTAGAGGTAATGCGAAATGCGGTTAACTTGAGCGAGTATGAGCAAAGAAAGAGCCGTTTCCTAACTTCTAAATTTCTCTGTTTCATGGGCATATTTGGGTCGGAGAGTTTTGACTGCTCATCACCGTGTTGCGCGCATTAGTGTAAAACTGGTAGATTAGAATTTTAATAAAATAAATGTTACATCTCTAGATTTTGAACGAATAACCCTTCACGATTCTTATACTTGTTAACGGCTCTTATATCAGTAGAAACGTAATCACCACCTTTATTATCAACTTGTCTAATCTCGTATCCTCCGCAATGAACAGAAATATTCGCTTCTATTGAATGCTCATTTTTTGTTTCACCATTTACTTTCTTTGCTGACGAAACCCATTGGAAGCAAAACCTATCTTGATTATCTAAATATTCCGTAAGAGCAACTGATGTCCCTTTATCCACTTCGAAATAATCAATTGATAATATCTTGGATATGCCAGGATATTGGTAAGATGGGTTCTCTACTGTTGGTTCACTTAGTTCGGTTTGATTAGCACAGCCAGCAATAACTGATAATGTCGATGCCATAAGTAGTATTTTCTTCATTTTTGTTCCTTGTAGATGATAAAATTAGCCCCACGATCTATTAACGCTTTCGATAGTGGGGTTGTGTATGTTTATCTAATTGTTTACGTTTTGAAGGTCACGATAATCAACAGACTCATCAGCACTTGAGATGCTTGCTGCCTCACCGAACATTGCTATGTAAGCACTTGGGAAAGTCAAAGCGGCCCCTGCTATACCACAGATTAGAACGAATTTTCCTACGCCCTTACTTTGTGGTGAGCTTTCTCGGCTATTCCATGCCCAGGTTGCAAGGCTAATGACAATCATTGCAATACCAATCCATAAGCCTATGGTATATGTAGCACTACCACCTGCAGCTGAAATTGCATCCACGTTTTTTGCAGCTTGCTCTAGCTTTGTTTCATTGGCTGCCATCGTAGTTACAGAGGTTAGTGCTAGAGCGATACCCAGGGCACCGGACCATTTCGTTAGTTTATTCATAGTTACTCCGTGCTATCTCCTTCATCGAAGATATAAGTTGTGTTAGAAGAGAGGTTTGCCCGACCAGATGAGTCGAGTGTTATTGGGTCCACTGTGTCACTAAAGGTAAATACCTCACCCACTAGATCTAAACCACCGTGGAAAGTTAATAATGCGCCAGCTATTGAGAAGGATATTGGCCATAGAACAGAAACATCATTATCCGCTTTGTTTGCTTTGTACCAACCGATGAAACCAAACACGACAAGACCGAGGCCAAGTACTGCTCTCAAATTCCAGAGAACTGCAATCCAAAGTCGAACATGTTTAATTACATTTATTCCGCCATCTGCAATGGTGGAGTTATGCGTTTCTGAAGCGAATGAACTACTGGATAATGTGTAAACAAACATCCAATACCACTTTTTCATCGAAGCGCTCCAATACAGTAAGTATCTGAACAGATTGTTCCGTCAGCCGAGATTTCTCTAACAGTTCCAATGAAGTCGTAGTATTTTCCTTTTTCTACGGAAATAGTTCTTTCGCCAGAGGTCTTGGTAAGATTTACGACTAGCGCACTGTTTAGGTCCTGCGACTTAGTGATCATTGCGTAGTCAGGAAGAAGAATTCGCCCATCCTTGTATGTTACTCCCGTACTTGGAACTACCATTTTTGGCGCTTCTATTGGCTGTACTACAGTCGAGCTAGATGCTATTGCCATCGTTGGCTGTACTACTTTGCTATTTACTTCTGTATTTTTACCAATATGTTGGGTGGTAGTCTTAGCAACCTGTACTGCCGTTGGCTTTGTAATCGATTCTTTAGCAGGTTTTACAACTTTCTTTTTAGACTGCTGAGAGCGTCGAAGGTTGGCTAGTTCAGTCGGCGTGTACTCCTGGCGTTCTTTATCAATAAAGTATTTGCTGCCAATAAGTAAAACTCCGTCTTCTCCCTCACCTTTAATGTTGGTGACTTTATGGTTGCCAATTTTTGATTTGAACGGCTCACTTTTGTAAAGAGTGATGTAATGTGGAGAGTTATCGGATCTATCTGGTGCACGTACAGCAAAAACCCCCTCAGCAATCTCATCCACAACGTTGAATTCTTTTAAGCGTTTACGCTCACTACTTCGCGCTGCTTTCGTATGTCCGTTTGAAAGGCTATTGTTTAATTTAGCAAACTCGCCTTCAAATGAATTTACATCGCTTTCCAATTTATCCAATCTATTGGTTAAACTAACGTTAAAAGTTTCTTGAGCAGAATTAAATTGATGATATGGCTTCAATCTCATTGTAATTGAGTCATCAATTTGTTGCTGTAAGGTCGAACTGATCGTCTGTGTAATATTCTGTGACGCAGCTTTCGAGGTTGACTTCACAATCTCACTTTTTTGCTTACCAAATTCATCCTTTACTTTGCTAGGAATGTCTATTTTAGTAATGATTGATTGAGCGATTTCTTGTCTTTGTAATTCAGTGATAGCACCAAACTCTTCAGACTTAGTAATCACATCTATTTCAGTCTTAATGAGTTCAGGCAATGATTGCCTGAGAGCGGTGATCTCACGCTCAAGATTTCTCTCTAGCTTTTGTATTTCTTCTACTTTGGAAGGGCCTCCAAAATCTGGTATCAAACCCATTTTATGTGCAGCTAAACTAGCACCACCAACAAGCAAAGTAGCTCCTACGACATAAACGAGTAACTTTACTTTTGGCTTTGCTGAGCTGCTTTGGCTTTTATTCGCTTTGCCAGCATTTGCGTCTTGAGCTTCGTTATCGCTCATGATGATCGCTCCTTGTTTTTAATTGAATAATGTATTATATAAAAGATCTAAATTAATTCCATAAACGAGTTTTGTTGTCACTCGGGATTGATACATTTTGCCCAATATTCGATTTGCGAATTTCAGAGCTTAGGTCAGTTTCTTCGGAATTAACTTCTGTTAGTCTATTTTGCTCCGCCATCATCTTGAGAAGATCGCTCTGATTCGGAGTTTGAATTTCATCCGTTTCTTGTACTTGATTCTCAAACAATAAGTACATAGTTTGACCTTTCGGTATCTCTACCTGAACAGGTCTTCTCGCATTATCGTATAGGATAGGTAAAAAGCCTTGTGCAGCTTTGGCGATACTATAAACAATTCTGTCTCTCGTATTATCAATCGCACCTGTCGAAGTTGTTGTTTCCCCATTTGATGTTGTCACTGTCGTATCAATGAGTGAATCCAAAAAACCTGTCATAAACAAACCAGCAAACATGCCACCAAACCTCTGGATGTAATGGTGGTCTACTTCACCTTCTATAAGCGCCTTTTCAGTTTCAGCAGATAATACCCAAGCTTTTACAGGGATTTGTTTCCCATCTCTAATAACAGACGTTACAGTTAAGGCAACACCTGGAGCTTGTTCTATAAGCTCCATTTCACCGAACGCAATACTACCTTCTGCTTTTCCGGTTAATAAACGAATTCTGATTGGGCCAGGAATGTCTGAGTCGATAGGCAAGGTGGTACGGGCATAAACCAACTCACCTGCATCAAATACTATAGACTCTTGGTCTACTTCAACTGGTGGCTGTCTATATTTTTCATTAGAGGTTTCTTTTTCATTGTCCGTATACCCAACTGTGTTTTCTTTCTTATAATAATTAGGATGAATCCCCATTTGAGTCTGACCTCCATCAGAACGATACAATGCTGAGGCCACTTCTTGTTCTGCATCACTCGGGTCAAAAACGAACTGTGATGTTTTACTATAAATGTCAGCCTTCTTACTATAAGTGATTTTGTACTTTTCGCCTGTATCTGGTGCGTAAGGGAGACCTGAAAATAATGCTTGTGCACCTTCTGATATCTTTTTTTGTCGCTCAGCTTCTAATTGTATCAACCGCTGTCGCTCAGCATCGGCTTTGTCGTTTCGATTCTTTATTTCTTGAGCCTTTAAACTCATTTTAGTCGTTGCTAGTTCGTTTCGGAGATCTTCTAGCTGGCTTGAAGTTTCTATATCTTGTTTAGGCAACGGTAATTTTACGTCTCTACCTGCACTATTCTCTTCTGTATCTGAATTTGTCTTTTTAGACTCAGCATCTTTGCCAGACTTAACTTCTTGCCCCAGGGGATCAACCTCCTGCGACTTAGGCTTGTCAACTTCGGTTTTTGTATCTGGTCCCGTTGCTGATTCTTGTACGCGAGTTTTACTGATATGGCTCTCGCCATTAGTAGCAGCCTGTTTACGCGCGTTCTTCTCCCTTTCTTCGGTTTCTTTAGCGATAGGTGAATTTTCAGGAACACTGATTGTCCCATCAGTTGAGTTCTTAATCACATCGTCAGTTTTAACGACAGGTCTACCCGCTGTTTTATCACCTTTGCCCGAAAGGTCTTCTGTAACTTGATTGGAAGCCATATAGATTGCGTATCCAATCCCTCCGGCGGCTACTACAAACAAACCTACAACGATTGCTATTTTTTTTAATTTCATCGGTGAGAAGCCTTATAGTTCACTTGTATCCACAAACGCTTTTACTTTCTGTCGACCATCGCTAAACCAATAGAATGAACGGGGGTAAAGCTTGTAAAGGTTGTAATCACCGACACTTCCCTCTCTTACCAAAGAGCTACCTTTGCTTCTTAAAATGGCTGTTGTTCTGATATAAACAAATTCATTATATAAATAGGCTTGGCCATTGATTCCTTGCAATTTAGTTTCTTTGGCACCAGGCACACCTGTTGTCGTACCTGAAAGAAAAGAAAAGAATTCTGGACCAGCTTTATCAAGATCTACACTTGAAGTAGAACGGTATTGTATTGGCTTGGCGTTCGGGCCAATTAGTGGAATGATCACTTGTCTTCGAGAATTGTAGTAATCTGTTTTTTCAGAACTAATCATGAAAGGAATAGTTGTATCTAAACCCTTCAGCTGAAACCAGCCCGAATGAGTTACTCCAGGTAAACGAGCTTCCAAGCTATATGCGTTACCGGGTGTTTTTCCAGCCTCGAAGGCTCCCTGAGCTCCTAGCTTAACATATACAATAGGCCAAGGAGCTCCTGTCTGGTCGAAAAATGAAATAGACCCAGGGAAGCCAGGGTACACCTGCAAAATTAACTCCTGAGGTAGTGAAGGATCGAATTTAATCGTATCAATTAGACTTTCCGGGGGCCTTACTAAAAGTTTATTTTCTGCAATTAGCCTCTGCCTTTCTATTTTACGCATCCTTTCAATAAAAGCAGGGTCGGAGTTCATTTTCTCACTTTTAATGATGTCATTCTTTTTATTCTCAGCCCTCAGTATCTCAAGTCTGTCTCTATTTTGGTAATTACTCTGGAGTTTCGAGTATTCTAGATCTGTTATGTACGTCTGAATTGCATTTTGTTCATACACCTCAAGTTCACGCATGTTAATCAATATATTTTCTATACTTCCATATTTCTTTAACAATGCATCCGCAATTGCAGCATGACTAACTTGGTTAGTTTGATTAGCTTGAGAAAACGCCGACAATGACAACACCACCGCACTTACTGTTAAGCGGAAATAGGCTTTCAGAGAGGAGATGTTTCTTGAGTGCATTGGTAATCCTTGAAGTTTAACAAGCGTAAATATATTTCATTTGTGTATTAAAAACAACCCTACTCAGACAAACCTAACGATTGTAGTGTTTTCTCTACAATATCACTGACTTCTTCGTCGCCGAGAGGCTCTGATTGGAGTTCTTCTTTAGGATATTCCAATATGTCCTTGACTTGATTGATCGCCGCCTCTGTGGCTCTTTCAGCATTAGGCTCATCTAAACCAGCTAACAAATTTATATCTATAGTAGTACCAGAGATAGTGCCTTTATTGTTCTCCTGAGCGCTTTCAAGAAATGGATCTGATAGGTTAGATGAAACATATCTACTGTTATAAGCGATATCCAACTCGCCGTATGCATCATTGTCAAAATTAGCAAGGTCTACTTCGGAGGTCTCTTCGTTCGTACCTAAATCTTGAGTGGATAAATATGCTGGTGGCGAAACAACTTCTTCGCTAGTACTGTGCTCAAAGGGACCTTCGGCATAGAAGTTGTTGTACTGCATAATTGAATCAAAATCGTGTTCTTCTTCTGGCCAATCCTCATCACTATAGGTGTTTTCAAAGTCATTAAAATCGAGCTCATCATTAAAGGCTGAAACTTCTTCATTATAAGCCTCCATAGAGCCCATAATCTGTACTTCAGCATCTGTTTGTGCAAGACCAACAAGCTCTTCATCGAATACATCTACTGATGATTCTTCAGGTCGTATTTCTTCGACTTCTTCAATGGCGCTCTCCGTTATCAACGTTGCGTCTTCTTTAATTATCCCTAAACCAATAGCCATCATCATTTGTTTAGAGATGTTTTCAGTGAGGTTTAATGCTCTTACTTCAGTTAGATTATTTTTTAGCTCTAAGAACTCCAACATTTCGACATTGCTATCGATATAATCGTTGGCCTGTTGAACATATTCATTGGATTTTACTAACTGCTGCCTCTTAGCCGTTTCTACCTCATCGTCAGAAGGCTCAAGCACCTGAGCAAAATAGTTCAAACGAGAAGTTTCTACATCTGGGAAGTCGAGTTTTAATGCTCGGAATGGGTATACATCACCACCAAAAATGTATAAGCCTTCTCCAGGTTCAGCACTAGCAAGCATCTTAGCGTTTACAGTATCTTTTTCTTCTACTCGGACATCATCGTTATCATGGACCGCCCCAGCCAAATTATTCTCTATTCTATCCTGACGGGAACCAAATACCTTGCCAGTTCGACCAAGCGCCAACTGTAACGATTCACCATGGTCTTCATTTTTAAGAATGAATTTATTGTTTAAGTTGCCCATTAGTGCTTCATATTCATCCCGGCCGCAAACCTTCTGGAACATTCCGGCTGTCTGAGCTCCAAAAAGAACGTGAAAACCATATGAACGAACCAAGGCAACAATCATGTAAAAACCTTTAACCGCATACATTCCGTACTCATCAAAGAAAAGTCGTACAGGATATCTAGCACTGGAAGGTCTATTGTCTACTGTAGTAATTCGAGAACCTTGTAGCTTATAGCCAGCAGCTCTCATTAAAATAGGCCGTAATCCCTGCAATAGAAGCCTACCCAATGCTGCAACGGAATCTGGGTTTTTGGCAATGGAAGGAAGCAGAACTAATAATACTCGCCCCCCTAAGCATACATCCGTCATATTTACTTCCGAAAGTTTTGTCACGAATATATGCCCCATGGTTTCACTCAAGTCAGCCATGGTTTCACTAATCATCATCACACAATATGTGTGCTGTTCATCTGCTTTACTATTAAGATCAAGGTTGTCTATCTGTTCCTCAGTCATATCAAATATGGCATCACTAATAGAAGGCAAGGTTTTTAAATACTGCTGGAGTGGTTGTCGGTACTTTAAAGGCACATCTTTTCGCGCTGCCTTTTTGAGCATAGTTTTAATGACAAGAAAGTTTCGAACCACTTCGATGTTTAAATCTAAGCCTTCCACATCCCTTTCGTAAGCAAGATACTGATATGCTCCCCCAATCATAGTAGAACTACGACCTTCCCAAAAAGAGCTATCCCCTCCATCCGTTTCACGCCCTAACCCCATGGTTATAGTCTTCATCTGGTCAGGGGTTCCCGCATTTAGAATATTCATGTTATTCGAAATGCGATCGTCGTCGTGCATGTTAGTAGTATCTAAGGAGTCCATGGGAGTCAGAAAATTGAGAACCAACAAATCGTGGAGTCTATCTAATCGTTTCAAGATAGCGAAAATTGTCCAAAACAATTTTATATCCGCCTTACCATCAACTATGACTGCTGATGTTCCTCCTGGCTGGAGAAGTGCTTGAAATAGCAATGTCAGTATAAGTACAGTTTTACCCGAGCCCGTACTGCCCATGACGAGTGTATGTCTTGTTTCCATATCCGGGTTGGATACGAGTAACCTACGTAGAAAAAATTCAAACCCGAATATTAATGTACCGTTTCCTCTTTTACGCTGGGGAATAAGATGGCCAGCTTTAACTGCGTCTTTTAACGACTCCTTTTTTGAAATAAACTGCTCCCACTCCGGCGCGTCAAAAGGATATTCATGCTTCTCTCTTGAGTTTGTAAGCTTCAGACAAATTGCAAATGCAAAAATAAAGTCCCCATTTTGAGGGAACATAAACAAAGCAATCCCGCATGCAGCAATTAATAAAGGAAATGACACATTTACTGCTGACTGTATTCGCATCCACATAGTGCGAGAATCACGATGAAAGAGCTCTGGGTTATTCAGTTCAGGGTTTGTGTTTAGAACCGACTGCTTCTTAAAACTGGCCATACTAATCAACTTCCTTGTACTGCTTCATTAACTCAGGAATATCCTCATAAGGGTCATTGAAGACTTTCTCATCCTTTTCTATATCGACACCTAGTGACTTTAGAATCTGTTTTGCCTCATTCTCTCGGCCATCAGCCTTTTTCTCTATCTCGCTGAGATCAAATAATCTACTAAATTCATCCTCATCCATGTTCAGGAGGTCTTCTCCTTTCTTACCTGCTGTTAATATTCTCTCTGCATTAATGTGAAGGTCTTGCACTGCTCCTAGGACACTTGGAATTGTCATTCGAAATCCGGCTTTTCTTTCCATAAGAAAATGCGAGCGAGTACCACTTGCTTCTAAGAAAGGTGTTTCTCTGCCGATAGACTGCAATACCATTCCTAAATTTCGGTCATGCTTAGTTACCCAAGTAAACTCGTTTCCTGCAATACGGTTTACATCTTTAAAGAGAAGCATCAACGCCCAGATTACAGTAGTAGAATAAGCATGCTTCTTTGTTACCATTGCATAGAGGATTTCTTCGAATGTACGGGTTGTCTTTCCATCCATTTTTTCCTTAAGCTGTGTAAGAACCTTTCTTTCAATACCGTTAAATAAAAGTATTGTGTCTTCGATACTGCCAGCGTAAGGGACGCCATCATTCAATAAAGTTGTTGGACGAAAGCCACCTATTATCGCTCCTCCTCTCTTAAACTTATCCGCTTCATTACCCTGTTTATCTACATATTCAATTGGAATGGTTTTCCCATTATCATCAAACAACCGTGCTAGTTTATCTTCCGAATGTAGTTGTTGCGGTAAAGGACAGAGGAGAAGCCTCTCTAAGCTGATAGTCGCTGTTCGAGAGCAAAACTCTATTGTTGAGTCTTTCGGGTTCTCGCAGTAATAGAAGTAACAAATAGGCCTAAAATTGCTAACAAACCCCGTTTCTTTTTGCATTTCTTTGTCACGTTCTATTTCATCTAATGTGACACCCAAAGGAGGATTTGCTGTGAGCATTTCGTAAGGAGATACACCCATAGCGTATCGGTTTTCATAGTCAGAGCGATTTTCGAAATTGTAATCATGTGAATAGTCACAAGGGTTTTCACCCTCTAAACGTTCTTTATATTTAGGAAACATCCAGCCAATGGAATATCCCATCAATTTATCGTAGAAGTTGGGCGGTACTATACGTTTTAAATGAGGATGAACCTTGGAAGCAGCCCGTATCATTGATTCAACGTTGTGTTCTTTTCTGGTTTTAGAGCGTATTGAATATTCTTTACAACCTAAGTAGATCAGAGCTAAAGCGAAGGGCCATTTAAGTATATTTCCGAAAATAGAGTCGTAAGCTCCAATATACTCGGGTGTAATCATCGTATAATGCAATTCTAATATTTGATATAGCCCCTCCTTAAACCCCCATCCTTGAAATCCTGTTAGCCAAGAGGTAGTTACAACCACGAGGTTCTCAAAAGCAAAAAATGTAAACATCTGAGCTATCTTTAGCATTCTCCACACAAAAGCAAGTATGTGGAAAAAGTGCGCGTAAACCCCGTAACCCATACCTATTGCTAATGCTAGAGCTAGGGCGACTGAAGCATTCAACTCTGATTCTTTTTCTGGCGTACGCTGACTCATAACTTAGGAATCCTTAAAAATTATGTTTGTGTCATCAATACGTCGCTCTTTAAGAATCATTTTTAGAGAATCATACTTTCCTTTGGTCAATGGAATGGGTAACACAAGCCGTGCCCTTAGACCTTTTCGATGAAGTATAAAGTTTACGGTTATGACGAAGTAGTAATAGAGGAAGACAACACATCCGAAAGTCGTTAAAACTTTTGCCGAAAAGTTCTTGTCGGAAGCTGTTAACGATTGCATAGCTTGAGTTATTTCGAAGGTTAAGACGATACTGATCACACAAAATATGACCGAAGCTCCGACAATCGCTTGCCCTACTAAATGTGACTTAAGTACTGGATGTATCGTTCTGAACTGTTTCCACATTCCGATATATGTGACGAATAAACTAAGTACCGGAGCAAGAAGAGAAACTCCACCTGAAACAGGCATTAAGAGTAATGAAAGATACTGTAGAAATATTAAAGTTAACATTTTTGCACCGTTGCTTTTAATCCATTTAAGGCATATATTTTTCACATCATAGCAAATTTATCAACGGATGGAATGGTTTTAGCTAAACGAAAACAACCAAATCTAACATCTCGGTCAACCCTCAAAATCAAATCAACCAAACAACCAAACAACCAAAAATATGGCATTGCTTTTCATCCGTAAAAGACATATATTTTTGTGATTATAAAATATGTCATAGGTAGTAGTAGTTTGGAGTCACTGTTAGGAAGCAACGTCATTTTGTTTTCTCAAAAAGAAAAAGAAACTTTATGCATTATCTCGAATGTCGAATATGGACGCCGTGTTGCTGAGTTACAACTATCTTCGGCTGATAGCTACAAACCTGTTTTGAGTATTCTTGTCTCTATTGTCGATAGTAACCATCCAGAGTTGGACACCCTCGATCGCTGCTTCCTTGTTAACTCATCAATCTCTACAGATTCCATTGAATTAACAGAGCTTTTAGAAAAGTTTAAAAGCTCAACCCAGTCATACCAACAAACGATAGAGATTGATGGTGTTGAATTTTCCTATCTGCGCAAGGAAATAGAAAGGTTACAACTAATAGGATAAATGTAATGGAAAACGAAGAGTCTGTTGGCTTTAAATCAGTTACCCAATCTGCCGAGTTAATTATCCATGCAGGGTCTTCTCCCATCCCAGGAGAAGTCAGAAGCCGCCTAGAAAAGATACCAAGTATAAAGCCAAGACCAGCGCGCAGAATAATGGGTGTGAAATTGGCTGAATTGGGTGTCAATAGAAACCCTTATGTTGCAAATAGAGCAACTAAGGCTTTACTTGCACTGACTTCAATTACGTGGGGCCTCACCCTGCTTTTATTGACTGGTTCGCTGGTTAATTTTTACCTGCTTGAAAGAATAAATATCAGCGCTACCTCCCATGACGCAAGGATTGAGCCTACTGGCAAGCCTGTACGCATCGGTAACTTGGATTAGAGGAAGGATATGTTTCGCTCATCCGTAATTAAGAATCATCGAGGGCTCCTATCTGGTTTCGTAGTGCTGGTGGTCATTATCTATTTCTTAGAGTTTGCACTAAACACTCTTACAACAAATAAATCTGGTTACTACAAGATCCCCACTTACAACGATAAGGGCATTACCCGAATAGTTCCTCAGGTCCCATTAAGTGACCGTCTTTTTTCTGACTCTGAAGTTATGGATTTTGTAACTGAAGCTATGTACAACACACTCTCTCTATCTTTCGATAGTTATGAATTGTCTATGACAGAATCAGCATTACTATTCTTTACTACTTCTGGCTGGAAGTCATTCTCAAGCGCAGTTCAAGAAGCAGAAATTTTATCAACCATTTTCTCTAATAAAGAAATTATTGAGTTTTACCCTACCCGAGCGCCTTTTATGGAATACAGTGGCACAGTTGACGGGAAAATTGATGGAAGATTCACAAAAGATGCCTACTGGGTATGGCGAGTTAAAGTTCAGGGCAAGATTATGAAAAAATCTTTGAAGGTTAAAGACGCAACTGAAACTGAGCTCGAGGCTATTCAGAATCAAAGGCACCAGGCCGCTAATGTAACTTTCTGGCTTGATTTACAACGTGTGCCAAAGGGTAAGGGGGCAAGTGCAGTTAAGATCATAAGTTCTTCTAATTGGGATGTTGATTGGTTATGAATATTCCACGACTTATTCGCATACTTAAATTCGACTGGCCATTTGTGCTTGCTATCGTTTTATCTGTTTTAGCTATTTTTAAACTTTCCGAATTCAATGAAGAACTATTAGGGAACCCGGATAGAGTTTTTCTTTATTCTGATGGTAATGGTGGTTACACAAGGGCCTTTGTATCACGTGACCCACGCTATACAGACGAGAAGGTTGTCAGGTTTCTTCGTCGTATGGTGAGCTCATGCTATACCGTCGATTATAAAACCGCTCAACACCTAATGAACGGTGAACGCGATAACGATTATGCCAACTGTATTGAAAAGCACTTTGCGCCAATAGCCGCCACATCACTGTTCAATGTTTATCCTACTGACCCTATGATTGAGGCGATTCTTATGTCAGAAGGTAAGGCTAACGTTGTTGTTCCTTACGATCCTATCGTTACCTTAAAGAACAAACCTGGTAAGCCTTTAGTTTGGGTAGTTGAGGTTCCGATAATGGTAACAGTCCAATCGGTATCAGGAGACCAAACAACCTCATTCATTGCTCACTACACAGTTCTACCTGAACCTAGAGCGGATAACGCAAGTTCATTACTCATCGACAGGGTGGTTTTTAGATGAACGTTAAAGACCTATTCAATTTTATTAGTACAGCTTTGGGGAAGACTCCGTTAACAGGAAGACAAAGTTCGAAGTCTACTGAGGATAGCTTTGTTAAAGGGGATACCTTTAGTTGCCAATCAATACCCTCCAGCGAGGTTAACCGTAACCACGATGCCGTGTTTGAAACAGATAAACGTCATAATTTAATCTATGACAATTTTAAGTCTGTCCAGCGATCTCCATACTACGCTCTGGTTTTATTTTTCTTAGCTATTGTTGCATTTTTATACGCCTTGAACCTGTTCATAGATACCACAAAGATTACTTCAACAAACTACTTTATTGCATCAACGACAAGTGATACTGCTGTATACCCAATACCCACAGATAAGCATATCTTGCCGACTAAGGACCAAGAAAGAAACCCTGGCGAAACTTACTCTGAAGAAGAGTCAGAAGTATTAGTTCGTGAATATCTAGTTGATAGCCTTAAAGACTGTTTTTCAATGAACTACTTAAATGCAGCAACAGTACTGTCTAGGTGCAAGTCCAACCATTTGGACTCTGAAACAGACACCCAAGACATATTTATTGAGCTTCTAAGAGCAAGTAACTATATAAATATAATGAAGAAATACCAGACTTCTGCATTACTCCACGTAGACACAAGCTCTATTAAACTTTTGAACAAAGCAATAGCTCAGCGTGAAGCCGTACCTGGCAGCGGCGTTATGCGTAGCCGCGCTGTCTGGATTTACCAACTTAAGATGCATTATACGATGGAGAAAGTTTCTGTCTCTTCTCCCACCTTGTGGCAAGTTGAGATGATCAGAGAATCTGCTTTCAACAAAGAGTTCCCTGTTTCTATCTTCAAAATACGCGATATCGAGTGAGTGAACATGAAAAGTCAAAATAAAGAGCTTCAAGTTAACCCGAGAAACTTTCAACCGTCTTTGTTGCAAAAAAATTTACATAAATCACGCAAAGGAAAGTCAAAAACTAAAAAAGCGTTGGCAAAAGCTCCAAACTACTATAGAGACCTTTTTCAGCCAATTGAAGGGGTCTTTAGCCGACCTTCATTTGGCGAGTTTCAATTCACTTACTGTGGATACATGATAGCTAACCAGCGTGAGGGTGTTCTCAATATCTATGTACCACAAGAAACAGACTCCCCATTACTAGAGTCACTCGAATCATACGGGTTTTATCTATGTAAAAAGTACCCTATTTCTGTACCCAATAGCTCTAGATCCTCAAGACTTCTTATGAAGCGCTATCTTTCAGAAAAAGTATCAGATCAGCAAGCTGTGGAGACAATAATGCAGTTAAAGATCATGCTAAATGCAGCAATAAAAAAACAACAACAAAGTGAGGATTTAGATATATCGGCAATGCCTAGCCTCAGTCCTACAATATTTAAGTCACTAAAAGATATCGGTATAAATAAGCAATCAGAGTTAAGGAAGGCAGACTTAAATGTTTTGTTCCATAAGATCAAAAGTGGAAACTCGAAGAGCTATAAAGGGGTACGCTTGTTATTTCAGCTACATTGCTTAAGAGAGGATACTCAAGTTCCTTACTTATCTAACGATACCAAACAACGCTTAGTTGATTCTTATAATTTTTTCGCCAAAATTAGAGGATACGCCCCTCTGACTTATATGTTTTACAGCTAGAAAATAACCTTGCATTAGTTTCTTTCGACATGCAATTAAACCATCAGTTACAAGGTAACCAGTCGCTCATTAGGCCTCTATTTATTAGTTAGTTTCAAACAGCAATAGATGTTGAATGTATGTAATTCTCCACAAAACATATGGTGACGTTAGCTAGGTATCGTTCACCATACTACAAGTGCTGATTCCCTCATTAACCCTATATTTTAAATCCTTCGATTCTAGTTTCCTTTACCTCTACTGTTAGCTTGGGGTGTGGTAACTGTCCTCTAGCCAGCATTTGAATAGGATTTCCTGTTCGTTTTGTAGTGGTTTCTTTATTACTTTTTTCATACGCTACTTTGGGTGATATTGAAGACTCCCAGTAAAGAAGGTCTACTGGAAGAGCGCATAGAAATTGTAGAGGTTTCCGTGTCTTGAACTCACCGTGAACTAAGCGCCTTTGTGCATATGAGTAAATTAGATCCTTTTCTGCACGAGTGGTGGCCACATAGAATAGCCTAAGCTCTTCATGAACATTGTCTTTCTCATTACCTTTGAAGTGTGCTTCTTCTTCGCAGCCAATGACATATACACGCTTAAACTCTAAGCCCTTACTAGCGTGTTCTGTCATTAACTGAACCGCACTAGCCCCTTGCTCACCAGAATCCACCAGCATGTTAAGTTCTTTGATACAATCATGTAAGTGTCCATGAACCTCAGTGAAAGCAAAAAGGCGCTTTGTTAAGGTAATGACGTTTTGCTCTCTTTTATTAACTTCTGAGATTACTTCTGCTGTCATCTCTTGAGTTTTATACTTCTTCTTAGCGTTATCTATAATTTTGGGTTTGAACAGCTCGACCCAGATTTGATGCAAACCTTCCTCTAAGCCAGAAAGTACTTCTCCCCACTTATTTCTCAGTTCAGAATCACTAAGTTCATAGTTATTTATTTTTGCTAAGTCAGTGATTGAACCGCATTCGAACAATGCTTCTTTGATAATTGAGTGGCACTCCAACAAAGAGGCAAATCCAAGCTTTCTATCTTGAGATTTTACAGTTCCATACGTGGTCATGTACTTACAGTATTCAATAACTGTTAGGTTTTTATCAATGAGCTTTTGGCGCATAGTTACGCCCTTAGTTTTAAGGCTTGCTGCATCAATGACACGTGAAGCAGCCATAACATCCTTCTCATTAGCACAGAAACGTAGGAATGCACTCCAGTCCTTTACTTCTTTACTATCAAAGAAATCCTTGTCGCCAACAACTCGGTATTCTACCCCATGCTCAATAAGTTGAGCTTCAATTGGGTCTTTGATTACTTTTGAACGATACAGAATGGCAATTTCTTCTGGTTTTAATTCACCAGATTCGATAGCCTGTTTAATCTCATTGGCTGTCGTAATTGCCTCATCCTTGTCATTGGCAAATTGTCGGGCAATTGGCTTATCACCCTGAATATTTGCCATTGCTATCATATGTCCGTCTGTAACCTTTTGGTCTTCATGCATTAAGTCAGCAATAGCATTGGCCACATTTACAACTTGTTCAGTTGATCGAAAGTTCTCTCCCATCTGAACAATCTTCATGTCTCCGAATTCTTTTTGAGCATTTAGTAACTGACCGACATCTGCAGCCCTGAAAGCATAAATACTTTGTTTTTCATCACCAACCATAGTTAGGTTATTGCCTTGACCAACAATAAGTTTTAACAATAAGCCTTGGACTGGGTTAGCATCCTGATGCTCATCGGCAAGTACTGCTTTAAACTGGTTTTGCAACCAGGTTCTAAAACCTACATCATGTGTGAGAATTTTTACCGCATGGACGAGAATGTGGTCGTAATCAATAGCATTCAGCTCAATCATTCGTCTGTAGTAGACCTTCCAGATACAAACGCAATGGCTTAACAAGGCTTTCTCATCAAAAGTCAGATTTGGGTTGGTTTTGGACTGGTGCTCGAACTCAGACTTAGGACCACGACCATAGGACAAGGATAGCCCCATGAAGTTTTGAACATACTTTGCACCACCGTGCTCTTTTAAGAACTCATAGTCTGAGTTCGATAATGTTTTCTTAGCTGACTCATTTATTAGTGTAAGGGACTCAGTTTCATCCAAGATAACTAAGTCACTCGATGTATAACCGCACTTTACAAAATATGGGTGTTGCTTTTTGATGGCAGGTTTTATGACTTGGTTTAGTGCAAAGGAGTGCCAGTTACAGATAACAGCTTGATAAGCTTTGATACCTATACGTAAGTAAAGACGCTCTAACATTTCCGCAGCAGCTTTCTTGGTAAAGGTTATGGCACAAAGTCGACAGGGTTCCAAGCCTGACTCAATGAATGTCGCGGCCTTCTCCACAATAACGCGAGTCTTACCACTACCTGCCCCCGCATTAATCATGCAAGGTACTCCAGTCGTGTTGACTCCTTCATACTGACTCGCGGTTAATTTCATTCTCATCCCTCCCATTTAAGTGTTTATATATGGTATTTTAATTCAACCTCAAAGTCAACTTTAGTCTATTGTTTTTTGTTGCTAAATGATATATTTCATTTAACGGAGGATTGCGTCTATGTTTGAATTTTTGGGTGTAACAGCAGCTGACGGTCTTGAGCAACTTAAAGAACCGGAAAGGTCTTATTACGAATATGTAATAGAGCATGGCGACACGGGGCTGTACAAAGCCATGCCGTGGAAAAGTAAACGAGATTTACTTCTTACTTACAAAGGTGAGATTGAAGAGTGTACTTTAATCTCTAGCAAGCTAAACAATATACATCCTAAATACATACGTACAATCATGAGAAGCGAGAATGGTTGGCCAGGAGCTGACCAGAAAGCCAAGAACGGTTCTGGTGATTTAGGAATAATACAAGTTAACCCTAAGGTTTGGGATCAAGAGTTTCGTAAGCTTGGTGTGACTATAAACTGGGAAGACGTCAGAGATGATGTATGTGCAAATCTATTTATTGGTGGTGTCATTCTGGCCAGAAGATTAAACGCAACGAATGACATTTTTAAAGGCCTCGCTAACTACCATCGATATGCAACTTCAGACAATAAATATTTTCATTACTCGTACCGCCTGAAAGCAATGAAGCACTTTGCTGATATTGAATCTGAGTATGGTCGTTGGATTTCTCACCGAATACACGCAGTCAATAAACTAGGAGAATAGCCATGTGGGTCGCTATTGCAGAGAAGTCTTCTCAAGCTGAAAAGATCGCATCAGCTTTGAATCTTAGAAAGCAAGGTGGATTATATTCAGGCTTCTACAAAGGGCAAGAACTGATCCTTTGGTATGCCGCAGGTCACTTCCTCGAACTGTCTCCCCCTACAGAGCAAATACAGAACTTCAGTTGGAACGATCCACGTACTCACGAACGCATCCCTCGCAAGGTTCCTTATAAAGTTTGTCCGGACATACCAGCTCGTGACGGATACCCGGCAAGAAAACCAGGAGAGCGAATCCAATTACTTAAACAGTATGTCGACAAAGCGACTTTAGTCATTGGTGCTACAGACCCAGACCGAGAAGGTGAAGTCATATACCGTAGCATTTTAGATTTCCTTAAATACGATGGCCCATTAAAACGAGTTTGGTTAACAAAGGGGTTATCCAAGGATGCAATACAAACCTCTTTCGATGAAATGGTCGATGCATCTCAATACTACGGCGAATATTTAGCTGGGTCTAGTCGTCGTATGGCAGATTACGCAGCCATGGTTCTAACTGCCACCTACACTTATTACTCAAGAAGGGGAATGCTTGGAAAGTACCTAGGCTCAGGGGATAAGAAAAGCTCAACGACATCTGTTGGTCGAGTTCAGTCGACTGTTGTAGGTTTTACTTACCATCGTCATCAAGAAAGAGCAAACTTTAAATCTGTAACTCACTTTCGTCCGGTACCGCTGATCAGGTGTAACGGCGCTGTAAGTTTTGAAGGCCGATACCTTCCAGAGATAAAAGACTCCGACTATGACTCCCCTATCCCTGGCGTAAAGTGGGATGAAAAAAATCTAGCATCCAAAATATCGCCTGATATGTCTGAGGAAGAAGTCGAGGAGTTAACCATAAACAATAGACCTAAACCTCTTTATATCGACAAATCTATTATGATGGATTTTACGGAAAGGCTTAAGCAAGCGTGCATATTGGATTTAGATATAAATGAAAGTATGGCGACTTCTGCCCCACCAAAGCCTTTATCACTGACCAAACTACAGAGTCTGATTAGCAACGCTAGTGCCACTGATGTCCTCAATGCAGCACAACGCCTATACGATTCTGGTTTTATCACTTACCCAAGAGGTGAAGAACAAGAGATTTCTGACAAAGATTACAACCCTAGGGATATTGCGGACAAATGTACTCAACTAGCAAAATGGGACCAATTTGGCCAAGCCGCCCTTAAAATCGCTGCCATTCAAACGGGACAAGACGATACCTGCGCAAGTTTCAAACCAAGCTGCTATACGCCAGGAGATAAAATACACGATGCTCTAGCTCCTGTTGTTATACCTAAACCAGGAGAGCTACAGGGGCTAGATCTTCAGGTCTTTGAAGAAATTACGTCGCATTACTTGCAAGCACATTTACCTCCATCAAAATATTTAGTTCAAGAAGGGGTTTTAAAATTCGATACCCATGGGCTTTTTGGAGAACCGGTATCTAGTTTCAAGATCACAAAGCGATCTTGTATAGAAACTGGGTGGGAACATTACTTTAAAGGTAAAGAGACCGTCCAAACTATCAGCTTAAACGATTTAGACAAAAGCAATGTTTCAATTCCAGATGTTGAGCTAAAGGAGTCTACTACAACTAAGCCCCCTCTCTTCACTGAGGCCTCACTACTTTTTGCGATGTACCATGCGGCAAAATTCGAGCCTAATCCTATTCTTAGGAATTCACTCAAAGAATCAAAAGGCATTGGGACACCAGCTACTAGGCCAACTCAAATCGCAACTATCTTAATGCGTGAGTTCGTAGCGTATACTAGCAAGGGTAAAAACCCTTCGATTGATATCACCCCAAAAGGGATTGAATTGTATAAGGCACTACCTGATTCATATAAAAGCCCTGGTACTACTGCCAAATGGGAACTCAAACTTTCTGACATGAGTAAACTCCCTCAACGAGAAGCAGAAGCAGCGTCTCTGGAATTTATAAACACTCAAATTGAAAATACTGAAAAGCTAATAGGTTTCCTGAATAAAAACCTGTTTGATAAAACACCAAGAGACGGTGTGAATCCTAACATGCCACTTTCAAACCAAACCAAAGATAAACTTCAGAAGCGTTGTAAAGGGCTCGGACTACCAATGCCCAGACAGGCCTTAGCAAGTGAGGCTAAAGCGAGGCAATGGCTACGAGAGCACCCTTGGTTGGTAACTGACGCTATGCGAAGAAAGATTTCACAAATATGCTCTTTCAAAAAGATCCAGCCGCCAGCGCTTAAAATGACTGACTTTGGTAAAGCTCTAGAATTTATAAAAGTTCACGAAGATGATGTCCCAAGTACTCCATCTAAAAAGTTTCTTGATTACGCAAAACAGTTGGAATCGAAGACTGGCCTGAAAATTCCTTCTCAAGCGATTAGTAACGCCAAATTACTATCTAAATATGTAGAAGAGGCAAAACGTATTAAGAAACCAAGTAAAAAGACTATTGCTGCTATTAACGAGCTGGCTAAAAAGCTAAACGTTAGGGTTCCTGCTAGTGAATTAGAAAATGACGAAAGAGCAAAAAACATACTTAGCCGTATGAAAGCAATGATTGCTACAGCATCAAAATAAGGGGTTCAAGTAGATATGATGAATGATATTCTCAAAAGGTATAATATTCTCGAAAAGTATAAACAGGCGTTCCTAACTTCTGACTTTTATAATGACCAAAAAGTTTTAGCACCGGATGATTTAGTCCCGATGATAAGAGGGTTTCTCCATGCTAATGGGGAAGATTTATTAGTGGACAATCACACTAATATCTCTGCGTTCGCCAAGTCAGTCTTTGCGGAGACCAACCAGGAAAAGTTCGAAAGCTTCTTAACCGAACTAAAGTTACTTGTAGACGAGCTTAATTTAGACTTTAGAGGTTCTGCCGACATACCTAACTATGACAATCTCTCTATTACGCTTAGCTTCGACACAGCAAGCGAAGACCAGATTGATAGATTGATCCGTTTCGTCAGAAATAACCTCACGAATAATTTCCGAGCATCAGGCCAATACCCTTTAGCTGTATGGAAAGCTTTCATTATCTCCTCAGATTGCTGGTCGGTAGAGTTCCGATTCTCACCGAGATGGGAATTTAAAGAAGATATCCAAGGATAGAAGATTTAGAGTTAATGGTGTTAAATGCTGGAGGACATTATCAGTATTGGCAAATCAACTAACTAGGAAGATCTATGCACAAGGTGACTACGATATTAAAAACAAACATTGGGAACGTGGAAGGTTACTTAGATGAGAGCGGTAGCCTGTTTATTCTGAACCCGCCTAAGATTGAAAATCGCAAGCTTGCTCACTTCCTCCCAACACCTTCACAACGTTCAAAAGATGATGTGGAACAAAACCCGAATAACTACCTAAAGGTCGAGGAACCGAGTGAGTTCGAAGGGGTTTGGGAAGTGAGTGGACCAAATGTAGGAAAAGGGGATGCGTTCACACCTTATCCTTTTATGTTTAAGAGAGTAAGCCCCCCATCTGAAGGTAGTTAATACGGCACAACTATATTTTGGGTGGTTTCTTAATTGTCAAGATAAATATTTTTAGGTGCGGTTATTTCTAAATCGAATTAACAAACCGTAATTTGGACTTATAGACAGGGTCTTATTCAGTTAGTTAGTGTTCACTGACTGATATTTTGAATTTTGCTATTTATCCACAAATGATCCTCGAACTGCACCTTGATAAACTTTTTTTATCGCACTATCTTGATACCCGTGAGCTCAAGTAGTTCAGTGCATGGAAGCAAATAGTAGCTGTGCTTAGTTTCTTTCGTGATATTAAACTGGAGCTCAAAATCACTTAAACCCCACCATAGGCAGGGTTTAAGAGAGAAGCCAAATCGAGTAGCTGCAACTACTCATTATGGCTGCTGGGTATCATTCTCGACACCTGACACACGAGACTATAGATCACCAGTAGCCTATTTGGCAATTTTCTTGTTCAATAGTTAATGGTGATTAATATGTACCCACAAAGGTTTATCTATCTGATTATGAGAGTATGGAAAGCAATGGTCTCGGTATTCAAACTCAATCCACACATATGTATCAAAGGGTTAATGTATCTAGTCGAGTTTTTTAGAGACTAATCCATTTGTATGTACACACTTCTTAAGGTGTGTACATTATTTAGACAAAAATGTTAAGTCCGTGTGCTCTAACTTCTTATACACATTTGGGTATTGGGCTCGAGAAATCTTTAAGTTTAAAAGACCTTGGGCTATTTCATCACTTTTAAATTCGGAGAGGTCAAGTTTACTTTGCAAATATCTACCATAATCAAACATTCTATTTACCTTAGCTTGTAATACTCCCAGCTCAACTAGTTGATATTCCGCATCTTCTCTCCAACTAGGCCTACGGCTCGACTGCTTATTCTCATATTCATTTTCTACTCTAGCGGATAAGTACTGAGTCTTACTTAGTATTTTTGCCATTACCAGAACAACATCTATGTCTGCGTTTTCCATGCATTTTGTGAATATGGCTGTTGTATTGGCCAAATCTAGTTTCGGTGGTACAGGCTTCTTACCTGTTCTTTTCGGCATACCTTTCCAAAATTCAATTGATTCGGTGTAGAAGCTAGCCATCTCAGTTGTGTATTTAGTTAAGTCAGACAGAGTTTGAGGTAACAATGCTCTTGCTGCTAAAAGTTGGCTCTCTCGATTCTGTTCTTCGTGATATTTAGCTGCATAAACCGCCAATAAGCTTGCTGTAAAAGCAATCATTGCTGCATTCAGAGTTTGCCAATGAGACCAAACTTCTTGGACATATGACCAATTTCCACCACCATCAAACCATGGCTTTAATATCATCATCACGAAATACACCCCGATCAAAATACAACCAAAGGTAGAAAAGTATACTCTTACAAAAGTATCCAAGAGAGTTTTGGGAGACCCCATTCTTTTCTGTATTGAGCTAAGAAATTCAGTACTGATACCGATAACTTTGCGAAGATAATTGGCCCCATCACGAAGCTTCTCTACCCCAGATAGTTCTTTATCCATGTTGTACCACTCCTAGTAAACAATTTTTTAAAGCTTAAGGTTACCAAATTGTACTCGTTTCTATGCATAATGAGCGCGATACTCAACCACAGTCAACTAAGAGGTTCATAGTTTCGTGTCTATGCTCTAGATAGCCGATTAGGTTGAGGAGCTCTCGGAAGGAATTAGACCAAGCGTAAGTAGTAAGCTTACGCTTGTTAGAAGAGTTCTTAGTGAGGATTAGAGACGTTCTTGGTCAATGAGTTGCTCTAACGTATTTCAAATGTATTCCCGTAGGAGTGATATTGGTTAAATCTCGACTGTATACATACCCATACTTTTGTAAGAGGTCAATTGAGTGATACGTCCAGCCAGCGGCAAAGGCTACACCAGCCAAGGCAAAATAAACACAGATTTTATTAGCTAGCTGCATTGCGCTTTGAGAGTAAACTTCATTAATTTTTTTTCCGCACAACATAGCTTTTGGGGCCATAAAAAAAATACAACCTAACGCCCCTAATAATCCAATCGGCACCCACAGAGTTAGAACGGATAGCTGAACAGTGTCAGCTTTATTCAATAGTTCAAGATAGTCTCTATAGACTACATAAGATGGATAGCCCCAACAAATTATCCCAAACAAAAGAACAAAGATACCAGCCAAACGTAATCTTGTTTTATGTGACATTCTCAAGCATCCTTACGACTTGATTAGAAACTTTGTATTCACCCCAAACAACCTCAATTAAGACATATGTTGCTGTAACAAATAGCGCACCAACCATTACGGGAGCTCCCAGAGCTGCCGTAGCAAATAACAGAACTTCACCAGCTGCTGTTTGCAACATGAATTTGAACATATCGGCACCTACATTGCCAAACCAATCCACTAAGTGATAGTCGTCTTTAAAAACTAAGTCGCTGGTGGCTAGACTAGCGGACACCACAAAGGTTAAGGCACCCGCACCCTTGAAGTTTGCAGTTCTAGATTGAGGACTAAAGCCTGCTTGCACCGACTTAAATGAATTTAGAGGGTACTTCTTACCATTCATATTAAGCCGAGTACCATTGACAAACGCATGCCGTAGCACTTTGCCATTCTCGTTTGTCCCTGAAAATGCGACAAATAATTTACCTCGACTTTCTACCAAATCAGCTTTAACGCCTAGATCGCCAAACTGTTTAGCAATTGATATCGCATTAAACATAGGCTCTGTGTGATTGAACCAAGACTTAGCGGTGTTAATGCTCAAGGCGATAGCAGCGACATCCTTACCAGACTCCAGCCAAACGTTATGTAATATTTTATGTGCATCCTCTAAATCTGTAATTAACACATGCTGGTGGTTTTTAGCCATTTCATCCCCAAGTGAACACTGTAATCCTATTGAGTCACTGAGAAGCTGAGGAGCATTCAATCCTAGAGAAGTAGGTCCTAACCCTGCTTTTTCTCTATCTCTAAGAACCCTCTCACGATTTTCTGCCCATCTTTTTTCATCGCTTGCTGAAGGAGTTAATTCAGCTCTACGCTCTCGTTGCTGACGAGCGAAGAGCTCTTTTGTGGTTTCTCGTCTTTCTTCTGGGGTAACAGGGGCAGATTCATATCTCATAGGATCATACTTACACTATAAAAATATGATTATATCAATATTTTCAATACGTTATCATTATCAACAATGCCGATTTACGCTTTAACTGCCAGAAAAGCCATTATGGCTAGTTAAATGTTCACATTGAAACCTAAATCACATCAACTTGAACTCAAGTAGAAAGCTTTTAAAGAATAGTTCCCAAATTGGTATGTAATTTATGATATCGATACTATTCATCTCAGACCACTGAGTTGCTTTAATGTGTATGGTAACCGATCGCTGATGGATAGTAGTCCTTCCATAATGGCACATTCTCGTGTTGAACAACTTTCCTATAGTGGAATACCTTACCCTGCTCGTTGCACCAATTTTTTAGATACATCTCAGGTAAAAAGTGATTGTCTTTTTTTACGCTCAATGAAGCCTCCATTTTCTCTTTTAACGCTGCATTATGGTGCTACAAAACCTTACCATACCACCGGGCTTATACCTTACTACTCGAATCTATAGTGCAATTACAGTGTCTCTCCTTGCTCATGAATCGTATACTCAAAAACCTATGGTTCACAGATGTGCACCAGGCCATCTAACCATCCCAATAGCTCATGCTCTTCCTTACATTGCACCAGTACATAGCTGGATATATAATTACTGTATATACATACAGCAGTCAGACGTGTTTTTAAAATGGGTGTTTTACAAATATTTGATCAGTCAATAAATTGCGGCATAACAGGCTTTGAAGACCCAACAAGCGGGAGTGTCCGTAAATCCCTGTCATTGTCAAAACAGCTAGTTCATCATCCTAGCGCAACCAAATTAACTGTTGCTCATCAAGATGTACCTTACTTCGGTATTTCAGATGGCGATTACCTGCTTGTTGACTCAAGCCTACAACCTGAAGCAAACGACTGTATTTTGGTTGAATACCTTGGCGAAAACGCTCTTGTGTCATTTCAAGAGATACAAAAGCAAGAAGATATTGTAGTTCAAGGCGTTGTATCTGCTCGTTTTCATTGGTACAGAAAAGGCCATTCGATACCTATACATAACTCATTGAAAGAGTTCGACCTTCATGAGTTATTAATACCTCCTGAGCAACAACATACATGTGTATTGATGCGTGCAAACGGTAAGTCTATGTTACCAATCATTGATAACGGAGATTTGCTACTCCTTAACCGCAGCCTCTCATTTAAAGAAGATCATCCCGTTATCATGGCTTTAAATGGTGAATTGGTATGTAAGAGGTTGAACAAAAGACTGAAAAAAGCATACAGCGACAACCCAAAGTTCAGATCTGTTTATCTATCATCAAGTGACGAAATTCGCATTTACGGCTGTGTCTCTATGGCTATCCGAATTTACCGGAGAGAACTTCGTGGCCGTTAAATCATTCGCACTAATAGACGGAACGGGATTTTATGCGCACAGTAGTGCTCAATTTCATCCTGGTTTAAAAGGGAAACCAGTACTCGTGTCAGCAGGCCAAGGTATTAGTATTGCCGGAGCAAATATAAAGGAATTTGGGATACCCAAGTTCTCTCCTATTTGGGAAATCGACTCTAAAGTTGCCATGCATCATGGCGCAATATTTAAGTGTAATTTTAATACCTTAGGGCAGATATCTAGGAACTTTAAGCAATCACTTATAGATGTTTCCGAGGGGCTACCCATTTTTCATTACAGCGTCGATGAATCTTGGGTGGAGACTACGGAGCTACTGAAGAATGGCATTGACCTGGAAAGCGAAGCTTGGCGTTGGCGTGAACACATTTGGAAAACAACGGGGGTTCCTACAGGAGTCGGGATTGGTCCTAGTTTAACTCTTTCAAAACTGGCTTCGTTTGCAGCCAAAAAACTTCAGGGTAGTAACGGTGTATTTGTCATTAGTAAAGACAATTTGATTCAGACATTAGAAAAGGTACCTGTTTCAGAGGTTTGGAACGTAGGCAGGAAGCTATCTAAACACTTTTCTCATATGGGCATTTATAGCGCGTTAGATTTAGCTCGCCAAGATCCTAAAAAAATGCAAAAAGCCTTTTCGATTTCCGTCGCCAACACGGTCCATGAGTTAAATGGCACACCTGTCTACAATTGGAACGACACACGACCTAAGAAGCAACAAATTTGGTCCACCAGCTCATACCGGGACCGCTTACAATCAAGGGAGTCCATAATGTCGGAATTATCTCTTCACCTTGCAGAAGCATTTTTTAAGTTACGAGCGCAAAAATCAGAAGCCCTGGCTATAACAGCATTTGTGTCCACATCCATACATGACGATCCTCAGGAGCAGTTTAAGGCTAGCCGGAGCATACACTTAAGTTACGGTGTATGCGATACCTCTGTAGGTCTAAAGACGTTGAGAGCTATTCAGGGTGACCTTATTCCTACTCAACCGACAAAAACGCGCATTTATAAAGTTGGAGTTGGCCTTACTAGTTTAATCGACGCAGAGCACAAGCAAGCAGATCTATTTGAACATGATGTTAATAACCATAAATTAAGCAAAGCAATCGACTGCATTAATACGCGCTTTGGGAAAGGAACAATAGAATTTGGAGCACGTACAAAGCGGTACTCAGAGCGACCAGGGAATGTAAAGTTGCTAGAGCTGGAGAATTATTTCAGCGATTTTAATGAGCTACTTGAGGTTAAGTGTATCTGAATGTATTGGGTTGTGTGAATTAGTGAGAATGCAATCTGTCAGTTTGGTCTCCTGAGGGTGATAAAATCTGACAGGTTGTTCTATATTGCTTCTGCCCTATTACGAGTTTAAGCATTAAGGTAACGCTTTTTCTGCTTTTCAATCATTTCTTTATACAGTTTAAATCCGCGACGAATGCTCTCATCGGAAAAGCCAATGCCATACCCTAGGTCAGAAAGTTCAGCAGCGAGGTTTTGTTCCAACTCCGTGTAGGTTAGTTTTTTAGGGTTGATTGAACGGTCTTGGTGTAAAATCATTCCACAAAGGTAGTTTTTAATCTTACTGCGTGGAGGAGAATTAAGGTTGTTGGACTGATACAAACTTATTGTTTCATCTATTTTCCTGCCCCCGATAGATTCTAGCAGCTTGTTTAGATTAATAATCTCTTCTATTGAAGTAGCGCATTGTATTTCAGCTCGGATATTATTTGCTTGAGAGGCATATAGGGATTGTTTAAACCATGCCGTTACCCACTTTATCTCATTGTCGGAAAGAGGCCTAGAAACATCAACACTCATATTGACCCAATCAATAAGTTCCACTTTGTCTGATGAACCGCAAAACTCAAGAGCCATCCAAGCAGAGAGGTGCTCTTCTTCAACTGTAAATTGTCTTTCCTCATTTGCTAACGTCCGAGATAAAGCTTCCTTTGGAACCAGTTTTTTTCTGGTAGAGTTATCCAAACCAAAAGACTCACGATAGAACTGATGAAGCGTATATGGCGCACTGTAAAAACAAAGCCCTTCACTCTTTTTCTCAAAAGGGAGGTGGAAGTAGTGCAAGGCTTCTCTATAATCATAAATACTAAAGAAAAGTGTTGGCGAATACCTGTGATAAAAGGTGTTTTTATATTCTCGAATAGGAGACAATGCGGTGACAAATTGCTCATCAATCATCTGAGCAATGCTAACCAAATCAGGTGATATTGTTTGCAGCTCTTGCTCTAAATTCTCACCCTCCCAATTCTCAGCCTCTAATGCCCTTTCTACTTCATGCTGTAAACACAGAGTGATATCTTTAACCCAAAATCGATCGGAATGGTTTAGATCAAAATAATAGTCGCTAAACACAAATGCATGAAAAGGACCATCGATGATCTTGTCTGGTTCTATGTCACTTACTGAGAATGCAGTTTCAAGCTCAACCCTTTCTAAACATGTTTTAGATGCATCCAGAAGAAGACCGTATGCTTGTTTATAAATTGCTACATCTTCAGGATAAAGCTCGCATATTGCTTCTCTGTAAGCCTCTTGGCAAATAAAGTCACAACAACTGCTTTCTGAACTTCTTTTAAATCCGGCAATTAGCTCTCTAGACACAACCTACACTTCCAACAAAAAAACAAGTTCAAACCTAATCTAATTTACCTTTTTTTTCAATGACTCCTATCGAGTTACTGATCCGTTAGGTTATGACTTTTCTAACACCAAACTGGAAATTAATTCTTTATATTCAATATGTTCTGTTTAATGGAATCTATGTATATCACAGACACATTTCACACCCATAATCTCAACGAATTGTCAAGGTCAAGAATTAATGCGTTTGTGCTACTGTCCACGGCTTTTCCATAAGATAAATTGGTTTCATTCATTCAAGGTAAATCATTGCAATTTAAGGAGAACTAATGAAATCAAATGTGCTCCCCTTTAAGGGAAAGCGAACGTCTAAACTTGAGACAGGTCAAGAACCACAAGTTACTGTACAAGAGCTCGCGCCCAGAGAGTTGTTTGATATGGCTTTTGGCGATGAGCAAGGGCGAACAAGGCTAAGAGAAATGAAGCGGAGGGAATATGGGTTTAGTAAATAATCAAAGTACTGAGTATGAGAAGTACATCGACGAACAAGAAAAGCTAGTCGGTTTAATCAGAGTGACTGGGGCAAGGATGTACGGCTATGGGTATGACGATGCTGTAGAAGACTGCCAAGACAGAATCAACATGCTTGAAAATGAACGTGAGTTGTTGGAAATCACGGTACATGAACAAGAGGAAAAGTTAAGACAAGTAGGCTCTCATTTAGGTGCCGGGCTCAGTAAGCTTAGGTAATCAGGTCTAACGCTGAACGCACCCCAAAAGCTATGCCATCCAGTCCATATTATTTTTTAGTCAGTTGGTCATTAAGTGAGAAGACCAACTGACTAATTTGGAAAAGTTCGAATTACACTTTGCGAGTCTACTTAACTAATTGAGGGAATTTCAATCATTATGCTCTTGTTATAGCAATCACCTAAGATAAAAAAACCAAGTAATAAATCAGCACTTACTGCCTACCAGTGCTCTCTTTATAGTCTGGGAACCTTTCCTGATATTGTTTTGCAATAGAATGATAGCTATCTTTTTCTGTGACAGCCCGGCCCCCTTCTAAAAACAAAATATGCCTCACAGGTATACGTTCACTGAGTAATTCTTCTAGTTTACTAACATCGAAACTTTTGCCCAATTTGCATTTGCAAACCGTATTTACTAGGCCCCCCATTGTGGATACCTTTTGCCACTCACGAGCAAGGGTATCAATATCATTATCAGTCCAAACTTTCGGATTAGGAGGTGTACCATTATGGTAGAATGCAAGATGATGGAGAATACAGGTAGACCCCTTAGGATTTCGGTCACCTATAGGTGTACCATTTGGTTTGCTGGAATAAAACTGCTCCCATACAACAAATCCTTGTTTGTTAGGTGCTACCTGACGGGCTATCTGAGATGAAAAGTGAGAGATAGGTGGTTGATAATTAGGTTTCAGATAGTCCCAATTTGGCCGATCACTTTTTGCTTCAAACAAACATAGTTTCCCGACTCCCTTGTCATAATCAATCAATAAAACACAAGCATCAACGCCCCATGCTTGCTCTTCATTTGATTTCAACTTCTGTGAAAATGCAGCTGATTTTAACGGTAGCCTAGCATTAATCCTATTACGAATTTCTGCAGTTAGGACAGATGTATATTCATTTTCACTAGAAATGATACCTATACTAAAATCGGTTCGAAGATCAACATCAACCTGATTGATCAACTTTTCTATCAACTCTCTCGTTTCTCTGTCAAATAGTGCCATTTACTTACTTCTCCTAATTTACTCATCTCGATAGAATTATGATTGGCGTCTCTTTTTAAAACGGCCTGAGCTACTTCTTTTGTTCTTTTGAAACTCTCTTGCCAGTTCAAAAATGTTTTGTGAGCAACGTTGTACAGAATGAAACGGATGGGATTCTACGAATCGTAACTTGGCTCTTGTGATGGCGACATACATTAGATTCAACTCATCTCGAATTTCGTCTTCTGTACGCTCGATTAATTTCAATTGGTCACAAAAATCATCCCCTAGCACCACCTGGTCAAACTCTAGGCCTTTCGTTCTGTGGCAAGTTCCTACGACAACTTCAGCAGCCTCAATATTATCCACTTTAGAACGCTTCAAGTTCTCATAAATATCAAACAAACCAGTATCATATTTAGAGACAAGTCTGAGGATTCTAGCCATATCGATGTTTTTCGTTTTTTTTGCAACTTCTACGAAATCTTCGAATGTAGTAAAATCACGCTTAAAGTCACGTGAGCGTATTTTATCGTACTGCTCTAGCTTCAAGTAGAGTAAATCAAAGAGCTCGTTAAATGGATAGTTATTAAAACCTCCAGTCCAGTAAATGCTCTTGCCACGTTCGTCAGCTTCTATCGCGACTTCAATCGTTAATACGATCGTACGGTTGATATAGGCTATCTGGAGATTTTCATCTAAATCGTTTTCTGAAGTTAAAACAGACTCGATAATGCCATTATCGGTCCCCTTAAGCCGTTCATGAACACCAAGTTGGTTCAGAAAGGCATTGGCATATGTAGCAACCTGTTCATTGAAGCGAAATGACTGGGTTAATGAGAAAACTTCGGCTCCACTATTTTCTTGAACTTTCAGTGCATCTTCGGCACCGCGATAACGATAAATTTGTTGCGACTCATCGCCACATACATAGACTCTCATATTAGTTTGAGCTTTCATAAAAGCTCTCACTGCAGGGTTAAGGTCTTGCCCCTCATCTACAAGTAGCACATCAAAATGCTCGCTCAAATCTACTTGGGCAATAGAGAAACCTTTTAGGTAACCATCGTGCGTCATGGGAACCGGACTTTCCAATAACTGCATTTCATTCCAGATTTGCTTGGCACTAGAAACTAGCTGCTCTTGAATATCCAATGATTTTTTATTTTTGGGGTTGTATGGAGCGTGTTTTTTTTCTATTTCTTGGTCTTCACTACAAAAATAGTTTTCTAAAGTAACCATAGTCCCGTTTGCGATGGACCAGTCGCACCTGAGGTGCTTTCTAATCAGCCCCATGCTGAGGTTTTCTGCAAACTTGTGGCGGTAGTATTTTCCTACGAATTGATATGCTAACTGATGGCCAGTGAGTGATAGACAATTGGGAGGTAAATTAGCGGCATCTGCGATCGGACGATTATAAGTAATATAGAGCATTCTTAGCTCTGGATATGCATTCGCGAACAATCTAAATAATGTAGTTTTACCAGTTCCTGCAAGCGCTTTGATCACAGCAAGCCTAACAGGTTTGTATATGACGTTTTGTTGTTCTAACGTTGGTTTCATTCTGCCCCCAAAGCCGTTTTAATATGGTATATTGTGACAGCAAAACAAAAAGCAGTCAACTATCATATATAATAAACCCCGGAAAATATCCAGGGTTTATCAATTAGTTAGATTTCAGTTTCTAGAGATTACATTGGTGAGGTTTTTCGAGATTAGAAACCGTTAGTGGCGTTAATTCATCGCTAAAGCAATGGTACTCATCAACGAAGTTCTTTTCACACATACGGTAGGCAAAGAGCTCATTACCCACATTTGGAAGCATAAGTTTTCCATTTGTAGTGTCTGTAACTAATTCAGCACCTGCCACATCT
The DNA here is from genome assembly GCF_033340275.1 of Vibrio sp. 1402. Lineage (NCBI taxonomy): Bacteria > Pseudomonadati > Pseudomonadota > Gammaproteobacteria > Vibrionales > Vibrionaceae > Vibrio > Vibrio sp. 1402. The sequence continues at coordinate 32,815 of NZ_JAWOWE010000012.1, forward strand.
AATGAATCAAGGCTTGAAACTTTATAAACTTCTATTTTGGTGTTATCGCTAGTGACATGATCATTTAACTTAAACTCCCCCATTGAACAAACATCAATAGAACCACCGAGAGTATCTAAGTAAAACTCTACATCACACTCACCAGCTAGTGGACTTTTTAACGCTACCCCTTCCTCTGACAACTTTCTCATTTGAAGCATTGCCTCATATGCATTCAAAACACCATAGCCGCAATATCCATTGTCACAAGAATAATTAAGAAAACCACTTCCCGCTTCACCGACCATTGGTTTGCCTGTCGATTGTTTAAGAATGGTAATGATTTCTGTAGGAGTTAAATCGGGACTTTCGTTGAGCATTAGTGCAATTGTGCCCGTTACTAGAGGTGTCGAAAGACTCGTTCCAGCCGTTTCGGTGTAGTCCAAAGCTCCATCATTATTCGAATCAACGATTGTCGGCAATGAGAGGCGGTCACCATAAGCAACAATGTCTACGTTAACATCAAAGTTAGAAAACCCAGACTTATATCCATCTAATTGGTTTGAGCCTACTCCGATCACACCGGGACAATCTTTTGGTAACCCTGTTTCATAATTAACGCCTCGATTCCCTTGCGCTGCCACAAAAGTAATCCCCTTATCTTGCGCTACTCGAATCGCGTCTTGAACGTCACCACCACACATTGTGTTCCGCAACGTTAACGACATATTTATAACATCAACTGGCTCTGAAATTAGCGGTACACCAGGAACCTCTTGTCCACTCAGCCACTTGATTGCAGCAGTTAAGTCTTCAACTTTTGCTTCACTACATTTCAGTGCTCGAGCTGCAACCAATTCAACATCAGCTACACCTTTTACGCCATCCCCTTGAGGGTTGGCACCAATTAGTGATGCAACCATATTGCCATGACCTATATCGCAGTGTTCACCACGGTCAGATATCGGTGTGTCAAAATTTGCTGTGTAACCTTCAGTTCCGATAAAACTATATCCATCAACAAAAGGAAGCTCTGGAGTATTTAAAAAGCCTCCATCTATAACACCCACACGTGTCACGTTATTGGTTTTTGCAGTATCTCTGGCCTTAGAAATACTATTCGCCCCTTTAAGTAAGTCTTGGTCTGCCCAATAGGTATTTAACTGTGACTGGTGGTAACCAGTTGAGTCTGACATCGCTAAAGGATCGACTCCTTTAAATAAGATAGGTTCTGCAATGTTCGCATGAGCATAACCGTTAAAAACTGCAGCGCTAATTAGTAGAGATAGGGTGATTTTGTTCATTCTATTTGTCCTTAAATGCTGCAATTGCCGTAAGTAGGGTCAGTTAAATTTTCAACAAACTGAAATTCAGGGTTGAACTTGAAAACTGACAGTTCAGTAAACTGACCGTAGTTCACATTACCTTTAAAGAATGAATAGCCTGTCGAAGAGGCATTGAAATCCACTGCTGGGAGTACACTCAGGCTATTCTCTTTTGCGGCAATCTTGTTCAGATGATCTATGTATTGTTTAGCGCTTGCGTTTAGTTCAGATTCAAAACTTGATAATGGATTAACAAGTAGAGTCTCTATACCACCATTATGCACCTTGCTTACTGCCAACTTGATGTCGTTTAGTTTGTCCAGGTATACCTGCTCATCAAATTCGGGTGTAAATGGGAGCTGACCATGACCCATCAATAAAAAAACCTTTTCATAAGCATGTTGGAGTGATTGTAGCTCCGAAAACTGCTTAATCTCTTCACTGTTATCGATGTACGTTGAAGCGACTTCAAGACGCTCATTAAGACTTGTGTTAACAATATCAAGGCTAAAGTTCGTAGATATTTGCTCGCTGCCATCTTCAAGTGTCAGTGTGAGGCTCAAATCACCTGAAGACTTAAGTAATTCATCTGCTGAAAGAATTAAATTCGATTTATTTACAGACCAATGAATATTTTTTTCATATTCACTTAGAGGAATTTGATTGAGAACCGACTGTGGATCTCTTACAGTAAGAGTGTAGTTATCTGATTTTGAGTTTGTTTCTAATTGGACGGTTATTGACTCCCCATTCTCCACTAGTGATTGAGTTGGATCTGTTACAGTAAGTACAAGTGACTTATCGCCACTACTGCTATTGGTGCCACCACCTTCTCCGCCACCACCACAGCCAGATAGGACTACTAAAATCGAGAGTGCTAAGTAGTTTTTCACTTCAAATCCTTTTTTTTATACGTAAATGACATAGATTAGTTTTCTAAATAAACCAGCGATTTCGCTAGTTTATTGATTGCTCTCAGATTATCCTTATCCAGATTCACGTTTTGAGCTTGCAGTTCAACTTTTGTCGTTAAGTTGAGGACTTAGAATGCTTTTTCATAAGCTTTTCTTTCAAAGCGGGCAATTTTCGCTCAGATGTCTCGTATTCGACAGCTAGTTCCAAGAGCTCATCATTACTAAATCGACTCGTTAACCCAACGATCGCTGCCAAGCCTTTTGACATGGCGCCTTTTTTTCGTGCGTTATCCACAACGCTATTACGAGTACCCAATAATGAATACACCCCTAACTTCGACATACCCAGCTTCAGGAGACGACTCTCCAGAGCATCATAATGCTTCACTTTACAGCGCTGTGACTCTGTAACGCTTAAGATAGGATTGTTTACACTCTGAGATAGAATGTGGATCTGTTGCTCTTTTGGCATTTTCAAAAGAAAATCAACGCATCGAATATGCGATTCCTTTACAGGTTCGTCGGGATTATTTTTGTACTTTTGAATCGCGACTTCATTTGAGCCAAGAAAATAAGCTAATGAGCGTACAGACTGCCCCTTTCTCCGTGATTGCAATTCATCAAAAGGTAATTTGTCTAGATTTTTCTGAAAGTCACTAAATAACATTATGCCTTTATGTTGCGGTTTTCCCGCAACATACCTTAATCTAATTAATCCGAGATAATATCTCTTCAAGAAGGACTTTGTCGTTTTCTAAGGCCTCTGTCGCTGACAATCTGCCCTGCCCAAGCTTAAGGTTTTTGTAAAGGTACCAAGTACCACGTTTGTCTATAATTCGAGCATCTAAGCCTAAATCAAGAACTTCACCGTAGTAATCGAAACCCTTACCAAACAATATTTTGGTTTCAGCTTGTTTAAATGGAGGGGCAAGTTTGTTTTTGACAACCTTAATCCTGGTTTCATTACCCATTGTACAATCGGTGACTTTATAGCTCCCCGTTCTGCGAATATCAATTCGCGTTGTAGCGTAGAACTTTAAAGCATTTCCACCTGTTGTTGTCTCAGGGTTTCCAAAACCACCAATTTTAAAACGAATTTGGTTTATGAAAATAGCCATGGTATTCGTTTTCTTTAGAATACCTGTTAGCTTCCGGCATGCTTGCGACATTAACCTCGAATGAAGGCCCATACTAGCTGCCCCCATCTCTCCTTCTAACTCCATTTTAGGACACATTGCTGCGACACTATCGATAACAATAATGTCTACTGCTCCCGATAGAGCAAGAGTTTCTGCAATAGACAGAGCTTCCTCCGCACTATTGGGCTGCGAAACATACAATTCTTCGCTATTAACGCCAATTAATTTGGCATATCCAGGATCAAGCGCATGCTCAACATCAATGAAGGCACAAATACTTTCTTTCTTTTGTGCTTCAGCAATGACTTCCAATGCCAATGTCGACTTTCCGGAGCTCTCCGGGCCAAAAATTTCATGAATACGACCTCGCGCTAACCCGCCCACTCCTAAAGCTTTATCAAGCTTAGGTGAGCCTGTAGATACGATGTCAAGATTGTTAGTTGTTGCTTCGCCCCCAAGGCTTTGCACAGCACCCTTGCCAAATTGTTTTTCAATTTGCCCTAAAGCAGCAGCAAGAGCCACGCTTTTAGGTGAAGGATTGCTGTTATTGCTAGCTATTGTAACCATAACTACCTCGCTCTGTTTTGTTATATATTATAGTTGAGCAAAGTGTTTGTCAATGGTATTTAATACCATATTAAATCATTTTATAGCTACTGTTTATTTCTGGAATGAGGTACTTCGGTAGGCATATAGGTAAGAATTGTATCCAGATTGATCAGGCTGTCATCTGGCTCCAGATTTCCGGCTTTTGACTCTATCTGACTTGCACTTGCATTATCAATTGGGCTAGGTAATAGCTGAATCCCAAGTACAATGCTAGAACACAGAAACCAAACAATGAGTATCGTCTTTTGCAAATTATCTCTACGCTTGTGCATCTCTAACCCTCCAATTTAATATCATATATTATAGATTGGTTTGTAAATTTTTCTATCTATATTCGGGCTTATATCGATATAGACGCAAAGTTGAGATATAGGGTTGCTCTTCAAACTTACTACGAGCTTTACTAGACCCCAGTCTTTTAGACTTTGGGGTAGACTCAATCGAAACCATAGAACCAATGAGTACCGTTCTCGCTGAATCCATATCGGTAGTTACAACAAATATTGGTAACGAAGCAACTCTTGAATGACTTTTCTCTCCCACTCCTGGTACATATCTAGTGATGTTCGCTTTAATACTTGTTGGACTTGGCGTCCGGTGCACAAGAAACTCCGAATCAGAAATCTCTGCAATTTTCTTAGAAACGATGTCAAAGCTATCAGAACCGTTATCAATGATTTCTTTAGCTAACTCAAGCGCTTCTTCTTTTGAGTATTTCTTTTGGTTACCCCACCCTTTTGATTCGTTATAAAAAACTATTTTTTTAGGTAGCGCCTCTTCTACCACCAGCAAGCGTTCACATTGTTTAAAGTGAACCCTTTGCATGCCTATCTCTGTTAATAATTTTCTTACATAATTCAATGCGGCAGTATTGCTTTTGCATTTACTCGAGGCCTTAGCTTCTTTTACAGCGTCTGAAAATGCCTTTTTGGCATGATTTACTTCTAGTAATTTGGGAACTACATCTTCAGGAATGAAGACCACTCCAGGTAACTGGTTTAACTCTCGTCCTGATTGGTATTCATCGTAAGTGATCGCCGTTATAGCTCTAATGACCGCTTTAATTGGTTTGATGTCAGAGGGATTGTTTAACTGAACGTTAAAGTACGTTTGCTCTAAGGAGTGAGCAAACGCATGAAGTGAGGATTCTAATGACTGAAGTTTTCGTATGACTGGCACACTGTGTAGTGACTTGGACACTCTTCTTCTCTCTCTATCATTTTGGATTGATTTGTTTCAACCCGCTTAGAGCCCCTTTGAGAATAGGTTGCCACCTTATCAAGGAAACCTCTATCGTTAAAAACAAAGTCAACATACTCTTCATACATCGGCAACCCAATTTTATTTTCCCAATATCTATAAGTAACTACTCTACCCCATGGGAAACTTTGGGTTAGTTGGGGCTCACCGAATATCTTAAATAGTTCAGTTTCAGTAGTTAACCCAGGATCAACTAAGTATGCTGGATTATTAGGGATTCTTGTACCACCAGCACCATATTCACCAGTAAAACCAAATACTGGATCAAGACTATCATTTTGAGCACAACCGAAAAGGGAGGCGCTCAACATTACAGCTAACATTAATTTCTTATTCATCATCTTTTCGTTTCGTCATGATATTGAGGGTTTGTTTTACAAAACTAAAATCAGGTACAACTGGCATAAATGCCGCTCTCATATACTGTCGAACTGTTCGATGTATTGAGAACAAGAACCGCCCAATAAAACTATCTATTTCCGATTCATTTAGTTCTTTGTATGTCACCTTAATTTGGAATATTGAGGCGACTACCACGACGCACACTACTGGAATTAACCAGTTAGGAACGAGTGTGTAGTACATATTCAACCCCCAAAAAATAGCCGCTATAACACCAAGTAATGGAAGAAGAGCAATTGCAGCAACCATAGGAAGCCTCCTGTTGTTTTATAATAGGTTACAGCATATACAATTTAAAATCCAATTCCTAAATTCATATCAGTGTCAACCTCTTGTTTAACTTTTTCGTCTACTTGTTTGCACTTGTCTTTTACTGGTCCAGAAAGCTTATTGAGAATTTCATTATTCACAGATGTATCTATAGTGAACTCATTAACTATATTACCAAGCTTGGCTTTAACAACTGCTGGTGGAGTTGCTTCAGCCCTGTCAACAGCTTCTATTTCAGTACTTATGTTAGAATGCAAAGATGGTTTACCTGTCCACGAACTTACCTCAACCTGCCTTAATATCTCAAGAAGGTCCTTGGGGTTTGCAGAGTACGGTAGGCTTAACTGACTACCTTCAAGTTTGGGTTCATTATTATTATCGAAAGTGATATTTAAGAGTTTAATGTGCCCATTGTTCGAGTACTTATGGATAAAGTCTTGTTTAGCTGCAATCTGCACCTCTGTAGATAAATTTCTACCAGCGTCTAAATTCGCTTTATAACCACGATACAGGTCAAACGACTGATGCTCATGTTCAACATAACCTGTTTTTCTAACGACCAAACCTTGATCAATTACTTTACCATCAATGAACTGGTTGAACTCTCCAGCCTTTTTAATCGCGTTTACCAGGAGCTCATCCACATTTAAAGAGGTCTCGGTAACCTTGCCTAATTTCTTGAGAACAGAATCCCTAAACCCTTGGAGCTTGTTAACCAATGAAACCTTAATAACTGGCTGTATACGATCAATATCTCTTAGATCAATACTTTCAGCCTTCATAGCTAACCATTCTTCCGCAAGGCTACGTCTATCTAGAGGCTTGTTTTCATCAAGGTGCCCATAGTTTTGTTTTATTGTAGCCTTGTCTTCAGTGGAAATGTTTTGCCAAACAGTCTCCATAAGGTCCACATACTCGGAGTTTGTGAACATCTTCTTAAATCCCAAGTGTACCGCTTCATGTGCAATAGTCTTTCGAAGTCCTGACTCATATGCGTTATGTTCACTTTGTAGATTCACATGCATTTCACCATTGTGGGCAACCCCAGCGAGTGTAGAGCTGTAACTTTTCAGATCATTACTAAGAAAGTTCATTGAATCTATCGTTTCATGTACACGAATCTTTAAGTAAGGGTGATTAGCCTGAATCTCTTCAAGAATCTTTATTGATTTGGGGATATCCAGCTCAGGATCTACTTGGGAAGTGGGAGCAGCACCTATTGTTCTTAACGTGTCAGGATTATGTTTTATAAAAGAATGTACAGCTTGAGCTTTACCATCACGCTCGAGCTCACTGTAAAGAATAGTTTTACCTTTAAAGCCTTCCTCCCTCAGCTTCTCTATTGCCAACATTTGATCGATAATTTCAGGCTCAGTTACTGCTTCAGGTAAAATGATTGCTCGAACATCTTTTATGGTCAGTTTTTGAATGGGGTCAGCTTTCTCAGAACCTATTGGCGAAAACCTTGTAGCCTCAGCTAGCTGGTATAATTCATTCGATAAACTATCGCTCAAAGCTTCTTGCGAAACAGGTTTGTTTAGCGATAAAGATTCCACTATTCTACTGAATACATCTTCCTTTGCTTTTGATACATCAATACCTTGGTCCACCGATAACTGGGATACTATCCCTTCAAATTTTTTAATAAGGTCCGCATAATACTCAGATGTATGGTTAGTTGGCCCAACAAGCTCACCATCCAGGGTCGCTTGTATTTTACTAAGGTCTTGGTTAGATAAATGTACTAATGCTGCCATCATCTGCGGAATAGTGACATTATTGGAGTTTTCAAGGAAGGCCATAGCTTCATGTTTACTTTTTAGTTCTACACTCGGCTCTAACTTGCATTCTAAGATGTTGTTTAATAACCAAGTATTGAAAGCATCCCTCTCACTGTACTCATCCAACTGCAAATTTAATTGTAATGATAGAGCTTCATGGTCTACTTCTGATTCTTTTGTATATACGTCTAGTAATTTTTCAAGGTGGTACCTTAAGCCCATTAATTCGTTTCGCGGATCTAATTGTTTGTATAGTGTTGTTGCAGTTTCGTCTAGTAACTCAATACTTTCTTTGGAGTCATCGAGCTGCATCTCATTCATAAACGATAAAACTTGTGATTTAACGGCGCTATCAATTTTGTCATTTAATGATTCCCCTTGCTCTAACAAAAACTGTTTAAAGTCTGGTTCAACGCCCTCAAGCTTTTGAGCAGTAGTGAACTTCAAGTACTCTTCAGCAATTTCTACTAAATCTAAATTCTGAATAAATCTTGCACCGGGTAGATTCTTCTTTGGCAAGTCTGCAAATCTTCCCTGGCTATATTGATAAGCTAAAAGTACTTCTGGTCTTTTACAAAGCTCCAGAGCAGACTCTAAACCAATTTCACTAATAGCGTTTTCTAAATTTGTTGAATCAATACCTAGATTATTTAGTGCTTCGAGCATGCCGGGCCACTCTGAAAGACGCTCCATATCCACAGTGAAGTTCGATATTAATGGGTTGTTTAATTTTCCTTGGGGTGTCCAACAATCAGACTGAGTGATCGTATTTTGAAAATCTACGATTAAATCGATACCTTGATTCGATTCAATGAACTCCTGGAAGGTATTCGTTTCTACCTTAAACCCCTCTCCACTTTTGACTTTATCTAAAAGTGAACTTAGGTTTCCATTTAAACTAAAGCTCGCAATGAGAGAGTTCTCATAACCATTTTCATGAGTCACATCCCAATCTTGCTGTTTCAAATGGTGAAGGGTGTAATAGGTATTGGCCATGCCTTGAGGCACTAGTTTTAAGGTATCTACCATCTCATTTGCTAATGGATGATCAAGGCTTAACTCTTTACCTTTAATTGAACCATTAGAAAACTCACCGTGTTCCATTAGGTTGTCTACAATACGCTCTCTATCTCGGGTAATGATATAGCTATAAACCATAATTTTAGACCTTGTTATTTATCCTCAAATGACATATTTACTATATTCCATAATCTTTATAAATTCGATTTATTTCAACTCGCGCGTGTGTTAATGTGGTATTTATACTGTGTAATTATCCTTCAGGTACAGCTCATGAAAATCTCAAATTGGCCATCACTCATTAAATGGATTATCTCTGTTGGACCAAAATCAGCCTCTACAAGTCAGCAATATATTACTTCACTGCAAAGTCGTGACCGAGACGCTTGGCGAAAACGAGTATCAAAGTTTAGCCCCAAATGTACTTTTGCTGGTGTTATTAGTGATGCAATGCACGAAAAAAGAGGCGGACTTGTAATTGGTATCGAGACTAAATGTGAAGGCAAGATAAATTTGTTGATCCCTAAAAACAAATGCAACGAAATGGATTTAGCGAAGTCGATACTATCTAATGCATCTATAGTTTCTATCACTTTCACTCCATACATTCATTTTGAGTACGGTCTAATTGGGCTAGTAGAAAGCATAAGTTCTTTATGCCACAACACAGAGAACCAAATATCAATTAAACCTAAACAATTGCCGAAAAATGCAACCTCGACCAACACTACTATCACTCAAAGTGTTCCTCGTTCCACCAATAGCTGGAACAGTTCGAGTGACGAGCAATTGATGAATTACTTGAGTCAAGATATTGGTTTGAGGCAGATAGCTTTACAGATGAACGTAACACCAAAATTCATTACAAATAGAATGCTGCAACTAAGCATAATTGACATTGACCAGTTCGCTGAAATAAAAAGGCAACTGTTAGATTTAGGGTGCTTTCAATAAATGGCTAATGCCACTTGATACCGAAGAGGATTAAACAAGTGGTAGTTTTGTAGAAATATCTATCGTAGAAGCAGCGATCAAGAAGTGCTTTGCTTGGTCAAAAACCTCAGGCAAAAACACTATCAAATGAACCAAACAAAGAGGAGCACCAACTTAGTAAATGGTCTCCGAACGGAGCACGGCTTTGAATGTCATATCACGTTTGACCTTGTTTTGACTCACAGCGTTCCGGCGACGGAACGCGATTCAATTCTTGTATAGCGCCAAATGAAAAATTTATATTAGTATCCCCGATGATGATCGTTCAGGCCTTGATATATAGCACTAGCGATTAAATAACCTGTCAATCCAAATACAGACAGAGCATTAGTATGTAGTGCACCATTGAAGTAAGTAGTGATTAGAGATGAAATAAACACCACTACAAAAATTAAAAGCGCTATCTTGAAGCCCCAGTCAACAAAGAAGTCTATTGCAGGACCAAAGCTCAAAGCTAGGTTGTTATTCTCCATTACATTCTCAAGCCTTTTCACAAGCTTCTCCTAGTTTTCTTTATAGGGTTTTCGAATAGATTTTGGCGCTTTGGGTAGCCCGTTAAGCATATCTATATGAGCTTGTTTCTTACTATGCCCTAGCTCAACTTCCTCTGCAATTTGGTAGACTCTTACCTTGCTAAACCCCCACCGATTGGCTAGGTGTGCTGTAGTCCAACCTTTTCGTTTATAGCACTCAATGTATTCGTCTTTAGTCACGGTAACAAGAAACCTATCTTTGTAAAGTATGCTTAACTATATACGTTAAGCATACTTTACTCAACAACTCAAGATTTTTAGTCTTCGCGTTTCACTAATAACATACTAGAATCTGAGTATTCGTTTAGTTTGCACATAGGCCAGCTCTTAATAATTTCGTAATTTTTTCTGTTGATTTCTAAAGGTACTTCTATCATCACATCAATGAAATGTTTACTGTTATATGGAGTAGACTGCCGATGTAATACAATTTCTAACTTATCTTCGCGTGGGATTGCAGTACTTTTTACATAAACACTCGGAGACACAACAGCCTCTACCGCGGTCCGTTCTCTCAAAAATACTAGCAATTGCTCTTTAATGTCGCTCATTATTTTTTCTCTATTTATTAATAGCTTAGCTTATACATTGTGTTTCTGTACACTCAGATATCTGACCATATACAGCGACAAAATCAACCTATAGATTCTGTTCGCACTGTATTTGACTTTTTTCATTAGGATTCTGTGATGAAAGCCTCAAATAAAAATGATAGCCTCAACATATCATTGATACCCATTAATTATCATTGACAGTCATCACCTGTTAATTGACAATGTGACTGTCAATTTTATGGAGAGTCACAATGTCATCAGTCACTGAATCCGTTTTGCAGAATTTGGAAAAAGCAAACGAGAGCGTAAGTCGTACCGAGTCAGAACGTCGAGCAAACATCCTTCAGCAATCGAAGGTTGTACTCGATGAACAGTTTGAAGTCAGCAAGGTCATTCTTAATCACTCAGTTCCACAAACCAAAATGAGCAAAATGTGTGGCTGGGACTCTGTCAACACGTTTAAGAAAAAGGAAGAAGATTGGGTGGAGCAAGGCTATCAACCACCTGAAATGATCCGTGGTAAGTATGCGTATTCGCCAGACTATATTCATGAAATTCTCGATTTAGCTGGTAAGCCAAAATGGTCTGATTTTAATCGTGGTACTCATATTATCAATGTACAGAACCAGAAAGGTGGTACAGGTAAGTCCATGACGACTATTAACCTGGCTCAGGCATTAGGTTTACAGCACCTTGAACGTATCCGCATTCTAATCATTGATTTAGATCCACAGGGTTCACTTAAATTGTTCGCTCAATCTAAGGAATACAAACAAAATGATCTGGACCAACTCACTGCCGTTGACATTATGACAGCGGATCTTGAGGGTAAAGATTCTCTATATCAAAATTTCGTGAATTATGGTTTAAGTCATGAGGATATTATTGATGAAGCAATCCTTAATACCTTCTTACCTAATGTTCGAATCATGCCAGCGTTTCCTGAGGATGAGCGATTTTCGTCTTTACATTGGCTCGGAGAAGAAAACCTAATTCCAAGATTAAAAGAACGAGTTATCGACCCTATTCGTAACCAATACGACTTAATCTTTATTGATACAGGACCTCAAATCAACCCGCTTACTTGGAGTGCACTGTACGCTTGTAATGGTTTGTTGGTACCAGTATCTCCAAAGGCTCTCGACTGGAGCTCCACAACTCAATTCTTGGATAATTTACCTAACCAGGTTCGAGCTTTGCCAGAAGGTTCAGAAGGTATTCGTTGGATTAAAATTGCCCGTACCAACGTCGAAGAAGAGAAAGACCGAGATACTGAGCTATCAAATCGTATCAAAGATGAGTACCGTTCCATGGTATTCAATAACTACATCATTCGCTCAAATGCTTTTGATACCGCAGCCAAAAATTATCGAACAGTACTAGATGTCGCTTCTAGCGAAGGTATTTGTATCCCTCGACAGCTACGTGACTCTAAGGACTCAGTAATTGATTTAGCAAATGAGCTTAAAGATCACTTAAAAGATATCGATTTATAAAGAGGGCACCATGTCAAGTCATAGAAGAAATGTCCAAGCTTATACACCAGGTGGTAATCGTACCTCGAAGTTATCATCAGATAGTGTTGCAATCACAACGAAAGAGGAGCAACTCCTTAACGAGGCAGCTCAAGCAGGAGTATCCGAACTAGAAATTGCGGTTGATGGCCAAGAAGTCTTGTTTCAACTGGTCGAAATTCCTTTTGATAAAATTGAAGCCGAAACATTCGTATCAGAGGATAATGTTCGAGATCAATCAATTATGTCTCGGCTGTCAGTTATAGATATTACCAACAAGATCTCTGATAAGGGTCAACTCTATCCCGGTCTTGCTATAAAACACACTGATTCACAAGGGGGTGTCACTTATGAAGTTATTGATGGCTCTCAACGCAGAAGCGGTTGTTTCTACAGTAAGCGCGGTTTTAAGATCTATGCTACAAGTCAAAATATTACACGCGAAAGTAAGCAGTCTTTATCTGAAGTAAGTAATACACATAGACCCATGTCTCTCTATGAGTTAGGTAAGCAATGGCTGAACCTCAAGAAAGAACAAGGTTTGAACAATATTCAGATTGCCACCGAGAAAGGCTATGACAAAAACTTAGTCTCAGCTGGTATAAAAGCGGCAGAGCTACCAAAATGGCTAATAGATGTCATTCCTAGTGTTCCTGATCTAGGAAGACCTTCAATAATTGAATTAGACAAGAAAATAACTAGCCTTTCTGATAAAGAAAAATCAGGCTTTGAAAATTTTTGCTCATCTTTATTAGAAGAGACAGAAAACCTAAGGCTTACAGCATTAAGTGCTAAACACGCCAACGCTCAAATCGTAAAAAAGATTCTGTCATACAGCTATGCCGAGCATGATGAGGATCAAGGGCAAGATGCATTGACAAAGCCAAAGAAACTTAAGAAGAAACTTGATAACGGCTCTGAAGTTCACGTAAAACATGACTCCTTGAAAGGTGAGTTCAGTTTCACAGTTAAAAATATAAGCGATGAGCAAAAGCAGCAGCTTGATCAGCTTTTAGGAGATTGGGGATTATCCATATAGTGTGGCGTTTATCTATCATGCTGAAAAATTGGGCATTTAACTGTTTATAGTGTCATTTTCTTTGAACTAAGCTGTAAACCTGTATATAATTCGCTTCGGAGTTAAATTGCCCCCAAGCGTTTATCTCTGTCCCCCTCTTACGCTTTTGCGTAGGAGGGGGTTCTTTTTTTCAAACCAGAAAATATACAACTCCCCCTCCCCTAATATCTTTACTTGATCAACTCCAAACTTGCGAAAATAAGCTTGTAGCCACAGAATTCTTTAGGCCAGTGTATCCTTTTACTGATATAAGTTACTCTTTTATCAACCTCAATGGCTTGTACTATTTTAAGAGAGTGATGAGAGCAAACCAATGGACTTGTATACTAATCGAACTTCAAAAAATGATTTCATTAAACATGGCATCACAGATCATATAGAAGATGGAATGGACTTATTCATTGCTTCAGCTTTTTTCACAGAGTTTGATGTTATAGATGAGGTCCTTGGAAAAGGATGTAATTTAAAAATCATTGTGCGACTTGGTTTTCCAACCTCACCATCTGCACTAGATAGATTACTAAACAATAATAAGGTTGAAGCTAGGTTCTTCACGACCAACTCATTCCATCCTAAGCTTTACATTTTTGGTGATAAGTCCATCTTGTTGGGTTCAGCGAATCTAACTCGATCCGCCATATATTCTAATCAAGAAGTTATGATTGGCATCCACCCGGAAGATCATAGATTTATAGAACTGCAAGAGTTATTCAGTGAATACTGGCGTGACGCAAAAGTGCTCAATAGAGATGCAGTCAAATGCTATCGGAGTATCTATAACAAGTACTATCATGCAAATAAACTATTAAATGACATGGAACACGATGTCATCGACACCATGGGGGATGTGAACTTCTCGAACATCAATCGCGGTAAAAAGAAAGCATCACAGAAGTCTATTTTCCAAGATACATACCAGCGTTCATATCAAGAATCAGTTAGTGCTTTTAATCGAATAGTAGAAATCTACAAAACCTTCGATAGAAAAGTTAACGGTGACTTAATACCATTAAGATTAGAAATTGACTCATTCTTCAGCTTTGTTCGCGACTTCTATGCCACTCAAGACACTTGGAAGCACCAACCTCTTGGATGGGATGAACAACAACGGTCTAAAACGGCAAAACTTATTAATGAATGGATGAATACAAAATGGGAACATTTTGAGGATCGCATTGTTCCGCATAATTATCCCCTTATAAAAAAAGTCCTCGGTTCAAAGGAAGCAATCATATCAGCTTCAATGATTGATATAGTTGAGGCACTTTGCGTTCTGCACTCTTTCCATGACCGGTTTCGCTTCTACAAAGGTGGCCTCAATACATTAAAGGAGAGCTTTATGGGAAGTAATGAAGAACAGAGGGTAAAAAAGACTCTGATATACCTACTATACGGCACTGGAGACCCTGTAACACGTATGGCAAACTGCATATACGATAGTGAGTATAAGTTGAACCAATTCGGAAAATCTAATGTTCAGGAGCTAATTGGATGGATTAACAAAGAAGATTTGCCAGTCATCAACGGTAGGACAACTAAAGTACTAAGATACTTCGGCAACAAAGTTGTTCAAGTAAGTGAGTAACGAAAGTTATAGTTATTGACGCCTCACTTCTGTTGAAATGAGGCAATATGATATCCTAAAAACTACGCTACTTCTTCTACCTCTGCATCGGTCTCAATAAGTCTAATCATTTGCTCATATAAATTAGTCCGCTCAAAGTTCTCCTTTGTATATTTGCTTCGAAGATACTTCTCTACCCCTTTGACAGTTACATTTCTATCTGATGATAATGGTTGCTTAAACACTTGAGCCAGCAACTGGCAAAAGTCATGCCCATTCGCGGTCTGATATATACAATAACCAGCTTGATTTAACTCTACGTATTTATTGTATATGTCGATACAATGAGTTTGTTCTACTCTCGGACTTCTTCTGATTGCAGCTTCGATTAAGATTTGAATGTTTATTGACACATTAAAATCGTTAACCGTCACAGCTTCGCTAGTAAAGTAGTTCATACCTTTGAATCTCACATTCAAATTCAGCAACCTACAAGCGAGTTTTACAAGACCGATTTCATTACAGACGCTCATCAGATTACTCATTAATCTCTGACCAACTTCATCGATCTGCATCGGACCCAGAATATGATTTTGTGTATGTTCAGTTATAAAATCTGTGATAAATTCATCATGAAGCATCATAATTTCTGCATCATGCACGTCCGTCATAAATGTATCGTTGTAAGTCTTTTCTAGTACGTGGTCGAAGTCTGCATCGACTATACCGTAAACTTGATTAGAAATACGAGTCCTCAGCCTATCAACAGCTTCTATGACATCCGCCTTTCCACTTGCTGGAGTGCAGTAAAAGAACTCTGTATTTCTCAACACCATGTTAAACAGAGTAATATCGGAGTCGCCTTCAACAACAAATATAATCCTATTGCCTACGTGGTCAGTTTGGACCTGTAAAAGCAGAGCGCTAAATTTAGTTTCATCGCTACGTTCTCTGGTAGCATCTCTTAAACTCGACATAACTAGTTACTCTTTGCAATCACATGCTTGTCAAAGAGGTCAATTGAACTTTCCCATTCATCACCAATCACATCCGGTGAATGCGTTGTTACTATAAGCTGTGAGTAGTGATTAAACTTTGATATTTGAGAGAACTCATTAAGGAGGTCTTTCTGCCATGAAATGTGTAGAGATACCTCAGGTTCGTCTATCAAAATGATTGCACCATTTTCTGCTTTGAAAATTAGATCAAAGAAAATAGATACTTGGTTCTTCTCGCCTGAAGACAACTTTTCTAAAGGTATATTAGCACCAACATGATTGAAGAATGCGAAGCCGTATTCCGGGTTAACTGCTATAGTTTTAAATGAAAACTTTTTCTTCTCAATTAGCTTCGAGAACTCGCTCAAACGTCCTACAAAGTCTTCATGCAAAGATTCTTCATAGAATATTTCATCCAATTTATCACTCAAGTTAATGGTGTAGTCTGATACAAGGTTTAAGTCATTCAATTCGAGATACTTACTCGACTTTGGTAGCAATCCGAAACGAGTGTAAGGTGCTAACAGGTCTTGTAGGCCAACTATCCTCTCTTTCTGCATGTACGGTAATGCGTTATTTTGAACTTCGTGTGATTCTATTGAAATGCATGAAAATAAGTCATAAACCAACTGGTCAAGCTTGTGCAATTTACTTAGCGCAAACTTCATTTTATCTTCTAGAAACGCTCTTTGCTTTGTAATGATGCTATATGCTTCAGTTTCGTCATTCAGATGTACAGAATGGATAAGAATAGAAAAAGCTTTTCTGTAATCAAATACCTTTTCTTCAGACAAGTTTTGGGTTGAAGGAATGATGATCTTTTTTGCGTCATTAAGAAATGACTCGATCTGCATACCAGATTCTGAGTTGAAGTAACGGACAAGACCAAGATTGGTTTTCAGTTCGAATGTATCAAAACTTATTTTAGATAATTCTTTGTAGTTATTTGAGATAGCATTATGAATCAATTTGAGAAGCATAGTCTTACCATAGCCATTGGGGCCTGTAATAACCACATGATCGGACTCTGGAAGTTCAATGTCATAGTTTAAAAAACCAAACAGATTCTTAACTGTAATTTTTTCTATTCTTAGGAACATTTTGTAGTATTTTTATTGAAAATTATGTCGCATTGTACCATTAGAGGTAATGTCGTAAAGTGCATATTGATTCTGGGTATTTCTGTTTCTGTGGGTTATTCAGTGATTTATGGGTAATGACCAAAGACCAACGTAGCTTGAATAGTAAAGATTTATTAGTCTGAACTCTTTACTTTATCTAGACGATTTATATCCACATTCTTAACCAAAGCATCTGCATCAAATATCAATTGATTTTTTTCATTAACTTTTGGTCTGAATAAAACTAGTACTTTACCAAACTCCCCTTCTGCCTCAGCTGTTAAGGTCGTATTTCCTGAACTATCAACCAAGTAGTTTGTTGAGTCTGAATCCAACCTTCCAATTCGGCCATTCACGTGAATAATTCCAACGTCATAGTCTCTTGATGACAAACTCTCGGAAAAATACTTTTTTAACTCTTCAGGGTTATCCAATATAGATTCAGGGTCATCAACGTACGCACTTGCAACCTTAAGTTCTATATTCTGTTTATTATGAATTGATGTATAATCCGGCCCATTTGGAGTATTTGAAATGCCAGGGCTAACATATAAGCCCACAATTGCCCAAATTGCTGAACATGATGTAACTATTGCTCCTCCACCTTTTGATGAAACCTTGAGATTGTTCCATTCGATTAGTTGCTCCTCTTCCTTTAACGAGGCGCCTCTTTTGAAAATTTTATAACCAAAGTACGCAACGAAAGAACCAATAGAGAAACACAGAAGCATCCCTATACCGTTAAAGACAATAATACCCAATCCTTCCATGGATCTCCCTTATCTTAATTTTACTATTATTTTGTTAATTCATCTAAACAAGCTTAGATCATTCTTGTATCAACAGAGCTCAAACTTAGATTCTTTTTTCTTAGGCTCACCTTACATTCTGTTTACTTATGAACTATTAGTTATTCCGAAAGTATTTATCTGTATTCATTAATTCGTATCGGCAAGTGAGCTTTTTCTAAGGAGTATTTTGTGGCTACCATTCATTCAAACGCATTTGAATTTAATCTCGATGGCTTAACTAATATCAATTTCATAGAACAATCCCATTGTATCACCCATGGTCAACCTTATGATGGAGTCCGTTGCTACAACGCTTGTCACAAGGAGCCAGCAAAATTGGTTGTACTTGCTGGCAGGAAGGGGTCACATGAAGTTTCTAACTGGCTAGTGTCAAATGTAAATTGGCCCAAAGAAAACGGCCTAGGAGGTGCAATAGCAGATACCTATATGGATGACATTCCACGTAAACTCAATTTTGCCATTCGTGGTTGTATCATACTCACCATTTTCGGTATTGAGTACACAATCGAAGACATTGTCCTCGCACAAGGTAAGTCTGGTGCTTACAACAACTGGTGGCTTGGTTCGAGCTCAATGATAAAGATAAAGGCAGAAAACATGACAGATTCATATGCTCAGGAGCTGTCCGAAATGGCCAACAAGTTGATTATGGCAGGACTATCTAAGAGTTTCGCTAGAGCAATCAATGCTATCGGCATTGGAATATACAAATTAACAAAACCACATAAAGTGGGTCGTTGTCTAATTGGGTGCACGAATGACCAATTCGATAAAAGTAAGTCCGTGGTTTTCATAAGTATGAAAAACAGTTCGGCTGATGCAACTATGATGGGTACTTACGCGCTTGATTCTGAAAAATTGTAGTATTTAAAACACTTTAGATTAAGAATATACATTGTATATTCTAATACTTTTTTTTGAACAACCATGTTGATTAATAGTTAATCAAGAGTTCTGGAACACTATGCCAGATGGATATCTGAGTAATATACACTGTATACTATTTTAACAAATAGCTCCCTTTAAAATATACAGTGTATATTTACAATGTGACATCAATACTGGTCCCATTAGAATATACACTGTATATCACCCCAAAAATTCACATCACTTAAGCGTATTGATTAACTTAATTAAACTATCTGGGTCAGAGGTGTAGAGCGATACCAGCTCCTTTTTACTTAGGTTAGTTAGTATCTTGGCTATCAAATCCTGGTTAGTATTGGTTACTAGGTTCTGAACCTTAAACTCTGAATACCCCATAACCATCGCAACATACAAGTGCCTGTTTTCCTTAAACCACTTCCAATAGGCAGACTTAGAGAAGCCTTCATCTACAAGTCGATCTGGAGCACTAGGCAATCCTAGTTCGGCGTTAACCTCTTTTATGGTTTCCAATTCCACCAGCCTGTTGACAAATAGCTTTAGTTCATCGTAATCATTACAGTAGTTGAATGCATTATCCAACATGAAAGCCTGTTTCGGCTTTGATTTCTGCCACAGTTTTATTGTGCTTTCACTCTGTTTAAACGCTTCAGCTAAGAGAGATAAATCGTTTTTATAGTCATAAGTAAACATAATTGTTTTATAGATTTAATAGTGATTCGAGTAAGGGTTTTGGCGTTACATTTCTTGTAGAACGTTTAGTTACTTTTGTCGTATGCATATTACTATCGACTCGATCAGGAGAAATTGTAACATTCGTATTTACTGGCATTGTACATAAATCCGTTGATAGAGATAGACGCTGTTCGAGTGAAAACTTTGATATTGTTTCACGAAGAGAAAATCTCTTTATATCTTCAATTTGAGCTTTAAACCACTCGAGGGTGATAAGAGCCTCAGATAGGTTTGACTCATATTCTCCCAACCGAGTTAAGTAGTTTTCTACGCTTGGGTTAAATGAAGCTAGAAAATCTTGTTTGTCTAAGTTAATCACATTTGAGGCTGGTGTTTCGATATTACTTAGTCGCGTGTATAGAGCTGCATTCAGATTTCTCAATTCAGTTTTTAGACAAAGATATTCCTCTGAACTTTTATACTTAAAAACATCGTCAAATTTCAAGTTAGATAGGTCTTTAGATACCTTAGCGATTTTTGAAACTGTTTCACTATCAATACTATTAATGGCATTTGAATACACTCCTTTAAGTGCCCAGTTCATCGCAATAGATTGCTCTAGTACTGAAACAACTGAGTTTAGCTGTTCGATTGTAAAGTGTGTAATTTCCTTCTTAATAGATGGCTTAGCATTCAGTTCTGTTAGTTGGTTAGTAGAGAGAGAACTTTTGTAGAACTCTTCAATCGATTTGAACGAGTCTGAGCTTAATAAAGACCAGCACTTTAATGTTCGATGAATCTGAGGCTGATTATCGGTCAAGAATAGTGTGGGATTGTTTAGCTTGACAGTTGATTCACCAAATCGAGCCAGGTATTTCTTCAATCTATCACAGTGATTCCTTAATCTACTCTCACAGCCTTCCAACGGCCTAGACAGTTGCAGCTTTATTTTGTGTCTTATTGCGTTTCTACGCTCCCGAACATGAAGTAATAGCTTAGCTTTATCGATCCTATGCTTTTGCATAGAAACCATAAAAGGCAATTGTTTTAGTTCTGATGCATTCATGTCTTGGTAGTCGAAACAACCAAGTTCTGACAGTAACTCTGTTCTCTTGGCTATGTCGAGGAATGTCGGGTAGTACTTTAACGATATCCTAACGGCCCCTGTCTCTACCATAGAACGTGCCACAGCTCCTAATTGCGTGGACCGTACTGATTGTTTTCTATTAGAGAGAGACAATCTACGTCTTCTTATGTTCTGAATGAGTGCAAGATCATGTTCAGCTTTAATTCTTTCGTAAGGTTGGGTTAAGTGCCACTGACTGAGAGTTCTTTCATTAACTACAATATTTAACTTGTCGCCTAGAGCGGCATTAGGGTCAATATAATGTGCTGGTGTAAAAACATCTTTAACTTCTTCGCCCAAGAGATCGATGTCAGGGTGAAGCACTCTATGATTATCTGCATGCGCATAGTGAAGTCTTGGATTTGTTTCAAGATTATAGAAAGAGAGTCTTGTTGTTCCCTTAGTAAGTTTACCTGATCTAATTTTTGCTACACGTTTTGTGAAATCTAATGAAGGTTTAACTTTTCGAGCCTTTTCCTGGTATTGGATATCAGTAACATGCGATAGATAGGGTATAGAAAGCTTGGTGTTTATCTTTCCACCGCCAAACATAGAACTAAAGGATGCATAAATCACTTTCGTAGCTTCTTGGATAGAACTAAATTCAATGCTACTAATTTGCTCATCAATTTCGTTATACCAATTTAGTGCTTTTTTGTTTGCATAACCCTTAAGTAGACTAGTTTTAAAGTACTCTGAAAATGCACTAGAAGCTTTACGTCCATTACACTCCAACTTGATTACCTTATCAGAGTTACTTGAAATCAAATCAAAGAGTTCAACTCTCTCAGCATTGACCATCACTGAAATCCTTCCTAAGAGATCACAATGTTTAGATCGAGAAGTGTCCTGGCTGATTGGTTCCAGCTTTAAATTATGAGCAATACTCACTTTTACAGGTAACTGTGTTTTAGGGAGGATCTTCGTGGTGCAGTTAAAATCGCTTTCATTCAAATCGCTCGCATCTATTGGACGCTCCCAGTAGCTAAGAAAGGACTTATGATTATCAATAAACCGCACTGGGTCATTGTCAACATTAAGAGTTTTCATTAATACGGCTTCAGGTAATTTCGATGAGTTAATGCTGATTTTTCCATGAATAGATTCGTACTCTGCATTACTTTTAGGATAAGGAATCCAGCCATTACCTCTCAAAAGTTCATTCCAGATAACCAAAGGTCTATAGGGAAGGGCATTTACTCCATCTAGACTCCATCTAAACGAAAGATAAGCAGCATGCTTTTCAGAAAAAATGTTTATTAAGGGTTTCTGGGCCTCTTGAATGTACATATCAAGAAATGCTCTTCTGGCTTTAGCGTTCAAGCTTCTATCATTTTTGATGTCTATAACGCCTTCATGTTGGTCGACGTACCCACTTTTATATAGTCGTTTGAACTCTTCAGCTTTTTTAGATGACTCAATTGAAATTTGAGCAAAATACCTAACCAACTTTTCTAAATACTTTACTTTTAGAACGTTCGGCTGAAATGCTACTCGTTGATATGCTGCAAAATCGATAGCTTTGGCATGCATCATTCTCGCATCCATATTGCAACTCAGCTGAAACATGAAATCTCTAATGCGCAGAACCTCTTCCTGTAAAAACACTTTCCATCGAGTATGTTTAGCTAGTGAGTTTTGGGTTTTATCGTGTTGAACCATTGTGCATAGTGTGCATCCAAATCGACTAGATCCATTGCAACCATTTGAATTCTTTTGTCCTACTGCAATCTCACAGACATCAGAAGAAGCATTCCCATAAATGGCCAAAAGCAGGGCGAAATCAGAAAGGAAGCCGGGAAGGGGAGGGAGCCCAGCTAAACTACGAGTAAGAGGCTTAGCTCCAGAAAGTTCTAAGGAAGTGAAAACCTCTTGGGTAGACCAGTCACGTATTGGAGCGTATAGAAACAGTGGGTAGCCTGTATTTAAGTCAGACTCTTTCATCTCTTTCAATAAATCACTTATAGACTTATCACTGGTTCCCTGAATAACCATATTACCTTTTCGCTTTGTACTCTCGTTGTTTCTTTGCCCTGTAGCGCAAATCACATCAAAACGGGTGTATTGCTGTAGTTCTTCGTCTGATTTAAAGCGGTCCAATAGGTTTTTTAAATATCTTTCGCTAGGAACAATTTTGAGAATAGAGCTGCAGTCACTATTACGTTGTGCATTTGGTATTAGCTTATTACTAGTCAGGTATTTGTTCGCGTACTCTTCATGAAATGACGGAGTGACAATATCGTAGTAAACGTTAATATCGTTATCTTTTGCATAGTCAATAAACTTAGATTTAACCCACCTGGTGTACATAACCATTGGAAGTGATTCCGAAAGAGTGTCAACCGTTGAAACAATTAAGGGGCGAGTTTTTTCGATCCAACCATTTTGAATACAAACTCGATAAGCTTCAGAAGCAGCATTCAAAACTGTGCTGGAGTCTTTACCCATACTGCAAGGAACAAACACTAGCGAATCACTAGATCGCAAAATCGTTATAAACTCTTCTACAACCGCATTGAACTTGAAGCTAACACTCTCGTGCAAAGCCACCAATTCGTTTTCTATTAGGTTTGTTGTTTCAAAAATATTAACCATTGGCTGAACCATTACTAAAGACCGACAACTATATAATACCATATTTAAACACACTTTATAGACTTAAATATACTTAGTGCACTTTTTTGTGCACATATATTGAAGGAGGTGTATTTATATGGTATTTTACTTCTATTCTTTTAGTCATCGGGTCAAGACATGTACACACCAATTTATTCTGAACAAGACCTTCAATTAGTACTCTTCAGAGCTAACGAGGGTATTTGCACGAATGGCATTTCTGTATTTGAGGGGGTAATAACAGGCAAAGAATTTGCTGAGAACTTCACTGAAGAAGAGAGCTCAGATAGTTTAAATGAGTATCAAAAAAGACAGAGAGACCTTGAGAAAGGTCGTGCACAAGGTTTGATTAAGTATTTCGACAATAGGGAGGATACAGTACTCCCTAGCATTACTGTCTTTGTTTCTTCATTAAAACTCCATGAGGAAATATCTATTGGTAACAAAGAAGTCGTCACAGCCACATTAGAAAGTTCATCTGACCGTCTTGTATGTGATGGTCAGAACCGTTTGAATTTGTTTAAGGACAGAGTTACGAATGCTAGTCCTACTCAGTACCATACGCTGGGAGTTAAATTCATTGTTACAAACACGGACACCTTAGAGCCAGTCACTCAAAAGATTAGACAGGTATTTTCTGACTACCACTTACACCTTCGTAAACCAACATCAGCACAAAACTTATTCTTTGACAGCTCGCAAAGCTTTTCCAGATTAATTAGGGACCAGATACTCGATAATGTATTAGTTGATGGTCATTCACTAAAGCGGTTTATAAGTACCACAGGAAAACCCAAGAAATCCCAGTTAATGGACTTGAAGCAGTTAGGCGATTTCATTTGTACCGCATTAGGTACAACTCCTGTAAAAATGAACAAATTGCTTGAAGGTTCAAGCGATACCGAAGCTGAAATAATTCGCTTAACAACTCCATTCCTCACCAAGTTTTTTTCTCTTATACCTATGAGGTTTCTTTCAGACTCAGGGCCAAATGTTATGTACACGAAAAGTATATTTTGGAAAGGGACTGCGATAGTAATTCGATCTATCTTTGAAGAGCATTTGTCTCGAATGCATAAAGCCCCCATTGATTGGTCAGTACTAGATGGGATAGTTCGATTGCCTGTGAAAGATATTACACATGACTTTTGGCTAGAGAATAATGTAGTACAGAAATCTATTTCAAGAAATGGAAGTATTAAATACAGAATGATCCGCAGCTCAGAGAGAAGCTGTGCTACTGCTATTTGTAAAGAACTAGAACTACCCTCAGTGGGAGAAGAAGTATGAAGTCACCAGAGAGTAATGACTTAGACCTGAAAGCACATCGATGCCCTAATGCGATGACAATGGCGAGAATGGGTCTATCTCGAGCAATTAAGGAAGGTGTTAATGAGTACAACATATACAGCATAGAACCACTGTTAGGAAAGCACATATCTGCTTACTTAAATGATGTCCAATGTAAATTTGAAATTCACATTGAATCGGTAAGGATACGTGACGAACATAAAAAGTTATGGTGTAACGAAAGCACAATCTTTGATGAAGATGATTTCGAGTTTGCAGAGCACTACTGTCGGTACCGTATCGCCTTCACCAACAAATCAAATTATGGTGAAAGTTGAGTACAACCCTTAAAAGAAACCGTGAACCAATTTCCTTAGTTCGAAAACTAAAGTTGATTGTAATTCGCTCAAGGCCTATATTGCTTTTTATCCATAAATGACAATGGTAGATTGCAATGAATAACATTAATCTCATTACAGTGGGGATTGCTTTAGCGGTTTCCGCCCCCTCTGTAATTGCTTCAATCAAAGCACCACACAATGCAGGGAGCTACAATAAAGTTATTAAGGTTCCTTCACACATGAACCAAACAAGTGCAGTTGGCTTGGATGATACTTTAGGCTCCAGAAACATCTCTGACGAAACAATCGTTGAGCTCCCAACCGTCCCAGATGATCCAGTAGGGGACTTTGAGATCCCCAAACCTGGAGAGGATGAAGATGAGGCAGTAGATATTACTATTAACTGTGGATGTGCTTCTGTGAATGTCGCAAGGGGAGCATGTTTTTCTCCAAAAAGAGCTAAAAGCGCAATGGACAGCAAAGCAAGTGGGTACTTTAGCTCATCTTATGGTTCATATTGGCCTAACTCGTCGAACATTGATTTCCTTGTAACATATAACCTGGAAACCAAAGGGATCACAAAAATAGCCATCACTGATCATAGTAAAATATACAATCTCACTGATGAAATCGCTAATGCTGGTTTATTTGAAATTTCCGGGCCAGTGACATCAACTGCTACACCTAGCTGTAGAGTAAGCTTAACTCGTGCTGCGTTTGCTGACATGGGATACTACACAATGGGTGCAGATGATCCATGGAGAGTAAGGTATAGAGGGTGGGCACATTACAACAAACCTTCCGGTTCCAGATACAAAACTGTAAATGGTGGTACCACAAGCACTCGACCTCCATCCGGGAAGACCTACTATTACTAGATAGCTTGAGTTTGTAAAAGCTTTTCTGGGCCTCTCAAACAAACCTTCCTTGGTGTACCAGGTCTTAATATACAAGTGGTACATCAAGGACGTTTTCTTAAAGCGTTAGTTTTCGTCCTAAATGTCACCCCAGACACTATTGGACCATAGTAAATCAATAAGATAGAAGAACACCTCTATCTAAGTGTGACATCTAGGACGAAAGTTTTCTATCTAGTGCCACCGCATATATTTAACTCATTGATATGCTTTTCTACTTTCTTATACTCAAGTAGGCTTTACGTCCTAGATGTCACAGAGAAGAGATTTTTATCTTTATTTTCAATGCTTTAAATATATTCAATGATATCTATAGTAACTAGCTTTTCTTAAATTCCCAACTGGGCTAAACCATTTTACCCCTACGAATGTTTTCGTCCTAGATGTCACCTATCACTCTTTACTGTATATCGAACGTAGAGAAAGTATGACTCCAGTGTGTAGCTTTTTATATCAGCCTAAGGCACAAATAAAATATCTTTTATTTTCAGTCAGTTATAATCATTAAGTTTGAGCTTTATTCTATAGAGTACTGGACACACATTGTTGCTTCTTAAAGTATCATTTTAAAACCGTCCTAAATGTCACCCCTCACGCTCTTGACACAGAAAAACAATTAAAATACATATACTTATAAAAAATCCGATTAAAACATCGCCATAGAACAGTGACACCTAGGACGAAAATAGAGAAAAAAACGCATTGCATATTCATTGATCCCTTACTTTCGTCCTAAGTGTCACCCCTCCAACTAGAAGCAATAGATACTATCCTTATAATTCAATACGTTAGAAGGAGTTCTGAAAAATTAGCTTAACCTTCATTTACAGGGTTTTCATTCAAAGGAAGCAAAAAAGCAGGTTATAAAGAAAGAATTGGGTCTTCATCACCCACAAAACAACTTCAATCACGGATAAAAAACAACAATTAGGGAGTTGGATCACAGTTATTGAGAGGTTTAGCCACCAGCAATATCTGGTAAAGGTGACACTTAGGACGGTATTTTGAGGCAGAACTAGCACACTTGATTGTTGAATGTGCTAGTTGGATGGAAATTTACTTCTTTGGTGTGCTAGTTGAAGCTAATCTTCATCATCTGTGACTATTTCATAGTCGGTTACATCAATGACGTCATCTGATTTCTTCATTGATGTACCTTTAGCATCTTTTGACTCTTCACCAAACTTCTTAATAGCGCTTAGGACAGCAGGGGATATATCTTCACCATTCAGCAATAGTTCTCCAATCTGCTCAGTCAATGCGACCATTTCACTCTGCTTTGGTTGAAGGTTGGCATTGATAGCTTTGATTGCTGACCTTGCAAGGGATAGTTTACTTGGGGCCTTTTTAGAAAGCTCCCAGGTAAACTTAAATGCGACAGTCTTGGTACCTTTTCGAACATCCTCGTAGGAAAGACTTTTGAAAATGTGCAACTTATTAAGTTCTTCAATTGCTGGGTTAAGCCAACGTTTCTTAAGAACCGCAGTTCTGTCATACGAAGAGGGCAGTTGCCACCTAGAGCGCATCCAATCAACATCTAGAATTAGGTTATTTCTTAAATTCTTCCACTGATTGATAGCCTCATAAAGCCTCATGGTATAAACGGAAGATAAGTTTCCTGCTTCACCTATCAGCAGCTGTGTATAGTTTGATGTGGTTTGGTTAATGATACTAATCAACTCAGCATTCAAATACAGCACTACATGTCCTCGTTTAGGACGATAGCTCTGTTTAGTGGTCCAGTGGATAGCATCATAAGCTTTTTCACCATCTTTGCTGTCTTCATCAGGAAGATAGATAACCACACTTTTCTCATGTAAAGATTGTGCTGCGCGTTGTATGTCTCTTGATAGGTTTTTCTTCGACTCATCATCTATCTCGAAGTATTCGATGAACTCTTTGTTAGAAATAGTGATCGGATACTGACCATATTCCATTGTTTTTAAATGTTCGGGAGTAGGGTTTTCCTGATTAATCCGCTTGAGGCACATGTATACAAGCCGCTTCTCATAACGAGTAAGGCTATAAGCTGCCGTTGTTAAAGCGTTCGCTTGTCTAACAGTAAGATCGTTTTTGCTGTTGTTCTCGGTCATGATACTGATACACACAATAAGAAATTGTACCAAATGTAACATTGTAGGCTTAAATGTGCCAGTAAGTAAGCAAACCAACCTTATACATACTTATACAGACTTATCCACAACCGAAAGCGTCCTAGATGGCACGGTAAGTCGTCCTAAGCGATCTTCAAATCTTCCTAAATGTAATAGTGTTTCGTCCTAGATGATCTTAAACGAATTCCTAACTACTTGAATTATAAAAACATAGATAAGTTATCAACACCCTAATAAGATCTTAAAAAAGATCTTAATAAGATCAATAAAAATATTATTATTAAATAGTGTCTAGAAATTAATCAGTTAGAAGGGTAAAGGGACGATCTTGGAGAACAAAGAAGTAGTAATAGTTCTTTTTTTGCATGTTAACTCAAAAAGCCACTCAGTAGAGCTATATGAGCTAATTTGCTCTATTTAGACACATATACCGGGTTGTGTCCAATCATAAGCATAGAGGCGCTCTCAGCTTGCATTTGCCCTAAATTTTCAATGACGATCTTTAGATCATTCATTTAATTAACCATTTGGTTTAAGGATCATACGCACGAACACAATGGGTTTAATCTTCCGAGGCTCTCCAGAACCATCATGTCATATAAACAAAGAAAGTTAAAAAATCATACACAAACAACTGTTATAATATGGTATTTACTGTTATACTAATGGGGAATTAACGGTTCTATCCCGTTGAAATATATGTAATAGCTTGGGGGCTAAAATGAAAAGAAGATCTTTTGTAAGTAGAGAAGAACTAAACTACGCTAAAAATTTACTAGTCTCTTATGGCTGTATGAATAAGGTGATTAACAGCGCAATTCAAATGGTAGATGAACTTGATATTGAGCCTGGCCTAAAGTTCCAGGCTAAGATGGGATCATTTAAGAAGGAATTGGATGTAGCTATATCAGCTATAGGAAAACCAGAATCACGTGCCAAGTTCATTCTAAACATAACGAACTTCTTGGTATCATGGTATGAAAGTGGAAATAAGTGCTTAGACAAGTTCTCGGTTGCCAGGTTTTCAATTTTGCTCTTTCATGCTACTGAACTTAAATTAATATCCGCTCGACAACAATTGGATATCATTTATGGGTGTTTGAAAGTTAGCGAGTTACCAAAATCAGACACACATCTGTTAATCCAACTGCCCATAACCCAGGATATCTTCACTTTAGAGAAAGTGCAGTCTCACCAATCTAAGGCTCATGTTATCAACCAAGACGATCATACCCTCGTTCAACTTGATATATCTGATGTTCCAAAAGAAAACCAAAGTGCGATAATTGGTGCGCTAGACGATTTAAGTCTGGATGAGGTCTCACTTTCAAAAGATGGAAAGTACCTTTCATTACTCGCTCCATTAACCTTGGAATGCGGCTTAGAAGATACACTCAAGAAGGTTGAAGCTCTAAAGGCGTGTTCAATGCTTGATGTATTTTGCCAATTTAAACCAATCTCTTTAGAAGAAATAGCTGTTAAGTATTGGGATGGTAAGCAGTACTTTGATGAGCTGGCGACAATGTATAAAGCAAGCTCTCAGTCAGAATCTACTCGACAAACTATAAGCAGTGCACTTGAACTAGTTAATACCGGTTACATTCTGAGTTCTTTAGATGGTTTATCCACTCTTTGTCATCGTTTAGCTGTAGATACGGACAAGGACTATAAATATAAAGGATCGTCAGCTCTATATGAGCTTCTGGACACTCTAAGGGGGTTTTATAGAGACTTACTATGGAAACTCGAAGATATGGGTTATGAGTTTCAATATACATCTGCATTTTCGAACGTGCTTTAGTTGATTTTCGGGGATTCCGATTAATGCTTCCACTAACTAAACACATTAACTCGGATTCCCTTTGCTCCCTGTCGCACTTACAAGGTCATAGCGCTAGATTTTAGCTGTATGTACTGGATAGAAACTAGGCATGGGTATAGAAGTTAATCAGAAACACTTCGACTTGATTTAACGTTTGACACTAATTAATAAATCAGCACTCAGAGGGAAACATTTTGTCAGATTTAGACTTCACAAAGCACTGGACATCCGAACGTACCCGCAAAAAGCAAACAGCTCTAACAAAGCTATCAAATGGACTTCTAAAAGAAGTAGTCGAAGACCCATTCTCTAGAGACTTGTTTGAACTCGAAGAAATTGAAGCGATGAAAGTCGCAGCAAAGGCTTTGAGTAAAGCAAAAGAAAAGTTTACCAAAATTAAAGAGAAGAAAGCCCGTATCGAAAAACGTAAGGCTCAAGAGTTAGCAAACATCAATAAACAAGCGAAAAAATATGCTATTGAGGTATTAGATTCGCTTAATTCCAATCCGGATACTTTTACACGAGAACAGCTGTGCCTATGGGTGACGGTCGCTCACTTTACTAGTTCTGTTTTAGATCCTGAGAGTTGGGAGATAGACATTAACGATAATATTGCTAATCACTATTTAGAGAGTGATCACGCATTAAGAAGGCGTAATGTTTGGACTATGAGAAGTAAGGCTCTAAACGCTTTCGAAAATTATTTTAAAAGAGCATGGCAATTCTCTTTTGAAACAGACTCTTGGGTAGTACGAGTGCCAATTAAAGAGTCCGTAGCACAACTTAAGGCACTAATAAATCATGATGAGTACATCAAAAATGAAAAGCTATATGCTCATTTACTTGAGCCTTTAGAGGCTTACAATCGTGAGGTTGATGCAATTAAACGACGCAAGAACATGAAGTCTATTTAACCAGGAGAAGATTCACCAATGACATACGAAGAATTGTACGCCGACTGGGAGTATTTGTTTAAAAAAGTTGGCTGTGCTGAAGACATGACGGGTGGTTATGTTGACTCTGAAGATTTAGAGGAACTACTTAAAAAGCCAACTAAATCTACAGCAAAGAACTGCTTGAATAGACAGATCGATTATTGGTTCAGAGCTGGAATTCAGTTCGACTATGACCTCAAAGGTAGGTCGGTTTTCGATCTCATAGAAGAGTATCCGAAGATAGAAGAAATCGCAGACAGACACTTTGTTGATTTAGATGATTGTCCCGACCCTTTCGTTAAGACAAATGATTAAAGGGGAAAGCATGGTAGATTTATCTATTTATAATATTCGACCTGAGCCTAAAGAAGCTGTCTGCATTGGCTGCGGGTGTAGTGATAATAATGCATGTTTTGAGAACTCCCAGGCATGTTATTGGCTAAAAGTGGATAGAGAAAAACAGCAAGGTGTTTGCTCAAACTGTCATGACCTTTTGTCTCAGTAAATTTAGGAAATGGATGAATTTTCTATAATCACAATCGCTTAATGCCTAACTATAGGAAGGAAATAATGAGTCGTCTTGAAACACTTATAGAACAGAGCAATGATGAACTTTGTAGTGTGTCAGTCCCTGTTAAAGAACAGTGTCTGAACCGATGCAATGAATGTCCAGTTGATGATGAGTTAATTGGAACGTTGACAACAGATAGTAAGAGCTCAACAGAAGAGTCACCAAATGAGTGAGAAAGTACTTCTAGGCACATTATTGGTTGCAGGTTTTTTGTTAGCAGTGAGATGGGCATTTAAGAGTGATACATCTTCATTTGATGAAGCACTTAACAGGTTTCTATCAAGTGAACAACGAAAAGAGAAGAAAGGTAACTCAAATCCTAGTAGTGCTTACGAACGACGCAGGAAGGCTATGTTTAGCGGCACAGATTCGATGGGTTGCTATCAAAAGCACAAAAAGGCCAACGAAAGGCTTCATCGTAAAAGGTGAACCTTAGATAAAAAAATAGGCCCCATATCATGCAATATGATGACCTGGTTTATTAATTGGTCTGGGATGTATTGGTGTAGGAGAGGAATAAAGTTTCATGCTGGTTGTCTTGAGCATCCACAGATTGAGCGGTCCCATTCAAATACGTTTCTGGACAATTATCATTTTCGGAAAATCAAACATTAGCAATCCATGAACAACTCTATGTCTGGGAAACTACTCCCGAACTCATTATTAAGGTTGATTTAAAACGCCCAGCCCCAATATTCTTATAATCCACCCACAACGCTACCTTGGCTATGCAAATCAAACGAGACTTTGACTACTACCACAACCTTCACAACGTCATTACCCACGCCCTGCTTCATTTGCTGTGTCAGGTTTCCGCATCTTCCCGTTTTGTTCCAGTAAAATCACGCAATGACATACTGATAAAGTACCTTAAGCCAAAGCTCAACGATAAGTCGTTATCGAATATCAAAAAAGACATCAAACTGATGATCAGCTTAGCAAGAAAAAAAGGTGGGAACCTAGAAATGAAACTGCATCAACTTAATTCACAATCGAAGCATACAAAACTCATCGGTGCTGAAAAGCTTTATAACCTACTCGTACACCTTTATGACGTAGAGGGTATCGAATCAAGACTGTTTGAGGAGGGTAGTGAAGCGGAGCCTGGGATTCTTTATATGCTAGAGGAACAAGTCGAACACGGTTTTGACCAAGAACACAATCAACTCACCCCGTTATCGATGCTTATCCAACTAGAGCGTGCACCTGAATTAATTGAATCGATTAATGCTCACGGCCTATTTCTTGCTGAAATGAAAGAGTGGAACACCGAGAAACATCAAGCCCACATCTTAGTACACCCAGCTTAAAAAAGCTGGCTAGCCATCATTTAAACGCCCGCTCATTCTATCTTCCATGAACTGGCTTCACCAGCTAGTTCTAAGTTGGACATAAACGTTTTAGAAATGGCGGCGTACTCTGATGGCTGCCATTAAGTATAAAACTTTAATACTCAGTATCAAACTTATTGCTTAGTAACGAAACTTTATTCCTCACAAACAAATGGAGTTAATGGGTTTGAAAGCTCTCCACTAACAGGGTTCCCCCTAGTCGCCACCGAGGCCCACCCGCCGGACTTACCCCTGCATTACTAAGTCTCGTTCCTCGCCAAGTATTGCCGCTCATGGGCTGTTGTCCACCA
This sequence comes from Vibrio sp. 1402, assembly GCF_033340275.1. Lineage (NCBI taxonomy): Bacteria > Pseudomonadati > Pseudomonadota > Gammaproteobacteria > Vibrionales > Vibrionaceae > Vibrio > Vibrio sp. 1402. The sequence continues at coordinate 65,615 of NZ_JAWOWE010000012.1, forward strand.
GCGCTAGTACGATGCCAACAAAACCCCATTGTCACCGTCCTAGCAGAATGCTGGTGGCCATATGATCCGCCTTCGGCGAGCTAAAAAGCATTTGTAACGCTTTTCTTAACGGCTTCGCCTAAAAAGCTGACCCTCTATCGAGCCCTATTGTGTCGCCTTTGTCCGGCCCAAAGTCCAGATAATAAGTTAATTATATTTCACAAAGGTTAGTGTTTAAATGTGGTATCTATTTGTTGTTTTTTATATAATTATGACATAGTTAAGGCAAGTGAGATCAATTGCTTGGGGGCAGTATGATAAAGGTATTAGAGAAGAAAGTTTCTCTCCATAGAAATAAACTAAGAGTATTCTTCGAAGGGCAGTATTTACTAATGGCGGGTTTTAAAGGAGGGGCTAAGTTTCAGCTTAAGTCTGACCGTACAAAGAAAGAAATTAAAATAGTTATTGATCGTTTCGGCTCTCGACAAGTGACCAACTCAAGACGAAACGGTAAAGAGCGACCTGTCATTGACTTAAAGCACGCTGATTTAGATATTTTCGGAGACCATGTAAAAGCCTACATCAAAGATGGTGAAATCCGAATTGTCGAATTGCATTCAGTCCAAGAGATTCGTGACAGAGAGCTGAGGTTTAAGGATATGACGAGAAATCTTAAGCCTTTAAACCATGCCGTATTCAGCTTTAATTCTAATTTAGTACTCCTTTCTAACGAGTTGGAATACAACTCGCCAATAGAGCTGTTTGATCTAAAGAAGAGTAGCATCAAGGCTGAAGTGATTAGCTTACAAGGTGCGCCAGAGGCTAATTGTTACTTTTACTTAATGACTGCCTTCATCAAAACACTTCAACCATCTGCAATTTTTATAGATACACAGTGGACAGATCCTCTTGAAGCCGCATTTTCACATACTATGAAAAATATGGGTTACGTAAAAAATGATGAATTGAATGGTTACTTATCTAAAAATATCACAGGGGCTGAGCTTGGTTCTGCTTCTGTTGAACTAACTCCGGCTTCACCTATCAAGAAGTTAAGTCTCGATAGAGTGATAAAGACTTGGAGGAATCTCAAACAAAAAGAGCGTGTTCAGAGAGCTATGTCAAAGTACAAAGCGAATATACCTTTATCCACTTCAGATATATTTAATGGTATAGGGGTATTGTGCTCAAGTATTTCCGATGGACTTAAGCGGAGTAAGCTTTCTACTTTCGTAAAGGTAATTGTCGAATCGAGTGAAAGGTACTTCAATGCATGTCTGCAAAATAATCCTGTGTGGGCTGTGGAGGCACCGGAAGAGCAATACGGATTAAATATGCGATTGGAGAGTGTTGATTTGTCCAGAGGTGGCGTTAGAACGGAAGTCAATTCAGGATCGCTGCCTTGCGAAGGGAGTTCCATAAGCGGCAGATCTAAGAACGGAAATAAATTTGCAGAAGCACACAAAAATACAGGCGGGTGTTTTATCGATTTCTTGCATTGGCAGTCGATAACGAATCCAATTATTTCTGTTTTTGAGAATGTTACTTCATTTACTAAATCAAACTCATACGCTGTTATCGTAGATACGTTTAGTAAAGTGTTTGGGTACAACTTTATAAATATGACATTAGCAGGTTCTCAGTTTGGTGCACTTGAAGATAGAAAGAGGCTTTGTGGTATTGGATACTGCAGCTCCTTCAAAGAGGGTTTAAAGGACTTTATGCCCCAAAAGGTAAGGACAACTTATAAATATAGCTGCTTAGCTGATGTACTCGATGATATACCTGAAACTCATGAAAGCTATAAGCCCTATACATATTTAGTGGAAAAGGAAAAGAGAGACATTGCTCAAAAGAAAGGCTTTCGACTCCAGTGGCTTAAGCCTACTGCTACAAAGGTAGGGTGCATAACCAAATCATACCAAAAGTGTCGATCTACCGATCCATTTCTAATCCATAGCAATGGTAAATTAGCTAGGTTATTTACAACTGTTGAACATGCCAAGTGCAAGCAAATACCAGAATCGTTCGTTCGCGATCTGACCGTAGGACTAGCCCACGAATGTTTGGGCCAGTCGGTGATTTACTCGGCCTTTTGTTGGGTTGGTGAATGGGTTGGTAAGTGGCTTAACAATGTGTTAAACACACAATACGAGCGAATGGCGGCATAGAATCTAAATAGAATATCGACCTGCAATAGAGCTCTTTTTTATTGCAGGTTATGAATTTCTCTCCACTAACAGGGGTTCCCCCTAGTCGCCACCGAGGCCCACCCGCCGGACTTACCCCTTGCATTACTAAGTCTCGTTCCTCGCCAAGTATTGCCGCTCATGGCTGTTGTCCACCAGCGCTAGTACGATGCCAACAAACCCCCGTTGTCACCGTCCTAGCAGAATGCTGGTGGCAATATGATTCGCCTTCGGCGAGCTAAAAGCATTTGTATCGCTTTTCTTAACGGCTTCGCCTAAAAAGCTTTCCCTCTGTCGAGCCCCATTGTGGCCCCTTTGTCCAGGCCAGAGTCAATCTAAATAGTTAATTATATTTAACATTTATTTGTGTGTTAATATGGTATTTATTGGGGGTTGTTAGTATAATTAACACATCAAATAAATACGTTAAATCATTTGTTAAACATAGATAGCTTGGGGGCTACAGATGCAAAATTTAGTTAATAAAAAAATCGAGGAATACATTGGAGAAGACAAGGATCTGCTTGAATATAAGAGCCAGCTTGATCCTTCATCAATTGAGCGAGCTTTTAATGGCCAATCTCAATTTCCTGAGCGTCACGCCGCTCAAGCAGTAGTTGACTACTGCAACGCATTACGGACATTCAAAATTTCACTTCATGAGCTGATCAAGTCCACTTCGGAAAGCGCACCATCGAAGGCGTTTAATTGTTCAGTGGAAGAAATTGTTGAAATTGAGTTTGAAGAATTTCAAAGAAAGTTAAAACGCTACTTCGATGAGTACATAAGTGCAGAGTCCAAATGTATCTCATGGCATGTAACAGGGCCAGCGAGATTCCCTGTGGCGAAAGCAGAAAAGGCCAATAAGAATAGTAGGGATAAGCTTAATCAATATGCAGATTATCCTCAGAGAGCCTTAAAAGCCATTGCAAAGAAACTGTTCCCCGATGGGGATGGTTCAGTTGTCAAAATGTCATCAGATAACCCGGTTGAGCAATTAAGAATTAAAATTAGTGAAGCGGAAACAATGCATGGCTACATGAAAATAGCTAATCGTTTAGTGCCAGCTGCATATAAAGCGTCTGAAAATGGAGAGCTTACAGATAATAGTGCTGCTGTACTTGAAAACAAGATGCTTGAACGTGGTATACCTCAAAACCTCCTTAAAACGTTTTTGGAGCCAAATCCAATAGTAAACACTTGGGGACGATTTAGCTTAGCAAACTCAAATGCTAATATCCGACGATTAAAACAACGTTTAGTCGAAGCAGAGCGAGTCGAAGAAAGTCGAAATTCAAACTCATTAGAAGGTGAATTAGAAAATGGAATTAAGCACGGGGTTATTGATGGGCGCATTGGTATTTGGTTAGGTGGTAGGCCACCGAAAGAGGTTACCCAAAGACTAAGAAAGTTTAGCTTCAAATTCTCACCAACCCGAAATAATGCATGGGTTCGCGCTCATACTGTGAATGCTGAGGCGGTATTTAAGAGAGACGTAGTACCATTTCTTGAACAGCTAGATCCTCAAACATTTGATTAAACGCTCCCCAAGCGAAAAGCCCTTGCTTACAAAGCAGGGGCTTTTTTTTGTCCGTATAAATTCAATAAAAGAAATAGAGACCTTGCAAGAAAATTTCTCTCCACTAATAGGGGATACCCCTAGTCGCCACCGAGGCCCACCCGCCGGACTTACCCCAGCATCACTAGGGCTCGTCCCTCACCAAGTTCTGCCGCTCAAGGCTGTTGTCCACCAGCGCTAGTACGATGCCAACAAAACCCCGTTGTCACCGTCCTAGCAGAAAGCTGGTGGCCACATGAATCGCCTTCGGCGAGCTAAAAGCATTTGTATCGCTTTTCTTAACGGCTTCGCCTAAAAAGCTGTCCCTCTGTCGAGCCCCATTGTATCGCCTTTGTCCGGGGTAAAGTCAACCAATATAGTTAAATATACTTAACTATATTTAATGTTTAAATGTGGTATTTTAGGGCGTATTTTAGTATAATTTCCTTAGTTGCTTATGTAACTATCTATTTTAAAACAATTGCTTGGGGGCAATATGAAGATTTCATCATTCGATAAGAAAGTAGTCATTTCATTACTTAATCAGCTGACACCCGAAAAGACTGAAACATCCACGGAGAGAAACGGCGAAATAGACAAAGTAGCCCTAGCTGTTCGATTAGGGAAAATCCGATTCATTAAACAAGAAGACCAGTATGTAGATTTAAAAGCTCTATCTGGTGACCTATTTAATCCTGATGTGAACATCGATATAAGTAAAGAAGAACTTAAGCGAAGTGAAAGTGCTTTTAGAGTGCGCGTTCATCGTGAAGGTGTTTGGATTGTCGAATCGCAATATTGGACCGGGAGAGCTTGGGAAGGTATCGAAGGTATCTCAAACAATGTTATTTGTGGCTTTGTAGGTGATGACTTTGTTGGCTCTGGATACGAACTGGATTTAGGTCGCGAAGCACTTACTGCATACAATAGCCAACCCCTAGACGCGCTTGGCTTTGTAATTGATCCGTTCCGTCAAGAATAGTAATCGGTAAATCTAACGTGTATAGAGGGCTCAATGGCCCTCTTTTTTATAAAAAGTTGCTTGGGGGCAGTATGGACAGAATCATAAAGATCAACGAAGAAAAGAAGGCACAAGTAAAAAAAGCACTTACACTAGCATTCAAGTGCGTAAATGCTATTCAAGGCAAACGTCTTAGAAGCATCCGAACCCAACCTATTCAGAGCAAATACGGAAATTCCGACAAGGTGCTAGCATGCTGGTACAAACAGGTACGTGAATTCGAAACCAAACTTGGGTACTTACTGGATGATTTAAATACGGTGCTCCCTTACCTGGAGTGGGTCAATCAAGTACAAGATTTAGGAATCAAAAAATCTGAATGCAAAGGCCAACTTTTAGAGGTTGATTACATTACATGTAATCTCCTTACCAATCTGATTTACAAGTGTACCGCTTTTACAGAATCCTCAGAACACCAAGTAGGTCGATTTACATTCCACGAAATACTTCATGAGTTCATAAATTTAATGACTGTAAGGCATGCACTTGTTTACGGGCTACCACCTAAAATTGAAACAGTCTTCCTAAAGATGATCCGCAATAAACAATCAAGCTTTTTTAAGAATGGCTTTATCCCAGATCTGTTTGTTGTTGATGCTTGCAGTGAGATCAATAACACACTTAAAGCCATTAAATGTAGTAAAGATCGCGTATCTACCCACTCTGTAGAGCCTGGGTATAAGCTTACAGCTGAAGAAGCTAGCTACTACGATTTATATATACTGTAGAAAAATTTGACTGGTCATTATGGCCAGTCAAGCGCTCTCCACTAACAGGGGTCCCCCCTAGTCGCCACCGAGGCCCACCCGCCGGACTTACCCCTTGCAATGCTAGGCCTCGTGCCTCGCCAAGTATTGCCGCTCAAGGCTGTTGTCCACCAGCGCTAGGACATTGCCAACCAACCCCCGTTGTCACCGTCCTAGCAGAATTCTGGTGGCCATATGATTCGCCTTCGGCGAGCTAAAAGCATTTGTATCGCTTTTCTTAACGACTTCGCCTAAAAAGCTTTCCCTCTGTCGAGCCCCATTGTGGCCCCTTTGTCCGGGCCAAAGTCAACAAATATAGTTAATTATATTTAACAATCATATGTGTATTAATATGGTATTTATGTGTGAGGTTAGATATAATTATTAACAGTTAATCAATGATATACATTGCTTGGGGGCAGTATGGAAAATTTAGCATTAAAGTTAGTACCCGTTTCAGAACAATTTGAATCAGAATCCTTTTATCAAACACCTGAAGAGATCAAGAAGGAGTTCGAGGTCTCCTCAAAAACTTCAATCGCACGTAAATCTGTTAGTGCCCCATTAAAACAGTTTCTCTCACAGTTCCCTCATTTAGTGTCAGCCCCAGCTTTGAACTATGCGAAAGGGCGTGAACAAGAAAGTAAGGACACTCAAGCTATATACGATTTATCAGGTATGTGTGCAGAGTACGATTACACATTTTGTCCTGATCTAGACATTCTTAAAGCGCATTACTCATTTGTATATTGTGGATATTGCACCAATGTATTGCCCCCTTTACCCAGAAAACAGGTCTGGAAAAACCTAGCTAAGCTCTGTAGTCAAGAGGGCGGCATAGTCGTTGTTTCAGCTCGCTCTAATACGGACCGAGGAATTAAGGGAGTACCGGAGTTTGATGGGTTTCGTACACTCCGAGGTACGTATCAAAAAGGATATTTTAAAGATGAGTTGTTTTTTGAGGCGAAAGAAGTCTTTTCCCACGTAATAGAGCTCAAAACAAAGGGCGCATTTAGGATGGTCATTTGTTCACACTCGAACATCAATTTAGACCAAGGGGAAGGCTAATGTTTGATATCAACAACCAATATACAACAGTTGAGCTTAGCACTGGCCATATAAAGGAAGGAGATGTAGTTGCCCTTGATGAAATCTCTAAGGAAGAATTTTCATTAGTAGCAAAACGAAATACGGGCTATTTCATTAAATTGCATACACAACACGATTTAAATATCCGTAAAGAATATTCTGACGAGCTAAATTTTATTCTTTCGAAAGCAGCCCAATTGGGTTTTAAGTGTGTAGAGTTAGATTCAGATGCAGGAGAAGAGCGATCATTGCCGATCTTTGAGTGGTCCTAACCTATAGAATTTAGCCATCGTCTCGGTGGCTAAATTGCTCTCCACTAATAGGGGTTCCCCCTAGTCGCCACCGAGGCCCACCCGCCGGACTTACCCCTGCATCCCTAAGGCTCGTTCCTCACCAAGTGCTGCCGCTCAAGGCTGTTGTCCACCAGCGCTAGTACGATGCCAACAAACCCCCGTTGTCACCGTCCTAGCAGAATGCTGGTGGCCATATGAATCGCCTTCGGCGAGCAAAAAGCATTTGTATCGCTTTTCCTAACGGCTTCGCCTAAAAAGCTGACCCTCTATCGAGCCCTATTGTGTCGCCTTTGTCCGGCCAAAAGTCAATAAATAAAGTTAAATATATTTAACTAAATTTAGTGTTGTTATGTGGTATTTAATAGTCTATTTGGTATAATGGCTATTATGGATTGGGGCAGAAATGCTTTAATCGTTGATTGATATTCAGGGCTTGGGGGCTTTATGAAAATTATCGTAACTGAAGGTGCATTTAAAGGTTGCAAGGGAGCACTACTTGAAGTGCTGGAAGATGGATTCTCTTATGTAAAACTTGAGACTTCAAAGGGTAGTGAAATTAAAGTTGTTTTGCGGGGCAATGAGTTTGACCAATATACGGAGTTTTTAACTTCAGTTCGATTTGGCTCTTCAGAGAGCAAAGCTTTCGTTGTCAGTGCTATCAATCCTAAGCATGCAGCCTATATTGCAGCCCAGAACATTAAAGAGTGTTGTAAAAATGAAAATGTTCATGACTTTTTTGTCGATTTGGTAGCTGACCGGGAATTCAATATCAGTCAAGGATTTCAGTTCTCATCCAAAGAGCTAGAGCAAGATTTGTTTACTGGCTTAATAGCTTAATCTCAAGGAGTAAGAGAGGAATATCCATGCTGAAATATATTGAAAATAGCTTAACTTCAATACCATTGTGCGAATCAAGGTTTACTTCTGGAGAGGAGGTCATTGTCGTTAATGGTTATGGCTTAGTTCTGCAAGGCTTCAAAGTGATAGGTTTCTCACAACCGTGTCAAGAGAGGCAAGCCTATATTCACTTAGATTGGGACTGCTATTGGTTCTCATTACCAGATAGCAGGGTATTTAAAACCTATGAGCTGAGCTCTTTTTATCGTATCTACTCACCAACCAAAGGATTTTTAGGTTTGGACGATGATAACAGCCTGATCTGGCTCAGTAACTCGCAATACAGTGAACTTTACAGTCAAACCACAAAAGACAATTTTTCAGCTACTTCAATGTGTGAAAACGGTGTTGCTGATGCTGTTTATGTTAAAGCATTAGACTCAGAACCTACCAGGGATTAACGCTCCCCAAGCGACCAGCCCCGGCAATATTGTCGGGGTTTTTTTTGTCTCTCGTGTTAATGAAATCATAGAACTAAAATAGAAACTTAAAATTGCTCTCCACTAATAGGGGGTTCCCCTAGTCGCCACCGAGGCCCACCCGCCGGACTTACCCCAGCATCACTAGGGCTCGTCCCTCACCAAGTTCTGCCGCTCAAGGCTGTTGTCCACCAGCGCTAGTACGATTCCAACCAACCCCCGTTGTCACCGTCCTAGCAGAATGCTGGTGGCCATATGAATCGCCTTCGGCAAGCAAAAAGCATTTGTATCGCTTTTCTTAACGGCTTCGCCTAAAAAGCTGACCCTCTATCGAGCCCTATTGTGACGCCTTTGTCCGGGGCAAAGTCAATGTGATTAGTTAATTATATTTTACTTTATTTAGTGTTTAAATATGGTATTTGTCTATGGGGTTAGATATAATTATTACCAGTTAATCAATTAGATATATTGCTTGGGGGCATTATGGAAATTACAACATTTATAGACGAAGATGGTCTGTCATTCATTCTTTCACAATCATTAGGAAATGTTGAGGTGCTTTATGACTGCGGCTCTTCCGTACTTCTAGACACCCCTAGTAAAGCGGAATACAAAAAAAAATTTGGTGCTAGTCGTCCCTCAAGAGCAATAGTTGTTCACAGCGATACAAAGCCCAATTGCTTAAAGAGTCTGTTCATTATCAACAATATGAAAATGTCGGCACCCTTAGAAGACACTTTCTATTACCAATGGCTGGAGAGAAATGAGTGCGATACTCGCCAGGTAACAGGCAATAAGATCATTGATAAAGCCAATTTTTTGAACGCTCTTGGTTTCCACCCAGACATTCACTTCATCAGTGAGGATACTTTGACTGTAATCAAGCATGCACATGACCATTTCTTTTTCAACAAACTTAATGAGAAAGAGCAATCTGATGATCACTCCATTGAACATGAACTGTCATTGCTTCTACCAATAGACAACACACTAGTATTACCTCAAAAGCAGCTGAAGCACTACAAAGCGATAAAGAACTTATTACTTAAGGCTGGAGGCAAATACAAAAAAGGTGCATTTCATTTCGAGTATAGAAACGTAGTTGATATACAAAAGAAACTTATCGAAGGAGAAGAGCTCAATGATAAGAAAAAATACCAAATGTTTTTCTCTCCGGACACTCTAGCAGATGAAATGATGATTGACTTAGATCTCAGGCCTGAACATAGATGGATGGAACCTAGTTGCGGCGATGGTAGGTGTGCAAATCGTATGGCTCGAATTAGTGATAATGGTGTTGCTATCGAGCTGAACCCTCAGAACTTCGACATGCTTAAGCATCATAGATACGCAACTCACTGTATGGACTTTATGGAGTACCCTGAGGGTAATAAGTTCGACCGTATTTTGGCTAACCCCCCATTCAATAAGCACCAGGACATTAAGCATATAAGAAAGATGTTCAATCACTTAGACATCGGTGGCCGCTTAGTTACCATAGCAAGTGATGGAGCGGTTAACGGGACCCGTAGAATTCAAAGAGAATTCCAAGAATGGCTGAAGGAGCTGGGCGCATCGGTCACTAGTTGTAAAGAAGGGACTTTCTCCGAATCTGGTACACAAGTGAAGACTGTAAAAATAGTGATTTCAAAAGGTAAATCTAATGAGTGTTAAATGTATAGCAAGACCTAAAGAAGGCGAGAGCTGTTTAATTACTGGACTAGAGGCATCTAATCTATATTGCTATGGGGAAAATTTTATCTTGAAGGAGTTGGTACCAGCTCCAGCTGATGGTTGGACCTACGAAGATTTAGAGGAGTGCTGCTCTAAGTTTGAATACGATTATGCAGATGTCTATCTAGGCGAGCAATGGATAGGCAGCACAGAAATTTAGTGGTTAATTGAGAATGCCATGGCCTTAGATTTTTTAAGGGCCATGTCACCCCAGGAATTCACTAAAGACGAACAGAGTAATAGAAAAAATACCACAACATAGATGTTATAATGTGGTATTTTAATTCGTGTTTTGTTATACTCTTTACATGGCTTGTTAATAAATTCAATTGCTTGGGGGCAATATGAGACACAATAATATTCTCATTTCTTTTGAAGAAATGAAGCAATTTCTCAAGTTTCATTACAGACATTCACGGCTATATGGCCGTAACAAAGATAATGGCTGGGATGATGGATACGGTGACCGCATTGTAGAGGCTTATCATATCGATATCATTAACGGTAAGCGCTGCTATATCTCCCGGCATGAGCACCAGAAAGCTGATGGCTTAAGTTTCTCTTCCCAGGATGTATTCAACTATATTGGATACATTTCATCAAATGACACCCTCGAGGCTGAGCTTGAAGTGTTAAAAGAAATGCTAGGCACTGACAGTCAAACAGAACCTAAGTTAGGTAAGAGCTCACATGTTACTACTAAAGATTTGGCAAAACAGAAATATGCTATTTACACGAGAATTTTAAGCCTTCGACCTCGAGCTAAAGTTTCTTGAGGATTACCAGTATAAAGTTTTATTTCGTTCGGCAACTAGGAGCTAATCTTATGAGTAACAATATTATCGCTTTCTTATTAATAGCAGCACTTTCTCCCTCGGTCAGCGCGGTGGGTCAAATCGATGAGAACGTGAAATATACCTCAATACCAACGGTTCATCATCTGAACCAAAAGTAGTAGAGATACTTCAAAACCCCTCAAAAAAACTCAGTGTTAAGCACTGAGTTTTTTTTTGTCCTGTGAACAAGATATTGAGATGAATTTTCTCTCCACTAATAGGGGTTCCCCCTAGTCGCCACCGAGGCCCACCCGCCGGACTTACCCCTGCATCCCTAAGGCTCGTTCCTCACCAAGTGCTGCCGCTCAAGGCTGTTGTCCACCAGCGCTAGTACGATGCCAACAAACCCCCGTTGTCACCGTCCTAGCAGAATGCTGGTGGCCATATGAATCGCCTTCGGCGAGCAAAAAGCATTTGTATCGCTTTTCTTAACGGCTTCGCCTAAAAAGCTGACCCTCTATCGAGCCCTATTGTGACGCCCTTGTTCGGGCCAAAGTCAATAAATAAAGTTAAGTATATTTTACTATTTATAGTGTGTTAATATGGTATTTATTGGGGGTGTGAGTTATAATGTTTTTAAGTTAAGAGAACAACTTATTCTTAATCTATTTTTCCGATGCTTGGGGGCAACGATGATTAAACCAATTTCAGTTACTGTATTATTTTCTGAATCAAAAATGCTTGAAGAGAAAGATTACTCTATCGAAGATTTTGAACAACTTGCTCATGAAGTAGCTGCAAAATGCGAACTAGGGTATGAAAAGACAGATGTTAAGGTAACTTTCGATTCTGGCACGATTTTCAATATTGACCTAAGCCTGGGTCGTGGTTGCGACAAAAGTATAAAAGAGCGCCTAGGGAAGTTGAAATCGTATGTAGAAGAATTCAAGGAGCGATTGACACGAGAAGAGCTGCTTGAGTTTGGTTTTCTAACTAAGGTCGATTTAGAAGATATCGACAACAGCAAGAACAAGGCACTTTATTCCTCTATTATTGCCGAAGAAGCTAAGCGCAAGGAAGAGGAAGAAAAGAAAGCATACGAAGAAAGGCAAAAGCGCATAATGGAACATCGGAAAGCGGTAGAGGCTTTCCAGGACAACTTATCTATCCCTGAAGATGCCCAGGCGGTTATCGTTGCCAAATTTACCTCTATGAGTGATAGATCAGACCCTTATACTGATTATTATGAAACACAAACTAATAGAACCATCATCCTGGCATGGTCAAAGCACACCCGAGATCTATTTTCTGAGATGCGTAAAGCAGCGCTAAACCACCAAGACACCGCAGCCCTATCCGACAAAGAGCTTAGTACAGAGCACAGAGAAAAGTATTCTATGGGACGAGGCTTTTATCTGACAAATAAAGATTACATTCGTTGCGGTATAGAAATTAGAAAGATAGTGCTCAACACGAACGATAAAAAATCAAGTGTTCCTTATGGAGAAATAGCTATTCCAGAAAAGAAGGTTACTGGCAAGAAAACAGAAAACAGTAGTAATCAATCCGAAGTAGACCTTAAGAACTCTATTGTTGGGAAGGCCAAGCCAATTGAGGTGATGCATCACACAAAAAAAGGCCATTTAGTTTTCGTGGTGAACTTCGAAGAAAAACAAAGCCCTGATGTTTTTAAGTCGTTGCTTTCAGTGGCTAAGGAGAACAATGGGTATTACTCAAAGTTTAAATCTGATGGCGCTATCCCAGGTTTTCATTTTACTGACCGTTCGGATGTAAATGGCTTCTTCAAATGCATTGGTATGTTGGCTGATTACTCATGCCTTAACGAGCCATCTAGTAATGGTCAGCAAGACAACTCTAACAAGGAGCCTATCAAGCTTAATCATTCCGAAGTCGTCAGCGTCGAAAGTGGAAAAGAGAAGGAAGGGCAAGGAAGTAGCTACATCAAATCTATGATTGCCAATAAGAAAAAGCAACATGAAGATGTAAAGAAATGGATTGGATTTACTAAGGTTATCACAGTACAGGTGGGTAGCTTTCCACAGGAACAGATAGATAAGCAGTCATTTCTCGATATGTCAGAGTTGTTCTTAATGTCAGAACCAATCGTTAGTAATAACACTGTGGTTTATAGCTATGAAGATACGATTTTCACACTCGAACTTGAAGCAAACATTAGCTTGAATGTACATTAGACTTGGTATTGGTTTTGGGTTGTTTTTTATGTGGAAATTATATTATTACAATTTAGGTGGGTCAGCAGTAGAGAGAAAGCCTGAACCTCTTTCGCATACTTTAGAAGACAGCCTGAACATTCTCGAGCGTAGGTTTAAAAGCCAATGCCTAACAGAAGTGGTGAAGGCTAAACATTTTTCCTTGTACTCTATCTGTGTCCCCCATAAGGGAAAGAGCAATCAAAAGTCAATTAGTGGAAGATTGCTGGTATATAGAGAACCAGCACCAGAATAACCGCTCCCCAAGCGACCAGCCCCGGCAATATTGTCGGGGCTTTTTTTTCTCTGGTGTACATAAAACCAATCAACTACAATCGAAACATAAAAATTTCTCTCCACTAATAGGGGATACCCCTAGTCGCCACCGAGGCCCACCCGCCGGACTTACCCCTGCAGCGCTAAGGTTCGTTCCTCACTAAGTGCTGCCGCTCAAGGCTGTTGACCTCCAGCGCTAGGTCGTTGCCAACAAACCCCCGTTGTCACCGTCCTAGCAGAATGCTGGTGGCCATATGATTCGCCTTCGGCGAGCTAGAAGCATTTGTATCGCTTTTCTTAACGGCTTCGCCTAAAAAGCTGACCCTCTATCGAGCCCTATTGTGTTGCCTTTGTCCGGTCCAAAGTCAATCAATATAGTTCAGTATATTTTACTATGTAAAATGTGTAAATGTGGTATTTTAGGGCGTGTTTTAGTATAATTTCCTTAGTTGCTTATGTAACTATCTATTTGAAAACAATTGCTTGGGGGCAATATGAAAACAGAGTTCTGCAATTACGATAATCTTAAAAAAGTCGCTCAAGGCCAAGCAATGCTCTTTGTTTGGCCAAATGAATTAATCAATAAATCACTCACAACAATTTCTTTTACTGATGAATCTAAAGAACTAGGTCTTCAACCACTACTGATAGACGCATTCACTGCTTCCATATTAGTAAAGGTGTTAGATGCGCTAAGAGAATCAACGCAAGATAAGGTTAAAGAGAGAATTCAAACAGACAGAGCGAACTTCTGTCTGTTCTACGAAAGAGCAATGAGTGTCATCTGACAAGCAAGATCATTTGTAAATGTTAGGAGGAAAGACATGTTTAAGTACTTACCAATAGCAGCTTTTCAAGCTGAATCGTTGCCAGAGACGAATGCAATTGCTACTACCCCCGATAAAACTGAATATTATCTAGACATAGCCGCTGCCAAGGAGCTTTCAGTATATGACCAACTGGTAGATATTGAGCCAGAAATTGCCACATTGGCTGAAAGCGGTACGGAAGTAATAAACCTAAGTGTTTACTAATTAATGGGTACTTGACCCCAGGTAAGCCGCAATGAGTAAACATTGCGGCTTACCTGCTCTCCACTAACAGGGGTTCCCCCTAGTCGCCACCGAGGCCCACCCGCCGGACTTACCCTTGCAATGCTAGGTCTCGTGCCTCGCCAAGTATTGCCGCTCAAGGCTGTTGTCCACCAGCGCCAGGACATTGCCAACAAACCCCCGTTGTCACCGTCCTAGCAGAATGCTGGTGGCCATTAGAATCGCCTTCGGCGAGCTAAAAGCATTTGTATCGCTTTTCTTAACGGCTTCGCCTAAAAAGCTGACCCTCTGTCGAGCCCCATTGTGTCGCCTTTGTCCGAGGTAAAGTCAATCAATATAGTTAAGTATATTTAACCATATTAGGTGTGTGAATGTGGTATCTTATGGCATGTTTTAGTATAATTTCTTTAATTGCTAATGTAACAATACATTTGAAAAACAATTGCTTGGGGGCAATATGACCAAAACAATAAGCAGCTTATCTATAAGCAAGAGAAAGAAGTACATAACTACCTGCGGAAAGACCATATCGTTGTGCCCTGAAATGCACATCTGTAACTATAATTACATGGATCAATATGGTACTCAGATTGCGAGAAGGAAAGAGCTGTTCCAGAAGAATGAAAATGCATATCTCTATTTTTCATACAATCTGGAACCAGGCAGTCCAGTGTATTACTTTTCGAATGGTTACAATGGGATTCACATCGATGACGTAGACCGGGAGGACTGTCTATTCTTCGGTATTATCCTCACTACTCAGATCATAGAAACGGACCTACTCATCATTTTTTTAATGTCTAAGATGCTGGTCAAAAAGAAAATCAGAGAAGGGACATATGTCTATGGCATTCATGACAAGACACTACCAGGACAGCTAGCACACCACGAAGTCGTATGGGATAAGCGCAAACAACTTTTCAACGATCATTCTGAAGTAATTAAGAAAATAAATGAGATTCATAGCTACCTTACAAGCAAGGAGATATTAGAACTCCATAAGGAGGCCGTTCATCATTCAATCACTGCTAGTAAGGAGAATGTATGAGATTAGTAGGATTAAAGGTATTCAATAAAGATAAAGTATTAAAAGGGAAGGTTACCCAGCAATACACATCCAGTACTGATGATAGGGAGGTGCTACTAATCAACGATGATTATGAGATCTGTATAGAGCAGGTTGATTACATACTCTTCACTCTAAAGCCGGATGAGCGTGGTGAGCATCTAAGAATAAAATAACCTTATGATAGCGGCTCAGGTCCGCTATCGAGCCTTAAGCCAGAAGAAAACATAATATCAGTCTCTTTCAATATCAAAGCTCTCAATAGACTACCAAAATTACATGTGTATAAATGTGGTATTTAACTCGGCCACTTGCTATAATATATAATAGTTGTTAGCAATTGCTTGGGGGCAATATGAAATTTAGAGAAATTGATGGAAAGCAACAGGTTTGTTTCGAACTGGAGGACATTCCAAGTTTTGGCAGTGACATCTGGTTTCAGGTCGAATGCTTAGATGGTCTGTATTGTTTGCTTCTTAGTTACCTACGAAATTGCGGACCAACAAAGCAAGAAGAGACGATAAATAAAAAACGTAGACTCGCATTGCTACACATAAGAAAAGCATGGTGGATAATAAAAAGACAGAGATTACCTTTAGATGTCGTCAAAGGATTTAGTGTGTCAAACAAGTTTGCAAAACTTAAAGGCTTTACAGTTCTAGGATAGATTAAACTACAAGGTAATTGAGTGATGACTGATACAAGTGATCTACGACATGTGTATAGGCTAACACAGCTTGGCAGTGGTACATGTAAGTTTGGCGACTGTGAAGTTTGCAACGAGCATTTTGATACCGGTTACTACCTAGTTCAAATGAGAGTGTATCTGAATAGATTTACCGGGAATGAACATTTGACATATTCAGGGTGTTTTACACTATTTGGTCATAAAGAGTGCTTGATTACTCAAACATGACTATATCGATGATTTTTATCATACGCTAAAAAGAGGCTCCCAAGGGAGCCTCTTTTTATTAGGTGGGTTTGTGAGATTTTAGCTCTCCACTAAGAGGGGTCCCCCCTAGTCGCCACCGAGGCCCACCCGCCGGACTTACCCCTGCATCCCTAAGGCTCGTCCCTCACCAAGTTCTGCCGCTCAAGGCTGTTGTCCACCAGCGCTAGGACGATGCCAACAAACCCCCGTTGTCACCGTCCTAGCAGAATGCTGGTGGCCATATGAAT
The DNA here is from genome assembly GCF_033340275.1 of Vibrio sp. 1402. Lineage (NCBI taxonomy): Bacteria > Pseudomonadati > Pseudomonadota > Gammaproteobacteria > Vibrionales > Vibrionaceae > Vibrio > Vibrio sp. 1402. The sequence continues at coordinate 82,123 of NZ_JAWOWE010000012.1, forward strand.
CGCCTTCGGCGAGCAAAAAGAATTTGTATCGCTTTTCTTAACGGCTTCGCCTAAAAAGCTGACCCTCTATCGAGCCCTATTGTGTTGCCTTTGTCCTTCCCAAAGTCAATAAAATATGGGAACAATAATTTATAAAATATTGTGTTATCATATGGTATATTTGTAAGGGTTAGTATATAATAACGCCAGTTTAATCAATTATTTAAATGCTTGGGGGCATGTATGGAATTAAATACTTTTACACATATGGTTACTGGAGAGGAAACTTTTATACCTGCTATGGTATTCATCCCTAACACGAACCAGCGCTTATCAGTGATGTACTGCGAAGAGTTAAAGGCGGTTGTTTGTATCAATGGGGGTTTATTCCTACCAGCTGACACTGAAGCAGCTTGCAATGGAGGCGTTGCTGGTACTCTTCAACTAGCATCGGCTTATGAAGTAGGACAGAAAGAGGACACTAAAAAAACAATCAAGCTAGGCTCATGTGAACCAGGCACAGCAACAGAATTTGGTACTGTTAGTAAGTCAACAAACACAAAACAATATAACGCTATCGTCTTATACAACTCAATAACTGGGAGTATTCATTCAGCGTATGATGACGAAGAAAAGGCAAATAGCGCTTTTGATAAAATCTGGTCATTAACGCAGTTCCCATCAATGAGGCTCAAAAAGCTGACTTACTGGTCAGACATTGGTAAGGCTCATCAATACCTAGAAGGTGTATCAGTAGACTCTTGTTGTGCTTGATATCAACAACCTGCCCAAAGCGGCAGGTTGTTGATTTGCTCTCCACTAACAGGGTTCCCCTAGTCGCCACCGAGGCCCACCCGCCGGACTTACCCCTGCAGCGCTAAGGTTCGTTCCTCACTAAGTGCTGCCGCTCAAGGCTGTTGACCTCCAGCGCTAGGTCGTTGCCAACAAACCCCCGTTGTCACCGACCTAGCAGAATGCTGGTGGTCATAAGATTCGCCTACGGCGAGCTAAAAGCATTTGTATCGCTTTTCTTAACGGCTTCGCCTAAAAAGCTGACCCTCTATCGAGCCCTATTGTGTCGCCTTTGTCGGGGCTAATGTCAATCAAAAAAGGCAACAATAATTATTAAATATTTGGTGTTACAATGTGGTATTTTTTGGGGTGAGGGTGTATAATAAATACATGAAAACAAAGGCATAGTTTTCATGTTAACTGATTTTTAAATAGCTTGGGGGCTAAAATATGTCAATTGATAAAAACTTCGCATACTCACTTCCTTGTACTGTAGGTAAGCAATTCAAACCATTTCATCTAGTGAATGTTCCAGCTTCAGTATTGGTCTCACTACTAAACATCGATAACAAGGGTAGTGTACTTAAACGTAGCCAGCGAGAGGTAAATATGAAGCGAGCGAAAGATTTCGCGAAATACCTTGTGAACAACTATAAGCGTTTTTACATCATCCCAACTATCATTGGTGTGGTTGTGTCGAAGAAAGATAAAAAGCCTGAATTTGAAGAGGTTATGGAAGGAGCGCGAGTTGGTCTACTTCATATATCTATGGATAGTTCCATTAAGCTATTCGATGGCCAACATCGTTCTGTTGGAATCGACTTCGCTCTAGAAATGTTGTGTGATGAACTCGCCGAGTTAGGTTTTGATCTAGAGAACGTAGATGTTCCTATTATGCTATATACGAACTTGACACTTAAAGAGAGGCAGTTGGGCTTTTGTGACATCAACCAAAACTTGGCCAAACCTCAACAAAGTATTTCAGATGCCTTTAATACACGTGACCCTCTTCCATGTTTAGCTCGTTACATAACTGAGAACTGCGTTGCGTTTAAAGACCTGGTTGATATGGAGCACAATACGATCACCAAGAAGTCTGAAAAGTACTTTCCTTTGAAAGCTATCAAAGATATCAACCAAATCCTGCTGGGGTTGAGTAAGGAAGTAAAAGAAATCTCTGATTCAAAGTACCAGCTAGCAAACGAGTTTTGGACTACTGTTTCTAGAGCCATGGGTTGGGGAGGCTTAGCATTCAGCGATACGTCAGCAGAAGAATTCCGTAATACCTGTATTCTAACTCATGTAGCTACACTAAAGGCTGTTGCAGTAGCTGGAAATATCGCAATGAATCACTATGGCTCTCTCGAAGCAGTTCAGTGGGATAAGCTTGAAGAACTTAACTACTCACGCGATCTAGGTACGTCTGACTTTACTGGCCGCATCATAGATGACAAGAGTGGCAATATGTCAGTGAATAAAACTAGCATTGACTTGGCTGCAAATAAACTCCTTACAACCCTGGGTGTACCACTTTCTGAAGCACGGCAAAAGTTAGAGGATCAGTACTTTGGTTCTCAAAGTATGAGCGATGATAGTGGTGACATTAATGGAGCAACAGAACAAGCCGCTTAACCAAGCTTTAATTAGAGAAGCCCTGACTAAGTTCAGGGCTTTTTGTTGCGAGTAAACAATATAACGCATTCACAATTTTCTCTCCACTAACAGGGGTTTCCCCTAGTCGCCACCGAGGCCCACCCGCCGGACTTACCCCTAAGCACTAAGAATCGTTCCTCTTCAAGTGCTTCATTTAATGAAACCCTAGAGCAATCTGATTGCCAAAGAAAAGAATTTGTCATTCAGATTGCTACCCTAGGGTGCAAAAGTTTATCTCGCTCAAGGCTGCTAGACCTCCAGCGCCATAGAAATGCCAACATAAACCCCGTTGTCATTGCTATGGCAGGGTGCTGGTGGTCTAAATGAATCGCCTTCGGCGAGCTAAAAGCATTTGTATCGCTTTTCTTAACGGCTTCGCCTAAAAAGCTGACCCTCTATCGAGCCCTATTGTGTCGCCTTTGTCGGGGCTAATGTCAATCGAAAGGACAATACTTATTTTTCAATACATCGTGTTATTATGTGGTATTTAACTGGGTGGTTTGATATAATAAATACAAGTAAGTTACTGTTTATATTGTTAAATTGCTTGGGGGCATTATGAAGACAGTTATTCAAAACATTGAAAAAGTGACTATTGGTCATATAGTAGGCGGGGTTAAACAGGAGTCAGAAGTACGTCTATTAATCATTGAATCTAAGGACGTTGGCACGTTCGCTACATGTGTAGTAGAGAATGATGAATTTGGTACAAGCTTGTATGAGGTATGTAGCGTCAAAAGTCTAGACAACATTGTTGATGATGTTCAACAAGGCAGAAAGGTCGCGCTTAGTACATGGGAGCCTACCTTAATCCCTAATGTCGAGTATGTAGCGGAGCAGTTTGAGATCGCAGAGCTATTGAGTAACAAACCAAATCACATTAGTTTATTGAAGTAGGGGCACCACTATGAGAACTGAGAAACAGATTGAGCTAATTAGTAAGCACTATAAAGACCAGATCAGTGTATTCAGCGGAGAACCGCATCTAATGGTATGGACAGAAAAAGGAACTGGCTTTGTTTCAGTCAAAGAAATGTCTCAGAATAAATTCGATGAATTCTTGAAGGTTGCCCTTAAGCGTGAAGAAAAAGCTAACAATGAAGTTAAGCTAAAACAGATTTGTGCAGATTTCGGGGTTCTAGAAATACTTCAGTCAACGGCTCAATGGCGGGATTCAATCGAATCATTATTGACCTTGTTTTCTTTTGCGTTACTTCCGACACGCCTTGTGGAGCTAGAGAAGGAGCTTGAAAGAGCAGCGTTGTCATTCGACCATCAATAGATAAATATTGCTCAGATTTACTGGGCAATATTTGCTCTCCACTAACAGGGGTTCCCCCTAGTCGCCACCGAGGCCCACCCGCCGGACTTACCCCTACATCACTAAAGCTCGTGCCTCGCTAAGTGCTGTCATTGAAATTTCATTCAAACCTAAATCACTATGGACGCCAACAAAAATCCGTTGTCATCCATAGTGCAGTGGTAAGGTTTGATGAATTTCAATGTATCGCTCAAGGCTGTTAGACCTCCAGCGCCATAGCAATGCCAACATAAACCCCGTTGTCATTGCTATGGCAGGGTGCTGGTGGTCTAAATGAATCGCCTTCGGCGAGCTAGAAGCTTTTGTATCGCTTTTCTTAACGGCTTCGCCTAAAAAGCTGACCCTCTGTCGAGCCCTATTGTGTCGTCTTTGTCCGGTCTAAAGTCAACTAGAATAGTTAAGTATATTTTACTTTATTGTGTGTTCTAATATGGTATTTATAGTTGCGTTTATTTATAATACATACTCTGAACAAATAAATATCATAGGCTTGGGGGCAGTATGAAATTAGAAGTTATCATCAATAATTACACCATTATTTGCAGTCGTTTATTCGGTTATGTTGGGAAAAACAATGTCGGTTTAGTAGAGGGTAAGTTTATTTCGATTACCTATGAAAAGGTGATCAATGATTCAATATACATGGACTCAGACATAGCTTTTATCTTAGGTACTAACTCGGATATCGACACAAGACATAATATCGTAGAAATCCTAAGTTGCTTATCAGAGGAAGGGCATCGTGGTTCTTCTTTATCAAAAGTAATTTCAATAGGTAAGTTTCTTCTAGGGAAGAAGTTTAATGAACCTAGGTTAAAAGTGATGAAACAGTTTAGGGGAAAGACGGTTTCTACTTATGAATGGGATGTGTCAGGACAACCCTTAATAATCGAACAGACCAATGAGCCAGATTCATTATTATCTAGTTTCAAACTTATCTAGTGATATCTGACATATATCAATTGAACATACTAGCTAATTGAAAAGGAATATATTAAGGGTAGGGGGAACATATTGAATTTAGCAGCATTGTTATTACGCATTTACGCAGTAGCTGACGCTCTAACATTTATTTTTGAGCGTTTGGGTTTCTCAAATGTGGCTGATGCTTTTACAGTATTTGTACTAATTGTTGGGTTTGCAGAGGCTTTCGGTCTAATAGATAAAATTGTAGAAACTATCAAAACGAAAACGAGTACAAAGCAAAGAGTAAAATTGGCGATACTTTTAATTTTAATACTAATAACTATCCAATTGTAACAAGTAAATTTGTTTCAATTGGACGCTCTCCACTAATAGGGGTTCCCCCTAGTCGCCACCGAGGCCCACCCGCCGGACTTACCCCTACATCACTAAAGCTCGTTCCTCGCTAAGTGTTGTCATTGAAATTTCAATCAAACCTAATTCACTATGGACGCCAACAAAAAGACGTTGTCATCCTTAGTGCAGTAATAAGGTTTGATGCATTTCAATGTATCGCTCAAGGCTGCTAGACCTCCAGCGCCATAGCAATGCCAACATAAACCCCGTTGTCATTGCTATGGCAGGGGGCTGGTGGCCTAAATGATCTGCCTTCGGCAGCTAAAAGAAATTTCAACGCTTTTCTTAACGGCTTCGCCTAAAAAGCTAACCCTCTATCGAGCCCTATTGTGTCGTCTTTGTCTGGATAAAAGTCAATAATAATAGTTAAGTATATTTTACTTTTGTTTGTGTTTTAATGTGGTATTTTAATCTGGTTTTGGTATAATGGAAACAGTTGGGAATACTACTGGCGGGACAAAAAATGAAAGTAACAGTTCATAACTTCTACATCACTAACGGCAAGATTATTGGTCAAGTTGGTGATAACGATATGGGTTTAACTCAGGGGAGATTCTTTAGCGCGGAATTTCAGAAAAAAACTCCAAACGCTGTCTACTGTGAACTGGGAATAAAATATGAATTCGGCAAAGCCTCAGAAACACCTATCGGAGACCTTGTGAAAGAAAAGTTGTTCGATCTTCAATTCGAGATTACGCAGGGGTCAATAGTTGCTAAGGCACAAGAGTTACTGAGAGAAACGTTTGGTGTGGAAACTACGCCTTCTGTAATTTCAGAAGTCCAGTACAAAACACGTTTAGTACGTAAATTAGAGTGGTCATTCTTTGGTCGCAAGATCACCATGACAGAGTCAATTGATCACTCTGGATATAGCGAATTATCCATTTAAGCACTTAGGGCTAAAGCCCTAAATGCTTAATTTCCCGCTTCTTGGGGGTCACCCCCGACAGCTCGGCCCCAGCCAACCCGTCATCCCCCGATCACAATGCAATATCAAAGAACTTGACATTGATTATTTCGATCTATATTTTGGCGAAGCCCTTTTAATTATTTTAAATTTAAAAGTATTAAAATATTTTAATTCTAAAGAAGGGTCTGCGTTTTGTTTAACAGACTTGTTTTTCTCCCATATTTGTAAATATCAAAAATTACACTGTCCTTTTGGGCTCCTTTCTATGACCTTTAAGTGTCCGATTACTCTCACTGTGACGTAATGCTTTACTCACTTATTAAATGTCCATCGGGTATATTAGCTTGATTAATGCCATCCAATTGCCATTACAGTCCCACCAAATAGCCACTAATCGGTCAGGACAAAAAAGACCCTTTGCCAGGGCATATCTACAACTGTGAGTAATTAAGTGCTGTGGTGGATTTATCTTAAGTTATCAACTTAAGAGCATGTTTTAGCTTTAGACAGCTCAATGTGTGATGTTGCCAAAGCGATAGGTGCGTCCATTTTTAAGATGTTAAGAGACGTATCTTTTGAAATAATGTGAATATTTTGAGTGAAGGCCAGGGGGATGTTGGGGAGAGCAACTGAGGTCTACTTAGAGCAAGGAGCTCAGAACAATTTACTTTAAAATGAGGTTGGAACCTTAATGATAACCTTCCACCTTTGTATTCAGAAATTGAAAATACTATTTATTATTTGACCTATGTGAATAACGAGGTTGGCAAGCAAATGGCTAGTGTGGCACGTGGGGCCATCGACTGTCATCAACTGACTTAGTGTATAGACAGTCAGAGCCAAGTTGTGTTGTTCCGTTAGAACCTCACAAGCGAATGTTAGCTACAAATCAAAGTATTGAGCTCCCATGATGTTCAGATGATTAGGCAAAGAAAACGTCGGTTGCTTGATTCGGCTCTTGACGTATGTGCTAACGTAGAAGCACCAAACTGGCTTAACTGACTACATAAGCTTCCAATTGTCGAGGGCTTAAATTATATATATTTGCAGCCTAAATCGTCGATTTGACGAAGGCGGTGTTCGCGAACATTTTGCATCACTGTAATACGATTAAAGTCTCGGTCAATCATGGGATTTAGCATCGGTTGAGGTACTCAAAGCTCTGCATGTTCATTAAGTATAAGAGGACATATTAAAATTGCTCTTACACTCTTAGTGTATATTATCTATGTTATGTTAAATTCGCGACGATTGGAATTTTGTACACGTAGTTGTTACCACCTACCAAATATCAATAAGTTAGATACCTCCTTTTGAAAGTTGACTATGTGAAATCTCTTTCCCCTGTGAATTTGAAATTTGTGAGTATTAAACATAATGGCCATTTACCATAAAATAGGTTATCAGAAGATCTATTTAACTAAAGTTAAATAGATCTTCTGATAAAAAATAACTTAGTTTTCGATTACTCTTACTAAGATTCGAAGCAATATTTACTCATTTTATTCTTTGGTAGTTTTACTCTATGTCGTTTTTCAATTAACGTTGATACCTTGCTATTCTGGCAATATTCCCATGTATTTTGTCTAATCACTACATCGACTAGGTCTAAATTTAAACCTAAGTATTTTTGTACATTTGAACTGTCAGAAAATTGTACATATACCATTCGATTCTTTTTCGATATATAGAGAGATGATACTTCTATTTGGTAATTTCTCTCCAAGTTCTCCTTTAACTTCTCTCGCCAGTCTTCAATCAACACCTGCCTCCTAAAGTGAAAATATTTGAGGTTGTCACAGACATGCTATATATTGCATTTATCACTAAAAAACAATAGAGATATTTTACTATGTTTAACGACTGTTCAACACTATTTATTGGGTATGATGACGGTAATGCCCAACATAAGATCTCAGCTGAATCTGTTAAAACCTCCTTTCCTACACACATCCAACGTTCGACTGAACGTTTTGCGGTACTAGATGAAACCTTTTCAGTATCAAGTAATGCTCCTGTTCAAACGAAATTTACTTCTGCTGTTACAGGTAACGCTTACACCATTGGTGAGGTAAAACAACCTATTCCCAGGAACGATGACTTCTCCAATAGTGAAGCAGCTCAGGTTTTACTGCAGCATGGCTTAAATCAATTTGGAGATGAGTTACTCAATAAAAAGTACGTTCTTTGTACTGGAATGCCATTAAGACAGTTCTTTAAAACAGATGGGTCCGTCAACGAAAACAATGTTAAGCAAAAGATGCTCTCTATGCAGAGATCTTTTGATCACTTAGGTACTGACCCGGAATCGAAGCTGCGGAAGTCAAATATTGAAGCTCTACTTGTTCAGCCCGAAGCACTAGCAGCCCTTCGTGTATTCCTATTTAAGAGAGATGATTCAGGGATGTTGGTACATAACCCTGAATACATAGGAAAAACGATCGCAATCGCTGATCCTGGTGGTAAAACAACTGATATAGCTGTGTTTGACGATGGAACTATTGATATGGATCGTTCTGTCACCCAGGACATCGGGTTCAATCAGATTGTCAAAAAAGCATCCAACTACCTTTACGATTTAGGTTTCACCACACCCACACATCAGCAGTGCCGTAAGTTAATTGATGAAGGTATTGTTACAGTTCGGGGGGTTGAAAAAGATCATTCAGAATGGGCAGAGAATGCACGGAAGGAGCTAGCTAGTAAGATTTTTGGCGCAATCACTGATACCTTATCTAAAGCTGTAGATATTGATTTAATCATATTCATTGGAGGTACTATTGCCGCATTGCGTGAAGAAATTACACCTTTAATTGAAGAGTATTACGGTAAAGATAACAACTCATTCCTCATACCAGATGAAGCAGACAAGCTAAACGCTTGGGGCCTTGAGTTGTTTGCAGAGCTTTGGTACCAAAACAACAAAAAGAATAAGTAGGCAAAGGTCATGGGGCGCTTTTCATTAAAAGTGGAAATAAGGATACCAAATGATTACTCAACAGAATGCCGAGAGTTAGCGAATTCAAAATCAATAACTCTCAAATCGTTAGTCGAAGAGTTAATTAGAATTGGGTATTTCATCGAAGAGGGTGAGTTCGATAAGCTTATGTATTATTTTGATAACATCCTCCCTCATGAGATCAGAGACTGGGATTGGTGCCGCAACTTAGGGTTACACATTGATAAAGTAAAGAGAAGAGCTAGCATACACATAACGGATTCTTCTGTGTATCACCAAGGTCTCGTTCATACTTATTTGTCTGCACATTCCGAAAACGATCCCAAGCAAGCTCTTAATGATGTCAACCAACATGCTATCAATATGATGAATTCTGCTATTCATTTCCTTCAAAACCAAAGTAATAAAGAAAGGTTTAAGTGTAATGAGTACAAGACACTCGAAAATGTTGAGCAACATTTGGCTAAAATAGCTTCAAGTATTGAAAAGCTTTCAAACCACCCTATTGGCTTTAGAGCTGTTGAGGGGCAAACTGAACAGCCAGATGCTTTTTCTACGAAAGATGATTATCTTGAAAGTAAAGATGGTGTCTCTGATAGCTTAGCTATTGATAATTTCAACATGGAGTCATTGCTGATAGCTTAAGAAAAATGGGGCTAATGGGGCTTAGCACTGTTTAGTTAAGCCCCACTTTTGAAAGGAGTTGGTAGCGATTTTATTCGTCAAAGAGAGCCTCAATTTGTTCATTGTCTAAGTCCCCTTTCCGACTTTTGAACCTATTAAAACCTTGTTTAACTGTTTCTTTAACTCTTGCTTTAACAGCGTTAAAAAAGTCCTTCCAGTCGATCTTGTAATCTGAGTCCAATGTGTATGCAATAATGCTAGGAATTGAAGATCGTGCAACGCTATCCAGAACAGCCATCTCTTGTGGTGTCGGTTCCGCCTCTTCTAAATGCAATTCAAAAACCTTGATCGTTATGTACCACTTCTCACTATCGTAGTGTACTAAGTCACTATCGAATTTCGAAAGGAGAAATTTAATCTCGTTAGAACTTAGTTTATAGGTAGGGAAACCAACGACAATGTTCATGAATTTTGCAGCCATACCATTGTCTATTATTTTTCTTCCTGGAATCTGGCTAGCACTACCCTTTCTGAGCTCGTTTTTGATGTGTGAAAAACTACAACGCTCTGTGAACTTAGCCCTAAGTTCGACTAGGGTGTGTTTTGCTGCTCTATCTGCAATCGTACTTGCTTCAGTTATACTGATTTTTTTGTTCCTATTTTGTTTTAGCAAAATTGCTGTTTTAAGTCTTCTGGCGTATAAGCCAGGGAAACCTTCTAAGTCACTGTAAGGGTAATCGTATGCTGATTCTAAACATTGTTCATACAGTTCCACCCAAGGGCTTTTTAACTCTTCTAGCTCTACAGTCATTGTGAACTCCACTTTCTATTGTTTATAGTCCATTTATAGCATATATCTAATTTTATTAACACAAAGCTGACTTAACATTTGCTATAATATATAATAGAATTCTTAGCAATATGGTTATTACCGCAATATAATAAATACAAAAGTAGTAAACCTTTGATTTAAGGTGATAAGAATGCCAAAAACCAAAAAGTTACTTATCTCTAGGCTGGCAGACATTGTTCAAAAGATTGAACTACTAGAGAATCCCAAACGCAACGCCCGAATTTTAGAGTTGGCACTAGGGCTAAATGGTGAGGGTCCACATACTCAAGCTCAGATTAAAGAATTTCTTGACGTGGAGTACCCAGAAGCAACTGTTAGTACCGAAAGAATCCGTGTCATCAAGAGTGTACTTGTAGATTCGTTTGGCAAGGAACTAGTTAAATCGTGGGATGAGTTTTTCGAAAATCTGTTTGATTACCTGTACTCTCAGGTCCCAATTGAAATTGGGCTACTTGCCCAACGTTTAGCCGATCCCAAATATCAGAGTTTTAACCCCAAGCTTGGACATCAAGAAGCATTTAGTGAAAAACCATTTAATGTTTTGGGGCTGATGAAAATCCTAGAGTTCAGACCAAAAGTCGACACGAGACAACTCAAAATTAAGAGGCTCTATTTTGAGTTCAATGACACACGTATAAAGGGTCGTGAGAGAAATACTAAAGAGTCTACGCTTTTCCTTATTCCAAACAACTTTAACGTTAAGTTAGAAAACCTTCTTAACCACGCAGAACGAGCTGTAAAGTTCAATGGGATGATACAAGAGCAAATCTTACTACCTCTCATGCCTAAAAAGCTGCCTGTACATAAAAGAGAGGAATTAGCTCACTCTTTGCTTATCTGTCATAAGGATTTCATGTGGCTAGATGAGCGATTAGGCTACTTGACCCTAACTAACTCTTTAGATAATAGGATTACAAGATTTGCAGCTAAGATTTTTAAAGTTGTTGATGAGATTTCAATTGCCCTATTTTCATGCCAAATATCAAGAGCAGTACGGGCCCAAGCTCGCGCATTAAGAAGTGACTCAGATTTAGAGTTTCTACAAGAGCGCTCAAATTTATTGAATAATGTCTCTTATGGTTCTGACATACCTTTCAAAGTGCAAGACGCTTTAATGTATTTCGTTAGAGCGGGATTATGCACGATTGATGAGAGCAATACTCTTCGTCCTACTGAGCTGTTACTGGATAACGTTGATGTTTCTCTTCGTCGTTCAGAAGAAATAATGATGGACGTACTAAAGAATGCACCAAACCAAACGTTAAGTAACTCTGAATTCCGCGAGAAAAGCATAAAAGAGATATCTGAGAGGACAGCAAAGCTGTATGACGAACGTTTTGAAGATTTTATTGCTAAGGACATTATTCTTAAGAAAGACCAGCTCGTGCTTTTTAATAGGGATAGCGTTGACTCTTTAAAGAGATGCACTAGAAGCGCTATTGAATCTCAAAGAAGCATTTATAAAGGCGCTCGACAACCTCTTTATCTAAGACTAATTGAACTTGCCAGTTTATATATTGAACGAGCCAAGAAAGCTAACGCTTCAATTGCATCTAATCGTACACAGTTGAGAAAAGCTAAGGCAGATAAGAAGGTGAAGCTTGAGAAAATCGAATCTCTTGAATCAACCTCTTCTGACTTACGTTTGTTAAAAGCAGAGTGCTCTGATTTCTCGTTAAGAGTTGATAAGTTACAAGAGGAACTGCAACGATTAAACAGAAAAGTTTCTCAGTATGAAAAGGCAGGTGAATCTAGGAGATCTTTGTTGAACTCAGAACTTGAAAGGATTCATATTGCTGAAAGACACATGTCATTCTGCGAGCGATTGCTAACTACAAGAGACTCAATTTATGAAAAATCAATTCAAATCGTTGTCGATGAGCTTTGTTCTACTCTGATGTCACTCAAAAGTAGTGAGGTTGATGAAGAAATACTCAAATCCAAGTCAGACGTTGCTATTAACGATGTTCTCGGCTCAATTCTAAACAGAGTTGAAGGCATCGATTCTGAGTTTTCTAATGATCTCGAGAAGCTTAAATTTACTGATATTCTAATCTACCGTGTGATATCAGATTCGATTTCCTTACTCGATAGACTCGACTCTGAGCTACCAGAACCAAATGATAAATTTTCAGATTTGATATTGAATTTGATTTTGGAGTTACCTGAGGATTCCGATGGTAATAGGAGCACTACGTATAGCGAGTTTAAATCAGCTTTAATCGAAAGAGCTATCGCTGACGAAAGAAACCATGCTGTTGGCCACTTCAACCAACATAATAGCTATAGCCCCCTCTTTGTTCGTGTGAGAAAAGCGGAATACTCGTACGTAGGTACTGAAGCTTCTAAGCATGCTGACTTTGAGTATATATAACTAAGAGATCAGGAGTACAAATGCTAAAGATTTTTAACAAATTTATGATGTTACTTGCCCTATTTGCTACCGTAAGTTTGGTGTCATCAGTTGTTGAAGGAAATGCAGTCTTAGTCTTTATGACGTCGGCATTTGTACTTGGTTTGCTATGCATCATTCATAAGTTCAAAGGTGGAGTACTATCTCCTACCCTCTTAAAGGCCGTTGAGGTTGCAGTGGTAATTGTATCTATTGGATGTTTGCTTACAGCTCCTCCCGGCGAGGGATTTTACGTTTTAGCTTGGTTATGGACGACCGTGTTTTTCACGCTGTATAAAAAGGCCGATACTCATGTCTAATTCATTAAGCAAAAAAGTTAACATACGTGGGCCAAATAACTACCAGTTTTTAAAGTGGATTCTGGATGCTAACGATAATTTTTTGGCACTTAACCACTGCAATGACCCGGATGGTTTTCGTACAACATCTAAAGCAATTCAATCTCAGCTTAATAAAATTGATGAAACGGATGTACAGAAGATTCGGTCTACTTTCATGCAATTATTGGTTTTCTTTCCAGAGTCTAGAGTAGATAAGTTCGTCGGTTTGTTTCATGCTGCGAAATCTCGTGATAAAACTTCAACAACCACAATGGCACTGTCTAAGCTTACCAAAAAAAGGTTTGATTCCTTATGTAAGAGAGTAGCTAAGTCTTCAACGAATGATGAGTTTTTAAATCTGCTACTCGATTTAGCGGAGACAGAATATGGGTTGGATGAAAGTAACATGAGGTAGTGGTTTGGTAGGGCCCATATTACTATTCATATTAGAAAATAAAGCAGCTACGATAGCTGCTTTAATTTAAAAATTAATAGTTAAAAAACTGGGATTGTTGACTATGAATGCTATGTAAGAGCTTATCACTATATATGGCCCCAGTGGATACTGCCCTCTCGTTCCTCTTATGTATGTTATGACGATGAACACAAACATAAAGAGTATTGTGAGCATTGTTATCTCTACGCCAGCCCAAGCCCCTATACCAGCCCCCAGCCTTAAATCACCATTTGCCATTCCAATATTTTTGTAAAGCACTTTATGCATAGTATTGAAAAGGTAAAGAAGCCCATACCCTAATAAAGCACCGCTAAGCGATTCTTCGGAAGATAGATAGCCATACTCTGTACAAGCCAGAACCAAACCAGACCATAAAATGAAATTTGTTAGTTTTTCTGGTAGAAATTGACTCGCTAGGTCAACCAAAAACGCCATTGCTGTTAGGCAAAAGAAAATGAGCATTAAAAGAAACTGCTCAAATGAAGTTGCTATTTGGTATAGAGTCACCGTTGAAGCGGCTACGGTAATTTCTAATACAAATACCTCTTTATAAGTTTGGTTGTTTCCCTTCAGGCCACCAGCAATGCAGGAGAAAGGTACCCAGTATCCAACACTTTTGCATAAGCTAGTGAAGTCAAACCGTCCTTCACGGTTACTTGGTTCTAAAGAGTATTCAGGATAATAGGTGATGAGATCATTTCTGATCTCATCTTCTTCAATTTGTGGCAGTAATCCAGCTATGACATAAGTGATCTTTGCAATGAGACTACCAGTAATTACCAGGAACAGATAAGAAATCATTGTTATCTTGTAATCTCCATAGTTTCTTGCTCTTTGGAGTTCATATCAGAACGCGAACCATCACCTCTTCGCAATGTTGCTCTCCATGGCTTATCTAAATCAATCTCCGTTTTTAAAGGAGTACTAATTTCAGTTAGATTCTCAAATGCTTTAGCTACGAAGTAGCTGTATGGCTCACGTTGATTCTTCTTCGCTGTTCGAGGCATTTCTTTTGCAGCTTGTATTTCACGTTCTGCTACCAAACCAGCTGCTGCAGATTTTAAACTTGAAATCTTTAAGGACTTTTGTGTCCCATCTAGTGGGTCTTCATACAGTAGATTTTGTCTACTACTAGGGTCATTCTCAATAATACCTTTCTCTTTAAGATCGTTAACTACCTTCCTTACTCCAGTTTCGTGCAGTCTGGTAGCAACTTTGTTGTAGTATTTAGATAGTTCACCTGTATTACCCACAGGGCTATTCCATATGCCGAAAAGAGCTTGCCTAAGCGTATCCTCAGGTATTTGACGTTTTTCAATAGCGTCCTTTAGACAAATTCGACTAAAGTATATAGGGTCATTAGCGCCCTTAATTGGGCTTGAAGGCGTGGTAAGATATTCATGTACCTTTGCGTGTAGCTTTTTATCAAGAGCAGAAAATTTCGTCACGTAGCCTTGCTCATTGCGTGTAGATTCGATCATCATCCCCACTCTAGCTTCAGTCGCCAACCAATTGCCTATTTCACTAGCTTTAGATGCATATTCTTGTTTAGCTAAGTTGTCTTCAGGTTTTTTTATTGATACCAATACTTCAAGTGCTTTTTGAGTTAGCTCTTTGGTATCTGATTCTGGAGATGTCTTTGATGCGTATAGGAAGGCTGCTTTCTTTTGTATAGCTGACTGTCCTTTGTCGCCTACAAGTTCATTAGCAAGTTTCACATAAGCTTTTACATCAGGATTATCATCGAAGTCGAAGTCATTAATATTGACCTTTGTTGTCTCCGAGAATGTTTTGGTTACAACCTGGATAGGCTCCTCTGATTGGTTAGTCACTTCTACTTTATGTGGTGTCTCAATTCTACTTTTAACGTCATGGACGTCTATGGCATTTTTGGCTGCACTCTCAGCTATGTTTGTAAGTAGTCCAGTAAGATGGGCCACACTCTCCTTATCTGAGGATTTGAGTGACTGAAGTACTTTTAAAAGTTCCTTTTCTATCTCACTTTGGTGTTGTCCATTTCTGGATTCATCCTTTATCTCGTTTGCAGGAGCTGTATTTTCTATGTCAGGGCTTGTTGTGTCTTTTGACGGTATCGCATCTGAGGATGTCTGTTCACTATTAGGGTTATAGGAAGAGGAAGTACCATCAAGGTCTGGTGCAACATCTAGGTTCGCATTAAAGTTTTGGTTCTCAGAAAGCGCAATTTCCTCAAACATTTCGACTTGCGCCTGGATTGAGTTTGCGGCTCGTTGTTCATTCCAAGCTTTCTGCTTAGATTTATCGAATATAGACGTTAATTGTTCTGTTGTTGGCACATTAACATCTGGAGCTTCTACGTCTACTAAAGGTAAATCGATTTCACTTCTAACATTCAAAGTAGAGGCTTCTACAGTGGTTGTTGATTTCCAATATTTCGAACTATCGGCCCAGGCACCTACCGTCGTAAAGCTTGAAATTCCAACAAAAGTATCTTTTGGTGTGAACTGGTCACTAAAGTTAATACTTGTAGCATTTAGTTCATCTAACACTAGCTGACTTAATGATTTTGCCCCAGTATTAGTTTTTATTACTTGTTCATCGCTGTTTGGTGGTCTTGTTGTAGAGTTGACAAGCACATCTGTCGTTCTATCAATCTTCTCCATAGATTGCTCAGCCAAGGAACGCTCGCCTACCCCTGTAGTTTTCTGATGCTTAAGATCCAGTCCATCGGACTTGGGGTCAACTTGACCCAATTCAATACTTACGTCATTGATTGTCGTATCTATACTGTGTCTTTCTGCTTGACTTACAGATGATGGCTGTTCGTTAGATACGGATTGGACTTCCACTTCTTGGTCAGCTAACTCAAACAAATCTATTGTGCCCTGGTTTTCAACATGTTCTGAGCCAGCAACACTAATGGTTTGCTCTTCCTCATCTATGCCGAAATCATCAAGACCCCATTCAACGTCTTCCATACCTGAAAAATCAGGCATATCGCTCTCTAATGGGTCGATTGTTGAGGGTTTAAACGATGGGGCGTCAAGTTCAGATAATTCATCCAACCAGTCATCTGCATTATCGAGTAATTCTGGGCTATCCGTTTCTGCCTCAACCTCAATGCTCTCTTCCAGGTTATGATTGCCGTGAGTGAGTTCATCGGACCAAGCGTCAGGGTTAGTCAGTTCTTGCTCGTGGTTTACAGGCTCGTTGTCTGTTTCTAGGTCAATAGCATCAACTATATTTTCTTTGAGCTGTTCTAACTGGGCTCCCTCTATTTCAGGTTCCAGTTCATTCATGTCAAGGTTAGCTAATGTGTCAATATCAAAGTTGAAATCATCGACAATGGGTTCTATTTCATGTGTGGTTTCAATAAGATCATGGTCCAAGCCTGTATATTGTTCTCTGAAATCAATATCGAAGCCACCATCGGCAGCAAGCTCTGCGAAGTTGGTACTATCTAAGGTTAATTCATTATCGTTATCTAAACCTTCTGTATGGGCGTTTTCGATGTTGTATAGCTCAATTAAGCTAAGAGTCTTTGTCGGCTCTCCAGTTGATGCATTAACCCAGCTACCCTCTTGGTTCAACATTATCGGGGTATCATTTGATATTGGGAGTTCGTACGTCCCCCAATCTGTTGAATCAATTTGTACTAAGCAGGTTTCTAGTTCTCGAGAAAGTTGACCAGGTTCCTCTTGCAGTGGTGCTTTTGGCTGCAATAGCGGTAAATCCACAGGGTCGATTGTTGTTGATATAGGCGTTTCACCATGCTTTGAAATATAGTAAACGGTTGTAGGTATGGTGAATTTAGTGCCATTCAATGCGTCAATTTTATTCTCTGCAAGAGCCAATGAATCGAACTCATAGTTACCGTTTACAGCTCCATTAGGTGCAAATGATTTAACTGTGTAAGGTTTTGACTGCCGCTCAGCGGGTTCGATATAGAAGTTTTGATCTGCACTAGAAAAAGCAGATGTATCGATATCAATAATGTTTGGTTGAGAGCTGATTCTGTCAAGCTCATAAGCAACTTCATTACTGTCAATTTCTAATTCAGTTACTGGTTCAAGTTCGTTTGTCGTCGTACAATTTATTTTGATTGTCTGATTTGAGTTTTCGAGCTTTGCTTGTATCGACCTTGGGTCCACTAATGTAGACATTACTTCCGATACGCTGAGGCCGAATTCTTCCTCAAATGTCCTTGAAGTAGTTCTGTCTGGCTTACCATCTGCATCAATATCTCGTAATACAAAGTTTTGATCAGTAAGCCACTGATAATTATTGTTACTAAAATATATTGATTCGACTACAGCGTTGATGTCTTGTGCAAGGTCTGCTCTGCTGTTGTATCTCGGTTGTTTCAGCCCTTTGCTACCTCCGATAACAAGCTCACCATCTTCAGAAACTCTTATTGGTCTAGCAAATGTTCCCGTTTCATTCTCAACAAGCAAAACGACATCATGGGCCAATTGAATATCCCTAATATCGTTGTATGTATCTGCGGAAGTAAAAGGTACTTTTGATTCCTCGTCAAAGCATCTGTATGTTGAACCAACATATTCGAGAGCTTTGGTGTAAGCACTATCAAGGTTTTTTTCAGCTTGAGAAAACTTCTCATAAGCTATCTGAACTGCGTGTCCCTTTTCAATTTCTAGGTTTATTAAAATTTCTTTAGCGGTGTCTGCTTTCTCAATAGTTTGCCAATCTCCGTCGATGTGACGTTGTAGCGAATATGACACTATTCGTTCTATATTATGTTCATTAGGAGCTACGTTAGCTTCTTGAACAGGTAGCTCAGAGACTCGGTGATCTATTCGCTCTTGTTCTACGGATACTGCTTTTGGAGTTTCGAATTGCATTCCAACGGGAAAGCTAGTGGTTAGTAGGGTCCCATCGATGCCATATGCATCAAAGATATCAGTGAATTTATCTCTTTCTGCATCCAGAAATTTCCTGGGAGCGACATACTCTTTTGATGGTGTAGTATTGTTGCTTATTACCAGCTCTAACTGGTCTCCCATAACTTCTATAGCTTTATCATATTCAAAAATATCGAATAAATTATTGTAGTCTGTAGCCTTAATTGCAGTGGCTTCTGGAAGTACATCTAACTTTTCCCAATCAACGCTAAAGCTTTTTACCCCAAATTCGTCGTAAGCTTGAAGAGCGACCTTCGCGCCTGTATTCAAATTAAGAGCTCTAATCGAGTGTTCACTCGTAGGGGCTTTTAAAAAACAGTCATTATCTGAGGCGTTTAATAGGGGGTTGTTAGGGTAGTCCTGGCTGTACCGCTTTATTGCGTGAGAGATATTATTAGCAAACATCGCACAAACAACAGCAACATCTAAACCACGTTCCTTAGCGGCGATAAACAAAGACCCTCCATTAGCAAAGCCTTCACTCGTTATGATCGTTGTCTTAGGTGTAATATTGCCGAGTTGAACAAAATTGTTTTTCATGTCGTCATTCATGACTTCAAACATTTTGTTAGTGGGATTTTCTTTGTTCCAGGGAGAGCCATTATGGGCTAAGAACTGTAACCCTCTAGTCTCCTCCACATTAGGGCCCATTTGAATGCTAACCGCTGGTTGGTCGTATAAAGATGTTAGTCTCATCAGACCATGGAGTTCTGGATAGTTTAGTAAGGCCTCCAAATGTTTTTTTTGGATATAAGTGCCTTTTACGGAATCTTTAGTGAGTTCTGGTTTTTCGAAATTGGCATCAATTAAGGTTTTAACCTCGATCTCACGTTTAGCGTTAGCTTCAGCTATCTCTTGCATCTTCTGTTGATGCTTAAGCTCTGCTTCTTTTGCGGAGGCAGCTATTTTATCCGCTAGTTCTTTTTGACGAGTTTCGTGAGCAAGACGAGCTTGCTCAGCTGTTAGGTTTGCCTCGTTACCCAAAGGGGCACAAGGTAGACGTTCGCACCAGCCTTTGAAGTCAGGTTTAAAACTGATAAATGTAGAGTCTCGACCTATAAGCGAAATACCGACGGCAAGTGAGACCGTTGGCGTTATGTCACTCGGATTTTTGTCGTTGTAAAAAACCCTAATCCCAGCTGCAACCGACCATTCTGACTTTTTACCGCCTTTGTGGTGGAATTCCTTAGCGATACCTCCGACTTTTGCACCATTTTCACCAATAGTTGGAGAGTCAGCGTATGAGTTTAGGTCAATGTCAAAATCAACGCGCTTACCACTAGAGCTTGTGTACTTTTGACTATCTGCGTAACTTTGTATCTCACTTAAGTGCTCTTGAAACATATTTTTACCAAGAAGCTGCAGTGATTTAGTGTCTGCTTGATACGTTTCGCTCAACATTAGCTCATAAAGTTCAGCTTTGTGTTGATACATTTGAGCAGGATTAGCTAGTTCATTTTCATGAACCCCGTTATTTAGAGACTTTATGTTTTCTCTAACTAGCTTCTCTAATCTAAAAAGTGAAGAATGATCTATGTACCCAAGTTTAACTGCTTGGCTAGAGAACTCACTTAAAAGTGAATCTTGAGCTTTGTGAGTTTTATCTAAGATTGATGCTGAGTTGTGTTCTGGACTAAACCTACGTTGCCATGCTTCATATGCTTTGTTTTTAGCGGCCACATACTCAGGATTTTTATATACATCGTCTCCGGTAGCCCTGAGCTCACTTGCAATTTTTCCGAGCTTTTTACGCTCTTCAAAGAATTCAGAAATACCATTTTTTGAATAGACTTCAAATCCAGATGTTAGATGGATGGCCAATGCAGCGGCTTTAGCCCAATGAACTTCTGCAAATTCCCTCGAATAAGTTTCATTGAGACTTTTTGACTTTCCATTCACGTAATCGGAAAGCTTTAAACTAGCACCCATTGAGTTCTTGGAGCGTCCGAATGGATGTCCATAATCTCTCAAAATAGTTTTGTTACGGTCTTTTTTAGTGGCATAGACCGTGCCTCGGAGACTTGCTTCTAGTCTTTCTACAATGTTACTAGGTGTATTGTGATTCATAGTTCCCCCTACTCGCTAGTTTCATGTTCAATTTGGATAGGTCTAACGAGTTGCCCAAGTGCATGAGGTTCGCTTTGTCTATAAATAGATTGTTTATACGTGAATTTTTTTAGTGCGCCTGACTCTGTGGCCGAATAAACCCATCCGAACACCATAAAGCCATTTTGTGCTGCAATCAGTGCAGTATTGGCAATGAATTCGCTAGAGATTTCTCCAATTATTAGGAACTGCATACCTGAAGAAGCGTACTGTGAGAGTAAACTATTGATATCACCTGAGAGGTTTGTGTGAACAAGATCTGTTAAGTAGATAGGAAATGAATCTTCATACGCTAGAAATGTATCTCCATTTTCTTCATTCAAATGCTCTCGTACGCTATTGATCATTCCACCAAGTGGATCTTGTTTAATACTCCCGAAGCTTAACTGAACAATTCCCTCTTGAATTTCAGGAGTGCTTGTCTGATTTGTCTCTATCTCAAACTCAGATGTGTACATCATGTCCAAAATTAGGGTATAGCCGCCAGGGATAGGGATTGAGTTTATTTTAATGCCGCATTCAAAGCTTTCATCAGTATGTTCTGATGTAAGCATTTCTATAACCGTGAAACCTGAATACGGGGTTTCATTTAAAGCTTTGGTAGGTATGCCGGATTCTTGCAAAAATAGCTTTAACCCCTGATACATACCTAGAGAAGTCCAATCAAAAGATTCAGTAACCATTTGATTTAGACAGACGACTCTATTGATAGAGCTATCTATAATATTGAAGTGGATCTTGTGTATCAGGTGCTTTTCCGCAAAAGAAAGAAATTCAATACACCCTTCGGCCTGATGTGGTAATTGGTCTTCATATAGCTTTTCATTAACTTTCGAGAATACACTGGAGTCTATCCTAGAAAGGTTACGAACAATCTCACTTTCAGGTGCTATGGCTATATAGTAGTTATTTGCCATGACTTGTTCTTGTATGGCGATCCCTGTACCGGGAGCCGATGATTCGGTGGCTGTTGTAGGTAATAAGCCAGCGCAATCAAGCCAAAAAACGATTTCGTTAGAGTGGTTTTTGCTACTAATATCGAGCTGTAGTTGATAGTAATCATTTTCGCTAGGCAAAAATATTATGGGTTTATTGTTTAGGTTCAGAACAATTGATTTACCATCAGTGCAATAGTCATAGAGGTCCTTATACTTGTAGGCTTCTTTGTTTATTTCTAGTTGATACAAGCCATTGAAGTAAGGTACTCCTGATTTCAAGATAGATAACTTTTCTTTACTCATATTTAGGTGAGGAAACTGAATGCATAGTTCTTCAAGCGTCATATTGTTAAGCAAACCTAAGTCAACGCTATCTTCAATGTATTGATCTAGTAAACCAATGTGCTTTGCGATTCCGAAGTGCGAAAGCTTGCTGGTCTCTTGATGGAATCCTAGAAGAAATTTAAAGTTTGTTGGTACGTTTTCACTTTCCATTAACTCAATAAAATTGCTCATCGTTAACCTCTTCCTAACCCAAGCATGTTGATGGTTGTGTTAATTGTATTTGTAATGTTTTCAACAGTTTTGTGCATGTTTTCCGCAGCTTTCTGGACAATCTTGCTAGTCTGCATACCTACTTCCTGAACGTTTTCTCCAGAAAGTAATTTAGTTGCAGTTTCAAGTGATTTTTTACATTGGGATAGCTTGTCTTGGCCTACGGCTTTGCCTAGTTGGTCAATCGCATTAGGACCAAGGTTGTCCAATCCCTTTTGAACTTTTGAAACACTTTTATTTAGGTCACTAGCTATCTTCTCGAAGTTTTTCTCAGCTTTTTTAAGTGTTGAAGCTGGTGCTCCTTCTGCAATCAGTCCTTTTAGGTCCAGGTAGGACTGTTGAAGATCTCTTGACCTATCAATGACACTGTTGATTTGTTTCAACCCTGGCTGTTCTCCTTTTAATTTGTTGTAGGAGTTTGTTAAGAAAGAAGGCCCACCTTGAGCTTTGGAGCCGTTATGGTTGAGGTTAAATAGGCCATAAGAGTTCCTATTTGTATTTATGTTTTGGTTGTACTGGTCGACCTTCTTGTTTTCTTTATTTTGTACACTATCCTGCTCCCTTCCGTTTTCCTTACTTGGTGGGGTAGTTTTTTTTCTATTATTTGGTTTCTCTTCATCCTGTTTAGGAACGTTTTCATTCTCAACATTACGTTCAATAGTTGCTGGTTGGTCTGGGGATGCAGTTTTTTGTTCTGGGGGTTCTTCTTTTGTTTTTATATGCTTTTCCTCAGCAGGTTCAGTATGCTTCAATACATGCTCTTCAGTTGAAGGTGATCCTTTTCCTACGGAGTGCTCAATAGCTGAATTTTTTAAGCTCGCAGCTACATTTGTAATACCACCAGCATCGATACCAGTACTTTCAATGTTAACGGTAGGTGAAAATGAATACCGTTTTATTGGTGTGTCAGGTGTTATTTCTGATATTGGAGTGAAGTTGATAGTTTCTGGTAAATTGGGAGCTACAGAAGAGGTGCTTAAGCTCTGTCCTTGGCTTGCGAATTCAAAGTCAGGTGTTTCAAGCCTAATAGACTCTAGCGGGATGCTGTTAATAAGGTCTGTTATTGAGTGTTTGTTATAGTCCATTTTCTGCTAACTCCGCTAAAATTTGAGTCTTAAGAGCAAGGTTGGCTTCTCTTGTAAGTAGTGATTCGTAGTAGGCCAAAAGGTATCTTGCTAATCGTGCTGATTGAATTGCATCCATCCGAGCAACACTTTCGCTGGTCGGCCTAGGAGACAGCCCATTAACTGTCTCTACAGGCATTCCTAAGGATTTCATATCGCTAAGCTCTTCCGTTCTGCCTTGCCATATATCTGACTGAATAGAGTTCATATCGCTCAATTGGGAGCGTTTTATATAACTCGATTTCATAGTGGCAATCGCTAAGTCACTTCGAAGGTATCTATTCAGTTTTCTAGTTAATCTGAGTTCATCGTCAGAACCTTTCATGTCTTTTGGGTGAGGGATCGTAGATTGATTTTGAGTTGTTAATAGACCAACTAACTGATCCATAGCTAAACGGTCTTCGTGCGATAACTCACTCAATACTGCTTGCCCAAAGGTGTCATTTAGAAGGATTGTGTATTCTTCGTGAAGGTTAGGTGCGCCAATAGGAGCTCTATGAGATATGCTGGACTTAAGGTTATCAAAGGTTTCTTCGGCTAGTTTTCCAGGAAGTACCTTCTCCCCCTCAATTACTAGTGAACTAGTTAGGCCATCATCATCAAAGAATAGACAGCCTTGTTCATCAAAATTAGCTACATACGCCCTCTCAACAAATTCACAAAGGCCTGGTGTAACTTCCATCTTTGATTGCATTAGCAAATTGTGCGTTTCAGAGTGACTACCTGATACAGTAGCTGTATGGAAAGCTTTGAGGTTGTCGTCGTTTTGGAATGATTTAATCGCGTTATTGATCTCGTTTGCCATTTCTTGAGACTTAGTCAGCGCTCTTTCAGCTGCTGTCATACCATCAGTGGCTGTTTGACTAGCTTTTTGACCTGTTTTGGCTGGATCTACAATCGTCCAAGCTAAGAATGCATGGCTTGTGTACGGAATGAATGCAACTATAGCCACCCCAATTGTAAAGAATTTCTTCATCTTTCCACCCCAATAGAAATGTCTAATGCTGGGTTAACCACTATTTCGTTATCTGGAATTAGATTGTGCTTGTAGGTTGTCTGGTTGATTATCTGGTTTTCAACACGATTACTTAGCATTGATTGCGTGTTAGGTACGGCCAAACCTGACGAAGGTTCGAAGAGATAGTCTGTTCTATCTAATAACAACGGAATCTGATGGGCATTCGGTGAATTGCTGCTACGATGGTGTTCAACAGATCGCTTAATAACACTATGTAGTTCATTCAGCTGTGCAACCCTTAGCCATGTCTTAAAGTTTTCACTAGGTTCGCTTTTATCAAGACGAATACCGTGCATCTCTATTATGGATAGAAGGGACTGTTGCTTTGGCTTGCTCCAATCAATTTCATGGGGGAGTTCGAGCGATGTTATATCCCCATCTTCATCAATAGAAACAATAGGCAGCTGGCAGTCAAACGTAGATGTTCCGTTAAGAGCATTAGCAGCCATGTAAGACGAAAGCATCAACTCATTCGTGTTCCAGTTAACTGCAAATTGAAGGTGTTGCTTTTCATTGATAGTTAGACCTAATGACCTACTAATTGAATCAAAAACATGGTCTTGTAGGCTATCTTCTAACCTCATGTTTGCCTCGTTGCGCGGGGGGTAATAGTTGTATAATATAAGACATTCATCAATTAAAAACAATGGTGTCAAATGGGTGACTATGAGGGAAATGCAGCCTGGATTGCTGCAGTTAGTGGGCGAGCAGACATAGAGCTATACTCTATCTTCAGCCTAGAAATTAAAGAAGTGTCGGAAGGTAGAATAGGACTTTCAAGGAGTATGTCTTCTATGATTGCTTATTCTATTGATTCAAAACACAACCACTATTTAGGTTGGCCACTAGGTGAAGTTTGGGATGCTGTAAAGAAAATTGAGTTTACCGGGTTCAAAGTAGAACCAACACCACTCTCTTTATCAAGTAGTCACGAATTGCAATTGCATTATGAAGTCGAAACGGAGGTGATTGTTTCTGAACGATCTCGCAGAGGGGTTCATAACATGACAAAGAGTGAGAATCGTCAACTTCATATGTGCCTACCTGTTACAGCAAGCGTTGGTAACAAGTTAGAATCTGCCTCTCTAATTACTCTAGTGCCATATGACGGTAATCATGAGTCTGACGATGCGGATGCAATAGTAGTAACTCCCATAGATTAGACTTTTATTATATTGAATAAAAATTTGGCCCAAGATGGGCCAAATAAAGTTTCAGGGTTTGGGATGATCTCTAAAGTTATTATCTAGTTACTAACTTTCCTTTCGTTTTAGTAGATCGAAAATTGTTCTATCACTTCTCATAACTCCGCGAATATAACCCCTTTCACTTGCTGGAGTGTCTTCGTCTCCCCAAACTAGGTAGGGAGTTCCACCTGCGAACATTAAATCGCCCAAAATCTTGAATTCCCTCATTTTAGTTTCACAACTCTTCGAAATGTTACTTGGAAAGTTTCTTAAGCTCTTAGTAGAAAAGAGTTCATTGTATGCGGCTTTATTATCATCAGAGCAGTATCCATTAAGCACTAACTCACCAAAGCTATTAAGGGGCTCTTGGTGAGTACGATATATATACTGATCGACTGTAAAGTTATTCTCGAATGGGTAATCAATAATCCGTTTTCTAGGATAAGGCATGTAACGTACCTTTACACCCTCAGCATTTAAAGAAGGAATTAGAGTATGTAGCTGTTTACATACTGGACAACTAAAATCGGTAGCAACTGTCAAAGTTCCCTTATAAGGGACATCTGCATCATTTTCATAAACAATAAAGCTATCATCATCTATTGCTGGAAGAAGCATCGGAGCGTATGTAGGTCCTAACTTTTGACGCATATGAGGCTCGATGTTCTTTAATTCATCCATGATTGTGTTAGATGTTTTTTCGGAGCTTACGCTTGGAATAGATGACTGAGTTACGGGTTGTTGTTTGCTAGAATCAGAACTTTCTTGATGCTCAAGCTGTTCTTGTTTCGCTTCCATGGCCAACTTTCTTTTGATTAACGCCTGAACTCCTGGAGATTTACGTAAAATCTCGTTTATCTTTTCTTCATGAGAGCTGTTTAAGTTGGTGTTATGTTCAGAAGGTTCAGCTGGAATTGGTTGAGGCTTGGGCTTGGTGTCGCTCAATTTGACTGAAGCTTTATGACTGCTATCTGTGAAAGCAACTATTGCCTTCTCTTTGGTGATTATTGACTGTATCTCATCCTTATGTGCGCCGAATATACGACCAAGGATGTTATCGCCATTGGACAGATCAATCATTTTCCCCTTAATTGCAAAGTTAACATCGCTATCAACAATGAATGTCCCTTTGTTTGTGAAGGCGGCATAAAGGTTAGTGTCTTCCATGATTTTAATTATTTTGTATGTGGTTACACTCATTTTTTCTTCAACGAGTTGTTCAATTGGCAAAGTACTCGAGCCACTTACATAAACCTCACTTGTTGGATTACTCTTTATAGGTGCTTTATCAGTTTTATACTCAGCAAAAGCGTAGAAACTGGCTAAGGCCATTAATGATAGTGCTAAACCTTTCTTTTTATGGAATTTGATCATGATTACCTACTCATCGTTAAATTATCAAACAAGGTGTTGGCCATGTTGTTAGTGATAGTTAGTTCCGTCCCATCTACTTTATGGTTTACTCGTTGGGTGATTGGATTTTGACGCATCTCTATATGTTCTAAGAGAGAAGGGAAAAGACGCTTAGTGATAGAAAACTGAAACTTTAGAGCTTCTTTGTTCAGTTGTGAGTTAATGTAAAAAGCTGAGCTAAGGGAACTACAAAGAGTTGGGCTGGTAGAAGGCTTATATAGGCCAAGTTCATTTAAGCTTTGTAAGATCTGGATATCTGGGGAGCTGCGTTTTAAACCAGGCTGAACTAGTTCTTCAGTTGACAAAATAGGTCCACCAGCATCAGCTAGATACGTCTTTTTATCGCTCAAGCCCAAAGCACTTTTTGTAAATTCAGTTACCATTTCTACTTCTGAATGTTTGCTGTACACGGAACGATGATCAACGACATAAATAGCTGAGTGGGCTTGGTTTCTTTCTGTTAATGCCGCAAATCTTTCCATGTCTATAGCTACACAAAGCTCGCTTAGGGTATCTTCTACGGAGTTCTCTGCACTTGGATACCAATAATTCTCGGTCACACGCCCGTATGAAAGCTTTCCAGATTGATATAAGTCTTGAAGATTATTTGCGATATCACAGACAGGCGTATCGTAGTGTATTGCTACGTTCTGGTAGATGTTTAAGGTTGATGGCGGTTTCGTTGGAACTTCAACTAATTCAGACTCGGCTGACTTTAGGGAAGTGTTGTAAGTTAGGGCTTTAACGGAACTTTCATCATCTAAGAATGTAGCTACATTAAGAGTAGGTGTATCCATTAAATGGCTTGCAACCATTAACTTATGAATACTCGTTGGTCCAATACCCTGATTAATACCATAATTGGCTACTTTAAGATTTAATAGTCGTTCTGTATGTGCTTGTGCTACAACGTCTAGGTTTATTGGCCTAACCTTACTCAGTGCTGTTTTTATGCCTAAAGGTGATAACTCACTCAGATCGGCTTTCACAAGTGAACGACCATATTGATTTGCTATGGTTTGCAATTGGTAGGCGATGTACTCTCCTTGTTCGTCAGCATCTGTCATAGCGATAACATTGTCTGAGCGTTGAATTTGAGTAGACAGATACTGGTATACGTCAGAGTTCCTTGGGGACCACTTTAGAGAAGGGTCTCCGACCTTAAAATCGAAAACTCTCCCCATAGTAAATCCGCAAGTAAACTCTTCTTGAATACCTAGTGCACCTAGAGCCAAGTTAACTTGCTTCGATTTAAGGCTGCTTTCAACAAGTATTAAATTCACATTACCACCCTTTTTTCACATCCCATTTTGGTTTGGTAGATTGGTTGGTATCTCTTGATGAACTAGGAAGGTTTTGTTCAGATTGAGGGTAAACGGCTTGTCTGCTTGTACCGTTTCTACAAGGTATTAAGTTACCTTCAGAGTCAAAGAAACTGTCTAACTCTGAGCATATTGGCAAAGTTGGGTCTTTCTCAGGGTCATAAGGTTCTGGGTCTGGTTCAGTTACCTCTCCTTCATCATCCTTACAGTATGTAATTCCATTTTGTGTATAACATTCTCTGTCTCCATGATCAGGGTCTTCTATGTCTATAATGTCACCGCCACCATTCCCATCAGACGCACATTCGTACGAAACCAGTTTTCCCTTGTCGTCATAGACAGGGCAAAATTTACTTTGCATCTCAATTTGATCATCGAAGATGCCTTCCATCAAATTATCTAGGTCGAGGTCTACACTATCTGGAATCGCATCAAGTACAGGGCCAAGTGCGTCGTCAATGCCTTGCTGCCCAATATCCTGAATGGTATCGCATAGAGCTCCTTGTAAACCATCGAGGCTAAACGAAGGTAGACCTGGCAAACTAAAAGAGAAATCACACCCTTGAGTCGGGTCTATATAAGCAAATGGGTTTCCCATCTTAGGATTGCTTGTATCTACGTCACATATACCAGCTGAAGGTGCTGGCAATGAGACTTTTTGTCGACATACCCTTGCTGCTTCACTCTTAAAGGGAGTGACAGTTGCAATGACTGAAGCTAGAAGTGCAAAACGAATAATTTTATTATTATCCATCCTTAGTATTCTCCTGAATTAATCTTTTGTGAGTTGCCAGTGCCAATCGAGTTGCATCCTCACTCATATATTGCTTGTCGAATTCGATTAGAAAGTTGAAGAGGTTTAATCTTGTGTGAAGAATTTTGGCAAACTTATACCGGTTTCGGTTTTCTATACTTTGACTCGCTAGAGTTTGGTTCGCGTGGATAGAGACAATGTAATTCCATTTGTGATCGTTTTGACTAAAAGCCCCCAGCCAACCAAAAGCAGCTAAAGACGTTTTTAGCGGTAAGCACCCCAAAATTACGAGTAACCGATCGGCTTGCTCTTGCACATCCTGATTCAATGGGAAATTTGCTAATTGAGGTAGGTTTTCAGCAATGCGATTAAGTTCTCTTAATGATGGAGACTGATCCTCAACAACCCAGCTTTCTCTGGCCTCAAAGGATGAAATGCTGCTCATTACTTTTGGCTCAACCTCTTGCCAGTATTCATCTATCCATTTTTTATCGAACGTTAGTCTAATCATAGGTGACTTTTGGGTTTTGCTGATGTTGTTTTTTATTGTAATATGACATTAGTTTCGAGTCTATTAGAGGTTGAAATGAAATTCAATAACTCAATTATCGGCCCATTGGTCGACCCACAAATGCATATCTTAAGAAACCACCCTGCCTCGAATCGCGAGGTTGGACTAAACGATGCAAAGTTCGAACATATGTGTCTGCAAATTGGTGTTTCAGAATACGCATTGAATACGGATAGGGCGTTGAAGACTGGTCATTCTATTGAACATACACAAGTGCCTGAACTCGACTTCTCCGAACTATTCAACGAAGCAACTCCATCCAAACCATCAAATGATGGAAACTCACCGTCTCAACCAACTCAAGACCTATCATTTGATATTGGTGGGTTTGATTTATAGAGAGCACGCTAATGTTTAAGAAAACGTTATTAAGTTTATCCCTGGCGGTCTTATTGCCAGGGACAGCAAACGCCGTAATCTGTACAGACCCAACAGGCTTAGGTCAGATAATCAGCCAAAGTGCTCAAGATGCGATGTTATGGGCTGAAGAAAAGGGTTTAAAGATTTCTGAAATGACAATGACAGAACTAATGGAGGAATGGAAAGCATCTCAAGATACGATGCGCGAACTCGCATCAACACAGGCCATTTCTAACAGTGTTTCGGAAACTTCTAACCTTGAGCTTCAAGCAAAGATGGAACCCTCACCATTGATGTGTGATGGCATAGCAGCGGTGTCTGCACTTTATGAAGCTACAGATGACTTTTATTGCGAAGCCCAGACAAATAGCCTTGATTTTGCTGTGCAGCTTTCAGATGAAATTGATTGTGAAGGAGATAGATGTGAAACAGGGCTGCAATCATTAGCAGATGAGTCTGTATCACTTTTAGAGGGCGTTACGCATGGAGATACTGTTGAACTCGATTTATTAAATATAAAAGGTGTTTTACCCGGCATGGGTGAAGGTGGCTACTCCAAATCAACTGATGAGAAAGAGCGCACTGACACCATGCTTAAAGTACTTTTTAGCTCCGGTGAAATAAATAAAATGCCCCGCGGTGAGAATAACCAAGTTATCAATGAAAACTCGGGTGCAGATGCAAAGATGGCTTACAACCGATGGCTTAAACGTCATCTAAGAACTACAGCTGGATTTAATACAGCTCTTAGAGTTAACGGGCTCACCAACCCTCGTGATGAAAATGGGCGCCCTATTCAATCTATTCTTGAGCAAATAAAGGCTGATATTGATTTCTATAACTCTCCTGAGCAAATAAAGCTCTACGGAAATGGTGGTGACAAGTCTTGTTATTCACGCAAAGCCGCAATGGTAAATACCCAGCGTGAAATGGATGATTGGTTAAACACACCAGCTGGTCAAGCTTGCAAGGCTAATTTTACCACTGTGGAACAAGTCCAAAGAATGAACGCTCAAATTGATGCAAGGGTCCTTGCTCTGCTGGGTCATATACTGGATTCCCAGTTATCAAGCGAATTCAATTTAGGCTTACAAACTCAACTGCTAAATGAAATAGCTGGAAATGCAAGGAAATACTAATTATGGCTGTAGAGGTCACTGACGTTCTAGAGCGGTTTCTGACGCATGAATTTGTCATTTTAGTTGATGGAATAATCCTAGTAGCTCAGGGGCTGGGTTTATATCTATTTGTCCAGGGTGTCTATTTATGGCTTGCCCTCATGAGGACAAGAACGTCGTCCCCCATGGTTAGCCAAATGTATGGAAGTCCTCCCTCACCTAAATTGATAATGGCAGTTTTTATAGCTTCAGCATTTATGTGGAAATTTGGAGAAGGAATAGCTGCTTGGGGGAGTCTATTTTGGCATGGTTCAGGATTAGATTTTAGCACTCCCTATTCTGCGGCAATGTTTGATGACATAAGTCAGCGAGCTACTAACCTAGTCAATGTTTCTACCGTAGGAACGGGGATGCAAACTCGTTCTATTGCTATACGAGCTTGTTTTGCGGTCATGTCTATTTACGGAGTTATATCTTACTTCAGAGGTGTGATGGGAATAACTCTCTTAGCCAATCCACAGATGTCAGGACAAATTAAGTTTAGTCATATTGTTGTTCATATGGGGTTCGGAATTTTCCTTGTGTACATCGATTTCTTCTATCAATCACTGAGCAACACTATCACAGCTGCAACCATGAACTGAGGTCCCCTATGGCAACTTGTGCAGATTTTACTCTTACTTGTATAGAGGCTCATGTTCAGACAGGGTCGACAACAAACTTTTTAGCAATTTTATTCGGTGGTTGGGTACATCACCTTTTTGGTAATCAGAGTGTAGAAGCGACATTGACGCCTTTAATGGTCATGTTGGGGGGGCTCAATTTCTTAGCCCTACTCTATGGATCAATAAATGTCATATATAACTCTGGTCACATCATGATGAATGCTGCTGCTACAGGTCATGTCTTTGGGAAAATGTCACCATACGTTCCATTAAGAATTGCAATAGCGTTGGGGTCATTGGCGCCTATGATTCATGCTGCTGGTTCCTTTGTATCGGTAGGACAAGCTTCTGGGATGTATGTAATCGTCCATGGTGCGGGAGCAGCTGATGTATTCTGGAAAGCTGGAGTAAATGATTATGTGAATCATACTGGAGCGCAAATAGCGTCTACGAATGTAGGTGAAGTGTTCTCAGTTGGAGAAACTATGGTTTCTATGCTTTCTTGTGCTGAGTTGTTTGAAAGCTCAAATGATAGAAAATTCACTTTAAAATCGATTAATTCAAATGGGACATCTAGCATATTCCCAACCGACTCATTTCCATCATTTTCACGAATCAGCTCAATGTACCCTAATTCAAGCGGGTCTTCTTCTTCTCTTAATTATGTCGATGAGCCTATAGGAAAGAATGGGGCTGAAAATACTGGCGCTATTTTAGAATTTCGTGGAGGAGCCTGTGGTTCAATCAGGTTTGATTTCGCCCGTAAACCTACTGCTAGCTCATCAGTGGAGCAAAAGCTTGCATATTACTCGAACTACTACGGTACAGAGGCTACGTTCACTTTCATGTCAGAATTACACACGCTTGTATCGAGTATGTTATCGCGGCTGAAGAACGCAGATTTATCAAAATATGTAACGGCAATGCGAAGAAGTGATGACTCTTATTATCGTGAATATTTACTCAATGAATTAGGCTCTAAAGAGTTAGCTGAAAACCTATTCAAAGCGCACGTTGATTTAGCAATGTGTAAGTCTAAAGTTGTAGAGCGCGGTTATATGGGGGAGTTATCTCAGTCTTGGCAGGGTCAATATGAAGCAAGTCGTTGCGGTAGTTCTAAAGCGAATATCAGCATATCAGGCTCATCCTCGCTGGTCGAAGAATTAACAGAAGGGGGCTGGATGATGGCTCCTCTAGCGTTTAGCCGTATGAATGGAATGATGCAATTAGCTTCATCTGGAGTAGGTTTTTCATTAGACAATGTAATGAGTACAAATATACCGGAAAGAACCAGTTTCTGCCGTTCTGTATTCTCATGGATTCCAAGTATAAACCTTTTCGATTCATCTCTTGATGATGAAATAGATGAAGCAAACGAATGTAAGACGTATTGGCTGGCAAGCAATTTTCCAAAGTTCACTTGGGACTTAACTGAACAACTTGCAATGAGTGGAGACATAAAATCAGATTGGCCTGAGGCGCAGAAGTTGAATAACTGGTCCGCACTAATGGCCGTTCACTCGACAAATGAAAACGCAAAAGCAGCGGCGACTGGCAACGAGTCTGCAATAGTATCTGTTGCTTCCGGAATATTAAGCTCAGCTCTAAGCCTTGGTAATTATAATGGTAATCTGGCATCTGCAATAGAAACGCCAGGGATGAGCGGCATTGACTATGATGGAGCTCTATTCGACGTTACAGGGTCTACAAATGCTTTGGCGTTATTATCTACGTTAGGTGAAGCGCTTAAGAACATTTGGTACATCGTTGTATTGGCAACTGAAGGCGCAGATGTCATCAAAGGTGCCCTCGAGAGTTCTGCTTTGTCAGCTCCATTCGCTATACCTTTGGCCTTCTTCGTTAAAACAGTCGCTCCACTGGTTGTATCTAGCCTTATCGGTGCTTTTATTCTAGGTAATGTATTGCCAATGGTGCCAATAATTACATTCCTATTTGTTGTTACCGCTTTTTTCATCATTTGTGCCGAAGCTCTGGCAGGCATTGCCCTGGGCAGTGCTTTATTAGCCTCTGCTGCAGGTGAAGGGCTAATGGCTGTTCATGGTCTAAGAATGGCAGCTCTCTACGGAGCCATATTCCTGAGGCCGACTCTTCATGTAATTGGATTAATGCTTGGTTTTGCAATGTGTAACCTCAGCTTAGCTTTCCTTAATAGCGTTTGGTGGAAGTCCATTGGAGTTAACCTACCCTCCTCTTGGGATCTTTTTGATTTAGTGATGCTTACAGGAGGATATCCAATCGTTCTATTTGGTTTACTTGTTTATTGTCTAAAAGCTCCGAACTTATTTGCCAACAATTTAATGTCTTGGGTTGCTACAGATGCTATTGGTCAATTTGGTGATTCTGATCAGTACCTATCAGCAACGAATGGTACCTTCAACAAAATGTCTGATGCTTTTAATGGTTCACTTCAAAAACAACAACCTCAACAGGATCAGCAAGGCAATGGTAATAATGGCAGTGGTAATAACGGAAATGGAAACACAGGAAATGGTGAAAAGTCTGAACGACCACCAAGTGCAAGCAAATAGGACTATGTAATCTATGATACTTTCAACTTTTTTTAAAAACGCCACAAGCAAGACCCCAAATGATTGGACATGGAATATGTTTAGACTGAGGTTTTGGACTGAGTGGGTTCATATAACCCCTATAGATAGAGCTCTGGAGAGTATTCATAATGAATACAGGCTCCCTGGAGGCCTACTAAATGAAATAAAGTCTGCAAGAGATTATCAGCAATCTTTTGACCCTTTAACGTCCCTGCCTTATCTAGACTCATACACCGAAGTCAATAGAGAGTACCTACTGAAACATGGTTATAGCTTGTTTGAATCGAGTGTGTTTTCAGAGGCTAATGGAAGTGTTCCTGATTTTAAGAAAGACAGTAATCGTTTGTTGGTTCTAAAACACGAGGAGCGTCCCAGTGATTCTAATGAGCAGCTAGCAAACGATATGCTTGAAATTAGCCCTCATCTACCTCAGTTGACAGCCTCTGAATCAGCGAACCGTTTGATTTTAAAAAAAGGGGAAGATGGACGGTATGATTTAACCATTCAGCGTACCGAAGTGAAGCCAACTACGTACATGGAACTTGTTAGAGCTGTCCCCGCCCATATGAAAATGGTTCCGTTC
This sequence comes from Vibrio sp. 1402, assembly GCF_033340275.1. Classification (NCBI taxonomy): domain Bacteria; kingdom Pseudomonadati; phylum Pseudomonadota; class Gammaproteobacteria; order Vibrionales; family Vibrionaceae; genus Vibrio; species Vibrio sp. 1402. The sequence goes on from NZ_JAWOWE010000012.1 coordinate 116,909, forward strand.
ATGGAGACCCCCGTACACTTCAATCTTGTACCTTTCGATGAGGTTGTTAAAGCTGGTTTCGACATGAATGATGAACAGGTTGAAGGCAAAGCCAGAAACCTACAGCTGTCTATTTGGCTAACGCTATTTTTCGTATTGGCTTTTTGCTTCTTCGCTGTAAACAGTGTTGCCAAATTCATTATTGTAACGATAGTAACCTCGGAGGTTCAATTTAGTTACCTAATGACATCCATGTATTTGACCTTGCTAAGTGCATTTACTTCCTTTATCTATTTTCATTACCTGCATTTATATTGGCAATATGACACCAATCGCTTTGGTTCTGTGTATTCATTTTTAGTTGCCATCAAAAAAGATCCTATGCGTTTACTGCCACTTTCCAATAAAGCCGAGGTAAATCATGTTTAAAACCTTTGTGATTTACAAGTTACCTGAAGACTTCAACTTGGACCCAAATCTGCACTCTGAAATGTTTGAGAAACTGAAAGCGAAGCCTTTGACTGGTGCGATTAAGACTAAATATGGCTGGGCTGAGTTACTGCAATCAAATAAACCTTACATTAAGCTAGAAAACGATTACATTTTTCGTATAGAAAAGCGCTTTAGGTCTGTTGCATCTAGTACATTGGACGAAGCTGTCAGGCAGAAAATGATTCAGCTTGCACAAGATTCCCCCAGGACATGGGGAGTAAATGCCAAGGTTTCTTCACAAGATGTCAAGAATTTACGTGAAATGTGTGAAAACCTTCTTATACCGAAATCGCTTACACGTTTCAAAGATATCATTGTTTGGTTTAATACTGAGCTAAAGTTTCTTTTTATCGGTTCAAGTGGAAACAAAGAAGTTGAAGCGATTATTGATTTATTCAAGCTTACATTCAAAACATTTCCTGCGAGCCCGCTAACAGTTAATAATGATGTTTCGAGTGTATTTACTAGTTGGCTTAGCAGCCTGGAGTTACCGCCTACGTTGGCAATTAAAAATGGTGATATTGCATTTGAGAATAGAGCGAACGGTGCGAACAAGGTGAGATACAGTAACCAGGATATTGAGTCAGATGAAATCAATGCTAATTTACTAGCGCAAAAGCGCCCACTTCAACTATCTTGCGAATGGAACGCCACTTTAGGGTTTACTGTTAATAACGAATTAAAGTTTTCTAAGATCAAGCAACTAGGGCTGTTAAAAGAGAAAATAAAAACGGCCAATAAGGAAATGGAGATCAATAATCCCGCCCAGGAGATGGAAGCAAAAAGAGTTAAAGATATGACCTCCTACACTTTAACTCGACTGTCAATATTGAACCTTATAAAAGAAATCTTACCTTCATTAAATAGCTCAACTGGATTCGCTGGTGGTGCACAATCGAATACATCTGAGCTAATAGAGGGATTTGTTGAAAGCATTGATTGATGTATAAGGGCCATGATCTCGTGTTTATCGTGAAGAACGCCACGTAGATGAGCTGAAAACAAGAAACGTAATTTAAGGGGAAATGATGAAATTGAAAAGCATATTAACATTAGCTATCGCACTGCCTCTTTTGAGTGCTTGTGACCTTGTAGATGATTATAACGAAATGGTCAATGAGCAAATGGCTGATATTACTATCTACATCTCACCTGTAGCTGAGCTACAGATTGATGATAGTGAAATTGGTTATGTTCATGGATTCGAAGAGTGCCCCAACGAGTCCGTAAATTGGTTGTTTGGGTACTCTCATTCAGTTGGAGGCAATAATTGCATCAAAATAGATCCTGAAAATGAAAACATCAAAGTGCGAGTTATAAACGACCAAGTTAACTTAATTGAAACATGGAATGTATCTAGGGTTGGTGATGCCGTTTCACTAACTAGACCAAACGGCTTCAAAGTCCGTGAACCATCTAACCAGTCGTAGGGGGAAAAGGATGCCTAAGCCTCGCGGTAGGTTTATCGGCCACAAGCAGTTTGCTGTCGATCCCAATTGGGTTAAAAGCCAACAAGAGATTCGAGCTATCAAAGAGCGAAAGCGTTTTGTTGAGTGGTCGAAAAACTGGATTACGGTAACTCGACTAAAAACAGATCGATTGTGGACAGATTCAGCTATCAAGAAGTGGCTTGGCGAGCCAAAAAACCAAGCAAAATACAAAGTATTTGCTGTGGAAGATGTTAGAAAAGCTGAACGGAAAAAAGCGTTTAAAGAGTGGTTAGCACCTCGACTAGATAAAAAGCTGGCAACTAATCCACACTTTAAAATCAAGAAAATTGGAACTGTATAACGACCAAGGGGAAAATATGGTTATGTATAGCACTCAAGCTATAGAGAACATTAGAAAGTCATTCAATCTCTAGCAAACTATTGGACAGAGCCGATTAAGGGCAACCTGTCAGACCTAGTCACATCGAGATAAAGAAACTCACAGATTGCATTCAGACTAATTCAGATAATGGCTCTTTTTTCATTGTCTTAATCGAGGTTCATTGTCTTCAAAAGCCTGTTTACTGCATAGTAGATGTAAAGCCCTAGTTGACTCCCTAAAAAGAACCACCACCAGACCAAGTACAAATCAATTACATCGAATTTACCAAACAATACCTGCTCGAAATCTAACATTGATTCTGTAAGTGGTCTTTGTGCACCCGGCAAGCCTAGCCTATCAAATGGTACATCACTAAACTCAAGATAACTTAGTAACCAAACGGGCATATATAGAAACACTTCTGTATCAGCAATTGATACTGCTATAGCACGTAGATACTCATATCCTTTGTATAGTATTAAAAGGCCACCAAGGCCGATTAGATAGTGATTGGGTTTAAGGAGTTTCTCTGTTACGTATGATAAAGGGATTAGGACCGTCCTTACGAGCTTGCCCATTACGTAGTGAACGACTCCTGTAGTTACATAAAAAAGTAGAGCCGGAGTACGAAGAATTCCAAAGAAGATAGCAAGAAGTAGGTTCATAGGGCATACCTTAAGCTTAGTCTATAATATATTATAGTTTGGTATGCCCTGGAAGGGAAGATATTTAAGGGTAATAGCAATAGATAGTTGCTAGTGCTCGGTTTTCTCTAGGTGTTTCCCAAAGTTTAGTTTTGAAATTATACGAGTAAAGGCGGACAAGAAATTGTGAGCCAGATGCATTTTTTGTAACACCGATTCGGTTTAATGAATAGTCAGATACGACTACACCGTTCGCTGAGTGGTAACGCTTACTATCTTGCCAGTCTACAACAATTCTATTTGCCGCATAACCTGCACCATCACCACAATTTACACCTTTAATTGCACCAACTCCGTTTATTGTAGCGGAACCTTGGTGAACATATTTACTTGTTAGGTTTGAGAGAGCTACACCCCCTCTCGATGTCAAACGAATGTCTCTTGTTCGAGAAACGCCATTTGGGTCAAAAAACATTGAGGGGTCATTGAAATCAACAACGGCTCCAGGGACATAAAGAGAGCCATTCTCTAGAGTTGATATGTTTGAACCAGTACCGATTGCCAAGCCCCCTGCGAAATTATTCATTTGCGATGAGTTGGTTTGGTTGATTCTATTCCGTACTGTAGCTTGGTCTATTGTTGCTGAGCCTATACTAGCTGTATTTATATCGCCGTTATTGATGTCAGCTCTATTAATATCAGCACGATCAATGTCAGCGTTATCGTAATCAAGGTCAGTGCCGCGAACACTAGTTAAGTTTGCAGAATTGGAGCGTAACGTGTCAATAGTACCGGAGTTCGCGTCTATGGAATTAACGTTGAGGTTGTTGAGGTTGCTGGTTCCATTCAAATCGAGTCTAAATACAGGGTTTTCTCGGTCCACAATGCTAGATACTTCAAGGCGGTCCATATTATCGACATCCTGTCCATTCCAGTCGATTGTAGCTAACGGTGAGTTTGTACCATGGATACTCAGGTCATCAGAGAAGCTTGTGCCCCAAGTGATATCCATAGTAATGATACCTGTATCAAAGTCGCAATCCACTTGCGAGATTGAGGTGCCTGAATTTAGGTTTGCCAAACCTCCACCAGCAATTCGGGCTATAGTACATGAACGTTTGACTCCGTTTTCACCAGAGAAGTCAAATCCCCGAGTTTCAGCAGTATTTGAGACAGTTAATTTGAGTTCGACCTGGGTTCCATCATTTGTAACTTCAGTTTTGTATTGCATGTTATCCCCAATTCTAGGGGAATCTTCGAAGTCACAGAATAGGAACTCAGATGTTTGGGTACCACCACAGGTGTTTGGCTTCAACCACATTGTTCCAATGTGCTCAGCACCGTTTTGGAAGGGTTGGCCCGGCTGATTCCATTGGGCTAATGAGCCACTTTGTCTTGAGGCATTCTTGATAGCATGAAGCAGCGTTGCTATACGCTGCCCTTGAAGTTGGTCTACTTGAGATTCGTATTGATCACTTTTCATCATGAGGTAAGTGGACATGATGATACTTAAAGCGACAGTAGAGGCCAATATGCCAAGTTGAAGGAAAAAGCCTCTTTGTCTTTTGATTGAGGTTCTAGGCAGCATATTGGCCACTCTTATTAATAATGATTAACGGTTGATGAATGTGATTGCTACTTCATCGCCAGATGCACACTGTGTTTTAAGAGTGTCATTACCATCAATTCGCGTACCTTCAACCTGGATCTCAACGAAGTTTTGGAATACACGACCAACGAGTAGGTTACACTGATCTGTTTCTACATTTGAGAAAGTGAAAGTGAAGAATTTACCTGTACCAGTAGTTGTAATCCCATCACGGTTAGTCGCGGTGTCTACGCTTCCACAGGTCAAGCCATTATCAGAAAAAGGTGTGGTAAATTCATCTTGGGTTGCACTTAACCAGCTTGAAGGCCAGATGTTTTTGTCGTAACAGTCAGTGTTGTTAACAGATGCGTATGAACCAAAGCCACCCACTGTACGTCGTAGTTCGTCCGATGCTTGTAGTAGAGCTGACTCAGCATCGTCAACAAGTTTACCCGCACCTGAATCCCCCATAGTTGTAGCAATACCGACAACCATAATGCCCACGAATGCCAGGACTAATTGAAGCTCTGTAGATAGAAATGCACCTTTACGTTTTGCATGAACGCGGTTTAGTTTCTTTGAATATTGTTTTTTTGGTTTAAATAACATAGCTATTTTCCTCTTTGAAAGCTATTGGATTTTATACATGATTGGCATATATCAATCAAGTGGAATATGGTTTTCACAATTTGTTAATTTTATTATCAAACTTAGTTAAGGGTTTGACCAATTGAAGAAATAGAAAGGCCAACTATGGCGTTTACAGTTAAAACTGCCATCATGCAACCGAGCATGATCCCTGTCGTAAGCTTTTTTACTAGCATTTCAGTGTTAGCAAATACTTCTTCGGTGATATCGTCTAGTTTATTAGTAAAGTCAGAGGTTGTAGCATACGACTCAATCTCAATTCTTGGTTCTCTACTAAAGAAATCACAGGCGAGTGCTTGCCCTTCACTCTTTCCTCCAATCATATTAAGACGCATTTTTTGGCACCAATGTTTTACATATGGCGTTGAGTGGGAACCAACAAGCTTTAGTGCTTCTGAAGAGGGCATCCCGACTTTCAAAAGAGCATTGAATGTTTGTAGGGTTATAGCGGAATTAATCGCGTCAACAACATTCCAAGGTGGTAATTTAGTTAATCTCCGATTAATTTGATTGGGTAAACTCCAAACTACCCAGGTCCCGTATATCACCAATGTGCCTGTAATAAATGGGCTTAGCTCGTATACAGTTTTTGTAAACTCTCTTGCAAATGTCATAATAGGAGTTGGTTTTATATTAAGCCCCTTAAACAGCACAGCATAGATGTATAAGTGTGCAAGACTACAAATCAACATAATCAAACCAACACCTATAATTGGACCGACTATTCCTAAAAAGCCAGCACCTCTCATTTGTTGTTTTCTTTGTAATTGGCTGACACATATGCGTATTACTTTGTATGCTGCAGTTTTCTTCTCGATTGCGTAAGCAACTCCAATAGTGGTTTTATCAAAGAATGGTGCGAGCATGTATGAGATAACTGGTCTGTATCGGTACCGGTCTGCAAGATATTTTACGAACTTTGTTTCTTGGGATTTTGGTTGTTGGGACTTATATGCTTCATAGAGGGAGTCCAATACATTTACGATTGAATCACCATCTGCTAAACGTGATGCAATTTTCTCTAGAAGTTGAGACTTTCTCTTTGAGCCCACACGAAAGTTTGTATACTTTAGCTTTAAGGTATCAATGAAGTCATCACTAAGGTATTGACTCTTTATTCTGAGCAACTTTTGGTTAATATCGTTTTCCATTAATTAAACCTCTGGGTGGTAGAGAGAAACATTTAGCTCTTCACGATCTAATCGAGAGACCACAAGTTGATCGATTTCACGTTCTATCATCTCAGGGTCCAATACCCCTTTGCACATTTTATAAATTGCGTGCTCTAACTTAGTAAAACCACCAGTGTTTAGCCAATGAGCTTTAGCCAAATCATCTTCGTTTTTAGCCCATAGGTTTCTGATTGTTTGATCTGGCGCCAAGACTTCAGCTACAGGTGTTCGTCCAACACGGCCATCTACAGAATAATTACACTCTTCACACCCACCTTGCTTTGCGAAACGTATGTTCGGCAGGTACTCAAGTAACTCTAGGGAAGATAAGCTTTGTATTAATGAATAAACTAATGGAGAGTTATTCGGAAGCTCATCATAACTTCGACTACAGGACGGGCACACGGTTCGTACTAAAGACTGAGCAATGATGACAGTTAGGGTGTTTGATGATTGATAGACTGATCTAGCTACTCCGAAACCGTCCAAGCGACCTGGTACATCACAAGAAGATGCGGCATGTATTGTTGAGAAACATACATGGCCAGTTCGGGCAGATTCAATTGCAAATTTTGCTGAATTGTAGCAACGTATTTCTCCTGTACCCATGATATCTGGGTCTAGTCGCATGAAGCTTTCGGAAATTCGTTCAAACTGCTTGGTTAATGTGTTCATTTCATTATCAGAAGCGCTAGAGTTATCTTCTAAGTTAACTTGTGAAACGCCCTCTAAGTTCATCTCGATAGGGTTTTCGGCAGTAACAAACTTCCGAGTAGATTTGTACAGGTCTTGTAAGTAATCGATAACTGAATACATGGACTGGGTCTTACCAGAACCTGTAACACCAGCAAACAGTATATTTCCTTGTTTTTTACTGGAGTGTTTTTTAATCAACAGCGTTTGAACTGGGTGATATCCAGCTTTATCTAGCTTTCTTATAGAGGATTTCTCCCCTTTACTGGTAATCCTGCATACTAGATCTCCACCGCCCTCAGTTTCTCTTGGTGCAAATTCAACACGCATTTCAATTTGAGTATTGTTATACGTGTAGATAAATTTACCAGATTGAGGTTCTTTCCAGCTTAGGTTGTTACCTTGGATGCTAGAGCCGGATGCTTCATCCCCACCGATGATGTTGTAAGCAACATCAACCGTCTCGTAAAGCCTATCGTATGTATATTCTTTGAAATCAATTAAATCGCCATCTACACGTATACGTACTAACGTGTTGCCAGGTATATTAGATACTTCAAAGTGAATGTCTGACGTTGCAGGGTGTGATTCTAAAACAGACGCAGTGATCGCTTTAAAACTTCTGCCCTCATCATCTTTAGATTGGTTTTCTTCAGAGCCCATGAAGATGACATCAGCAAGTAATAGGATTAGGTCTTCTGAGCACTTAAGATTAATGACTTTTGTATGAGTATGATCGGTATATCCCAAATCATCTCTGATAGTCGCTCGAACTTGTGTGATTGACTTTGAAAAGTCTTCTGTCATTAAGACGGTAAGGTAGTTGTATCCTTCATCCATACCTTGAATATGGCCATCCGAAATAAGGAATTTTTTACCATAAGCTGGATGTGCCACTTTGTCCTTGTCAATGATACCACCTAAGGCCCAAGGAAGTTGTTCTCTAGTGTCGTATGTTAAGTCGTTAAAGAAGTGTGAACTAGAGCTACTACGACTACCAAAGTATTTTATTAAATCACCAGAAATTGAATCTGACAAAATGTCGTATTCGTTTGCGCTGGATTCTACAATGCTGGTTGCAGGTCTATACTCTGCTAAGTTAGTACTAGTCATGAAATTCTCACTTGAACATTAAACCTTGAGAGGGAGAGTCATTAATTAATGTAGGCGCCGGGGCTCCAAACATACTTGATTCTGAAAGCTCCCCAATCTTCTGCTCGATAATACGGTCTCGGAATGTTTGCGCTTTCTTAAAGCGGTCAATTGCTTCGTCAGAGGTTTTAACCGTGATATGTCGTGCTCTTGATTTGTCCATTTTGTGAGTTGAATAATCGAAAGGCATGACTACAGCGCCTTGAAATGACAGTGAATCTACATACCAGTCCCCAAAGCTCTCCCCTTCTTTTAAAGTTTGGATAGCCCCCTTATGCCAAAACTCACCTTTCAACTGACCAGCTATCTCATAAATATCTGTAACGAAGATTTGTTTTTCCATTTCGTTTAGCAGAGCATTAACTTCAGCTTCTCGTTGAGCTCTACGCTTTGTCCTAGTCTCCTCCTGGAATTTTGCTAAACGCTCTTCATCCGATGCCTTCTCTTTTTTCGGTTCAGGCCCACCGTTTAGTAATTTGTTATTTTCTATCAAAAGCTGCTGATACTGATTGTCAAGCATTAACATCTTATTAGCATGCTCTTTTTGGGCTCGTATCAACTCATTTTGCGAGAGTGATTTGTTTTCCTCTATAGAGAGGCTTCGTTGTTTTTGGATGTCTTGGTAAGTCTGCCCGGATTGATCATTTGCAAAAGTTGTAAAGCTCAACAATTGGGTCGCGATGCATAGGGTAATAGTATTAATTTTCACGTAATGAAACCTCTTTGTCTTGTTGATTAAGAATGCTACTTTCGTGTATGTACTGCATCTTAAGAACGATCTCTTCTGTTTCCAGATTTATCGAAATGCTCTGTATAATCATGCTTTTAAATTTGTCGATATCGTTAGCTAGTTGGTCCAAATAGTTAAATGCCCAACCAAACCCACTTAACGAAAGTTGTACATTCACAACGGTGTAATCTATTTGTGGGTTTCTTACTTCAGTGGAATATGTTTCGTTTTTAAAAGGGATCTCCCTTTCTGTTTTGCGGTTTGCTGAAATCGCTCCGTACAGTCTTCCTTGTGTCTTCTCTGCTTGTTGCTGAATGAAGGTTAGTAAGTCTAGGTAGTGGCCGTGAGTTTCCTTTATGAAGATAAAAGCGTCACTTTCATCAAAATAATGGTCTGGTTTAGGAAGCGGTACTATTTGAGACGTAGTAATCTCTTCTCCAGAGAGTGAATAAGTGATAGTTCCATCGAATTCGATGTTGTCTCTAAAATTGGCAACCGTTGTCCCTCCGTTTTTCCACAAAACGGTCGTCTCATGAAAAAACTCTTGGTCTGCTGGTTTGTCTACTGTTGATGAGTCTCTAGTAATGATTCCTTTGGTAACGAGATCGACAGTCATTGGGAACCATCCACCAACATCAACAGGAAGAGAGTTAATATAGGCTTTAAGGTTCAAAATGACCTTTTTAGGATCTGATGCGGTTAAACGTTGAGTAAGCCATTTTGCTTCCTCTTTAGTTGCATTTGCCTTGTCTATTCTCTCGATTTTTTTATGATTCAAATCGTTTTCAGCTTGCTTAGCTAGAGTACTGCTTGATGCTTTCTTCACCATTGAATCTATGTCAGGAATTACATACTCTTGCTTGGAGTTAGATTTATATACCTGCACACCTATCAAAAATATAATTCCAAGAGCCACAAATACGATGTGGGATGGTTTTATCTTTGATAGGGGGTTTGTGTTGAGTAGCTGCTCAATTGTTTGAATTTGAGCGAACTTTTCATTAGGTACAGCTTCACATATGACGTCATATGAGTGCTGTTGGTACTCTGAACGTGACTCTTCAAATAGTTCTGAGATATTTTCTGTTATCTCATTAGGGACTACATAGCGTAATTTTACGTGATGAAGATCGTACATTTGATAATGGTCGAAGATCTGTTGGATAACTTCTTCCACCGTTTCAAATACCAAATCATTCTCACCACCAGCTGGGCACTTATCAATTACCAAAAGATACCAATATTTACCGGATGGTAGCTTTTGTATGAAGAAAGCATTCGGGTGATCGACACAAATAGCGCGAGCGACGATTGCCGCCGCGCTGTAGTATTTTGTCGTTATGCTTTGAGCGAAACCGATTGTTGATTTTGGTGCATCATCAATTGTTGACCCTTCAACAATTACTGCATTTGTAGCGTCGTATTTGTTAACCAGATTTTTGATATGGATGGTCTTATCGGATTCTGAAACCTCGTACCAATCTAAACCGATGTAGTGCCTATCAAATCCAAGTTCTTCTAGTGACTGCATAAAAGGACCTAATTGGGTTAAACTTTTTCGATATGAGGCGTGATAATTACTAGCATCACTGAGCGTGTTTTAGCATTAGAGTCATTGCCACCAAACATCCATAGCAAATCGCCTAGAACTGACTGGTTTTGGCCATTGTCAATCACTTGCTCGAACCCAGTCATAACCATTGTTTCGCCTGAACGGATATTTCTAGCGCTAACCATGGCAGTAACAGTTCTGTCTGTTAGTTGAAGTTGTGTATTACCAACTTCTAGTGGGTCAATTGCATTTAAGGTACTTACATCAGTTACGATACGGACAGCAATTGTTCCATCTGAGTTAACACGTGGTGAAGCTAAGAAAACAATACCGTTTGTTGTTGTATCTGTGCTTGCAGATTGTGTTACAACATCACCAGATACACTTTGGTCGATTTTATCCGCATATTTCTTTTCATTTACGAACTGGACTGGAATAACATCATTGTTTGGTACAGTTGTCGTAATTGACTTTTTAAGCGAAAGAGATTTAGTCCCCTGAAGAGCCTTCAATGCCATTTCAGTGCCTTTGAAGCTACCATCACCGATACTCAGCCCTAAACCACCTAACTTAGCTGCATCACCAACTGGAACTCCATCGATTTTAAGTTCGAAGTCATTCTTAGCGTATTTAATAGATTGCTCAATGCCGTAATTTGATTCGTCTGTAGTGATCAGTTCCCATAGCTCTATATCGAGCCTGATCATCTTTCCAGCAGTAGAATTTGACTCATCAATAAAGTTCTCAACAATTCGCAGCTTTCGAGGTGTGTCAGTTACAGCAACCATACTTAGTGCAGGTAACACTTCTACTTTTGCATCTTCAGAAGCAATGGATTTAATCCCCTTGAGGAGTTGGTCCATTGGTTTCCCTAGGTCACGGTCAAATGAATATGAGTGAGAACTCGAAGTTTGAGAGCTTGTCCCCTCGCCTTGCTGACCACCGCTAGTAGACGAATTGATACTTGATTTTAAAGTTGTACTACCAGCATATTGGTCGATCCGAAAGTGTCTAGTTTCTTGTCGGTAAAAGGATACACGACCATCAGATTGGTATTTCCACCATAGGTTGGTTTTTGCTGCGATAGCATCCAACACTTGCTTTAAAGCAACGTGCTTTTCAAAGTTCAGGGAAATAGACACTTTTGCGCCATCTAATAGTGACCCTTTGTTCGTATCTGTATAAAGTGCCGAAACGTCTAAATCATCACCAGTAGAATCACTTGTACCACCGCTTGCTTTGGAACTTCCAGAGTCTTGGTTAAGATACTTGATAGCGTCGCTAGTAAAGCTAATGTAAACCCCATACGAGGCATACTTATTGTTCAAATAGTCAATCGTGTCGCTAAGGGGTTTAGAGCGATATGACATGAATTTACTCGGGGTAAGAAAAATCTCTGGAAGGTCTTGCCTTTCTTTTAACTTGAAAGGTTCCCCAAGAATAACGTAATTATTGTCTTCGCTGTAGACGCTCTGATCTATACCGGGTTTAAGTCTGTGTTTTTGAATCGTCTCAGTGGCAGCGTCTGCCTGTGCTGTCGCAACTCTATTGGCATCTTTACCAGGAGTACTACAACCACTGACAAGCGCGATAATGGTTAGTGTGAGAGCTTTAAGTTTCAATGTGTTGTTCATTACTGGTAAGTCCCTTTTTCAGTAGAACCGCCTTTTAGGATATGAGCAGCACCAATTTCAGGGCTGTAACTAATCCACAGTGGTTCTTTTGTTTTTAACGTCTCCTTAAGCACTCTATCTAAGACTCCGTCTCTTCCTGTTAGGTCACCAATCAATACCGAACGTGATTTAACAGGGAAGTCGTATTTAGAGCCCCAAATAATGTCGATATTGGACTTTGTATTCCAAACCTCAAAGTTCTCTTTGAGTGACAGTTTAGGGTCTAATGTCCAGAGTTTTGGTGTTCGTGTCTGAAGGTACGTAAGGTGTTCACGATTTTTGGATGCAGCCAACACTCGTTCTTGTTCATTTAGAACAATATAAATACCGGAATTTAGTTCCTGTATCTTAGCAACAGCACTGCGCCAATTAGGTGAAGGTACCCAGGCTAATTGGTGGGAAGAGATGCCTGGTCCAATATTTACCCGCCAACCAGCTGGTGCTAAAGCATTCAGTATTTCGTGAGCAGGTAATTTATTTTGGTAACCGACTTTAGATTGGATGTCGTTTAAACCATAAGCGGTATCTGACTCGTATTCAGTAAATACAACCCCCGCTTGCGCGCTACTCATCACGAGTAAAGGTAAAATTAATCTTAATTTCATCATAGTAACCCCTATTATTTTGATAAATATACGTCATTTTCGGATAACAAACAACAAACGAAGCTGTAAGGTAACCTACGAATAAGAACAATTTCTTATCGGTTATCTGGCTTCCAAATTTCGTTTTTTCGATATGGCAAGTTGTTGCCTTGGTTGTATTTTGACAGGAGGTGTATAAAAAACTCTAATGGTGTCCTTTTGGTAAGAGAGATTAAAGACATTAATACATAGAAAACACACATGGCTTTAAGGTAGTTCCAGCTGAACATTATTGGCAATGTCAAAACCGGGACGATAGTAGACCCGTCCATAAGTAGGAAAAGTGGTCTTTTCATCGCATTTTGTACCGCTTTTCTATCCAGCTTCGGTTTATATTCCATTATTCTGATTCCATAAGGAGATATTCTGGCCCAATTTCACTGTTGTGATATAGGTTTGCGATTTGTTGAGAAAAGGTAAGCTCTTGTTCCTTTAGGTGCCTTCTTACTACTACAGATATCTCTGTGTCAGATTTACACTTCAGCATTTCTTCTCTGATTTCTTCAGTTAGATATAGGGTTTCTCTAACAGCAATCCTTTCACCGTCGAGAGTTCTAACTAGTATCTGAGCGACAATGCCAGAGAGTTGACTAATAAAACCAGCTAATACAGCCAGCTTATTCTCTCCATCTATCATATTGTAGATGCGGCTCATCGCTGTCTCGCAAGAGTTTGCATGTATTGTAGCCATCAAGAAGTTGCCAGTGTTAGAAGCGTTAAATGCGTTTTCGATTGATTCTTTACTTCGTATTTCGCCCTGAACGATGATATCTGGACGAAGACGAAGAGCAGCTTCAAGGCCTTGATTAAAACTTTGAACATCGGAGTCTGTTTCAACTGAACCTACTTCATGAACTGAAATACTGTTACCAGGAGCAATCTTTACTCCCTCATAATTAATTTCAGGTGGGTCCTCAAAAACTAAGATATGCTTACCAAGGCTGGGAGTTTTTAGCACTGAAGTTACAATTCCGGCCATAGTAGTTGTTTTGCCTGTGCCTACCCCTCCCACAAACATAAGAATACCTTTACGGTTATGCTTTACAAGATTGACTAGCTCCGGCTCTATACCCAAAGATTCTGCGTCCTTTGGTGTTTTAGGGTTCAACCTACCAACCATCTTATAGGTCTTTCCATATTCAAGTGACCTTGAGGTAATAGCTGCAATGCGGAAACTCCTAATCTGAGATTGATCATTGGGGTTTTTGGTAACGAATGCAAAAAACGTAGGAGTAGCTGCATTAACATTGTTAATCAGCGATTTTTTGGTGCCGAGCATATATTCAAGAATATTACGGCATGCGTTAGGTTGCATTTGTTTATCAGTGATTTCCCTGATTTGCCCGTTTACATCGATTCTGATTCGATAGTTACAGTCTATTAAAATGTCTGAAGCACCGTACTCAATTGCTTTCCATATGACAGTTTCGATATCTACTTGTGTCATTTCGCTTGAAACAGGTATTAATGGAATATCATTCATGGTAGGTGTCACTCTTCAACGAGAATGGATTTAATTTGGTCGTGAGTAAGGCCTTCAGTTTCTACTTTAGAAACAGCATCCCTACGTACAGAGCCCCTAGGGTCTTTTATTACTGGTGAAGAATAGAGATCAGAGTTTGTCTGCCAAACTGCCTCACCACTCAAAGATATGAACTGAGTGCCTAAACCTAATTGGTCTCCTTGTACCGTAATTCCTACATTTTCAATAATCATATCTGGCTTTTCTATATATCCGGACTCAACTAAATTCACGTAACGGATCATGGCTGTTGCGTCAATAAAAGCATTAATTACACGAGTTCTCATCTCAGCAATTGCTTGTTCTGAGCCCATGGCCCATCCCTCATCAAGAGCTGAGTTGAAGATCTCCAATTCTTCTGAATTTCTAGGTAAAAGTTCGTCAATTAATGTGGTCGGAGTAAGTGAATTTTTGTCGTAGAGATAGTCAGACCAATGCGGTTTCCTCAACACAGGCTTAGGTTGTTCTCTCAATCGATAGACAAGATTATCGGTCCTGATAATCGTAGCTTTTGTGTCTCGCGTTATCGCGGCATGAGCTTCTACTTTGTCTACCATACCTGGACGAAGGTACTTGGCTTCACCTGAACTTAGATTTGCAGAAGCGTTAATGAGATGCTCGAAAGGTAGCAAGCGGTCAAAGAGGTGAGACTTGCTATCCACTACATCTGTTAAGCGCTCCATCGTAGCTATATAACCATTCGCACTGCCAACTTCTTCAGCTCTTTCGCGGATCGACTCAATTCTGAGTGCCTCTTCACCATCGCTTACTAGTTGTTGTCTAACCTTTACATCTTTTAGTTCACTTAAGCTGTAATAGGTGCGCTTAGATTCATCTGCCAAAGTGGTAACACTGAAAAATAGACTAGCAATTAAACAAATAGCAGTATTGGTTCTCACGCTTTTGTCTCCAAGTATTTAACGACAATCGTCTTAAGTCGGTTATCGACCATGATGTCTACCTGGGCACCCTTTTCAGAGTCAATAATCTTTATTGCGTCGTTTATTGGTTGATCCTTCAGTTTAATACTTACAAACACGCCACCAGGTGGTTTTTGGCCATAAGTAAATACTCGATCAGAACCATAACCTACTGTCTCAGCAATACCTTTTACGGCAGTTTCGACTTCACAATCACAATTCCAGTCAACAACCTTTTCAAAACCAGGTAACAGCATTGTAGAGAGCATGCGCTCCTGCCTTCTCTGCTCAGGGCCTTTAAGTGCTTGTGCATGTGCACTTCTCGTTTTTGCTAACAATCGGAGCTCGTCAAGCATTTCAACTGCATATGGCTCAAGATCGCCAAAAGCCCTTTCTTCAGGGCTCTTTTCTAAGTGCCTTAAATCTTTGACTTCATTAGTTGCGCACCCAAGAAGTAGAGTAGAAGCGAATGCTATGCTAGAAAGCTTAAAGACGTTCATTTTGTTTCCTCTTCGTTGCATTGATGCAAAGTGTTTTAGCTGTATTCAGATTTGAAACAGTGATGATTGATTCATCCGTACTGATGTTTTGGTTAATGTCTGGGTGGTAATACCTAACTTTTTGATGGAAGGCTTTCTTGATTTCAGAAATATTGAGGGACGTAATAGGTAGCCCTAATAATTTGAAAGCCTGAACTTCTTCTTCAGAGAAGTTAAATGGGTTTTGTTCATTCAGAGTCGGAGAACTTTGAGATCTACTCGCATTAGAGGGTCTTTCCATCTGAGAGGAAATTGAGTTTGTATAACCAAACCCACGTATCTTCGCTTGTGCTTCCTTTCTTCTAACCGATTGTTGTTGTTGCCGTTGCATAAAGTACAAATATGCGATGCCAAATAAGGCACTCGTGAAAACACCGAATGTATAACTCGCGGACAAATAATATGTAGCAGCGAAAGAAGTGATGAGTATGGAAGCCAAACCCAATATTTTTTCTTTAATTAGTTCGAACACAATAAGATGTCTAATAGCAAATAATAGCATAAATCTATGCCATTTTTGTCTAAAATACAATAGCAAAAGCTGCTAGCATAGGCTTATTATTGAGTCAAATGTTAGTTTCAATTTGCTAGTCTCAGAAGTGATATCGGTTCAATAGACTAATTACTCAACAAATTGTAGAAATATTTGCGTAATGCGACCTACAAATAGGGATATAGCTCACACATATGCAACAAATGATGAAAATTTATTTAAGTTTCACTCTTCATGGGTAAAAATTAGACATAACGGCAGTTAATGTTTAGATACAAGTCACATGATTATTTGCGTCTATTCTCAAAAATAAGAAAGTATTTATGGATAAGAATCATTACAGCGAACTGTTCTCCGACATATTCGCTACAAAACAGAATGAAGGTGGTGCGGCATATTTAATCAATCGTGAGGCTAATCTTGAATTAGTTTCACGGTTAGGTATTAATCATCGTGACGTTAGGCTTAATTCAAAAGAAAGCTATGTTTCAGACCGTAGCGCTAGGCTTTTAGAGAAAAAGTTAAAGGTAGCTCGAGGTTGGCTAGACGCAGAACATGAAATTATTAGCCAAACTCAACTTCTAACAATTAGAGCCAACAATGTTTCGGCGCTTATTGTTTCTCCTGGCTTTACTAAACAGTCAAAGCACTTTCTCTCTAAAATAGTTTCATCTACACCTATGAGCGGATATCAATTTTTGTTTGATGAAATCACTTTCGAAGAGCAGTCCTATTACTTACGTAAAATGGAAGAGTTCTTGGAAATTGAAAGAGCATGTCTTGATGATGAGGCATTTATGGAAGGGCTCTACTAGCGAGAAAAGTCGAAGTCATTATCAGGACGCTGTTGTTTGATACCAATGGCGTCCTTTTCATTTACTGGTCCAGTTATACAAGATTCTAGCCTCTGATTTATTGTTTGTTGACTAGGTTCAAGTACATTAGCTTTCTCAACACTCTTCAAGCTAATATGGTCAAATCTCCTGCCAAACTTTGTCTCAAATTCATTCAGAAAGAAATTGATATCTTGTACAGCATTTGGATTAACTTGCCATTTTGTTAGCAAACTTGGCAAATTTGTAAAACTGGTATTATCGAATTCACTTCTTCGAGCTGGTGGTATTGCACTTAGTCTGATTTGTAGAATGGTGCCGATCATTCTATTTTGTAGTTGGAGAATATCTTGTTGTTTTTGAAAGTTCTGACTTGAGAACTTTTCAACTGACACTTTGAGTTTTTCTAAATCCATTTTTTAGCCTAACTCAAGCTGTGCAAAGGCAAGTGGTCTAACAGATGACTGAAGAATAGCCTTCTTGAACCAGGTCATTGTCATATGATAGTCATAGTTACAAGACACGATTTTTTCAGCGTAGTGGTCATGAGGATAATTCATAGCGATTGACTTAAGGATTTCATAGTCAAATATTTCTAACTTTAGATCTTCAAATCGTTGATCTAAAGAGTTTTTAATTTCAGGTAGAGGTAGCTCATCACCGCTTTGAATTTTCTTTATGATTTTCTTGTCGTTTTCAAGAACATTTAAGAGCAAGTACTCTGAAATAGAAAGCACATAGCTTGTAAAATTTGGTAATGTCTTTAGAGAGATTGGGTTCATATATTTTTTGTTTTAAGCTTGTGCCCATCGGTTCTATTGATGGCAAAGGTAACTCCTCTTTGCTTCACCAGGAACCAGTCCAGTCTTTATAAATCTTGCTTATGTATCAATATAAGATATACATAAACAAGGGTATTTGCCATTTTTTTGACAACTAACGTACTACTTTGGGGGCGATATGAGTGTAAATTCATGGGAATTTCAACCAGACAACGAGTTTTCTGACATAACAGATGATCTGAATCATCAGGATGTAGTATCAGAAAAAACCTCAGATCGAATTGTTAATGTACACGATAAACACCTAAGCCCACAAAGTACAACTTTGCCAAGCAATGATGTCTGTTTGAACGCCTTTAATCAACAAAAGCAGGACGTTCGTCTATCTGAAGTTGGCGGCAAGTCACAATCAGTGCAACCTTCTGCCACAAAATCAAACGCTTACTTCCACCCAAATAGTCAAATTAATCTCTATAACAAGTCATTAAATTGTGCAGCGGTGATTCGATTAGGAAACATAGCTAACAACCTAATTTCAATTGTTGTAGACATTTGCCCAGAACATAACGGTCGCTCAAGTGATTGGAACAACAAAATCTCAGTTGCCTTTTCTCACACTGAACTTATTCAAGCTTATTCCCTATTTCTTCAAAACCTTAAATGCCTTGATTTCAAGTTAAAGTTTCACCAACAACAAACTGGGCCATTGTCTATAGGATTTAAAGAGAGCTCGATTTATGTAAGCACAATCATCTCCGGTAAAACAATAAGCCTTACAGGAAACATCGCCCAAAAGATAAAGTTTATGGCCCAATTAGAAGTGGCTACTAAACACTACTTCGCTACTGCGTTTCCAGATTTGGACCAAGAACGAATTCTGCGTCAGATAGCTTTGATTTAGTGTTTTTGTAGTTCGATATTTGAAGCTTCTAGGTGACCGGTAGCTCTCAGATATCTTTTAACAGTACCCATATTTGTCCAATCACCAATAGACATAAGGTCGACTGCATTCATCTTATGAACGACATGCCCATCAACTACCGCTCCACAACGTCCCGAATGCCCTGACCAACAACGACCTTTAAATACACTTTGTCGTTCATATGCTTTACGGAACAATCTAAGTACGGATACACCATTCATAGGTTTTAATGGGTCCTTAAGCTGTCCATTTTTCAGAATCCAACCAAAAATATAATATTCCTGATCTTCGACTGGACTTGAAGGGGTTACATGGTTGTAAAGCTCAACTCCTTTTTCTACAAGTTCAATATATTTCTTCACGATCCCTGCATACCTGCCAATGATAGACTTTTTGGGTGGCGCTGCAGATGTCTTAGATTTTGTCCTCACTATAGTGACAGTGTCACCAGAAATGATGACGTTTTTACGTTTTAAAGTAAAGATCTCTTCTTCTCGAAGAGCAGTAGAGTATGCAATGGTCATGTATGCTAGGTCTTTGAAAAGCTTTGGCCCAGCTTGTTCAAGTGTCCCAACTATTTCGATCTGTCTGTTCAAATCGCTTGCTCTGAATGGTGAAGCAACTTTTTGCTCTACCTTTGATAAATCAGATTCTGCCATATCCTTTTTTACACCCCTGAAAAAGTCTTTTATAAGCTTGTCTTCAGTTACGTTGGCGAATCCTAGTTGATTCAAAAATATGGCTATGAGGTTCTTTCGGCTCATTAGAGTCGCATAAGACACTTTCTGTTCATTTTTTAGGTGTAGTATCCAGTAGTAAAACATTCTTGGATGTATAGGAAATGCGTAGGCTAATTCAATATACTCAGTAAATCTTATCCAAGAGCGAACAGCGGAAAACATGTTTTTTTGTGTTGCCTTCGAAAAACCACCACGTGTAGCCTCGAATATGGCCATGTTATCTAGTATTGTCTTTAGGTTTGGGTGATCAGGATCAATTGCACCGTCAAGTTCAGGCAAAGGGATTTTAAATCGTGAAAGATTTTCTTTTTCTTTGTTATTGCCTAGTTCTAATGCCTTAATCTTTTCTAATCCGGATGCAGGAATTGGTAAATTTTGCTTAGTAATCTCCACGTTCACCTCCAAAAATAAAGTGTTACGCTGTCACCTGTAACGCTAACCTTAACGGCCAAAAAGTGTAATATAACTCAAATTATACTACACTTTATAATCATGTCTATTTATACAGTGTTATTTGTTTGTTGAGTTTATATGAATTATTCGAAGATTAGCTTAACGAAAACAAAGCGAGCTACTAAAGTAAAACCCACATAATAACCCATGGTTCTACATAGTCTGCTAGACTGCGTAAGGGAATATTACTTGAATATAGATAAAAAAAAGGCAACATTTAAAGTTGCCTTGTGCTGTTAGGTTTGAAATCAGTTGCTTACTGAAGTCAATTGACCATTGGATAAGTCTTCCAGTGGTGGATAATCAGGAAGTCCATAGTCAGATCGTAACCAAGTTAATTTCTGGTAGGTTTGTTCAATCCACTCTGGCTTTAGCTGTTGAACTTCTATGATCTTCTTCTTGTAACTCGGATCTGTTTTAGCTGGTAGGTATTCTAAATAGAAACTGTCGCATTTTTCCATTAAGCTAGAACGCTCTAAATCTACCACCGTCAGGCAGTCAACAAAGTCTTTGTACGCTTCGTTGTCGGAAATGCCTTGAACAACTGCTGGCCCGGTAGTTTTGAGATATTCTTTGTATAGTTTTGCACCGACGACTCCAGAGCCAGATACAGCAACGATAGCTATAATAGACCAGGGAAAGGTGCTTTTAAGTGAGTCGAACATATTATATCCGTTTTATTGTTAGTATTAGTATTAAGGTGGGGATTGTTTTGGAATATTCAATGCATGAAATACAATAATTGTATTTCATGACTAGTTATATCTAGTTTTAAATATTATTTGTTCATCAAAAAGGCTGGTTATAAAACACCCACCAGCCCTTTCAATTTGATATTTAACCTGGGTATGCTAGAACAATGTCTATGTTAAACTTAATATCTGAAAGATTTAAACGGGTCAAAATATACTCAGTCATACTCGCAAAGTCGGCTTAAAATATTTGATTTACCAAATATACAAGGCTCTTTACGGAGGTGGTAAAATTTGGGTCTCCCAGATATTTCATCATATATTTCTTCTACATTTAAAGTCTCAATTATATCAATAGAGTCTGGATTTAACACTAAATGAGAACGGCCATGATACCCACCGTCTACAAATTGTCCACTCTCAAAATCCTTTAAGATATCGATACCGTTTTCACGCAAAATATGACAACGTTTCCGTTCATTCAAATCAATTAGGTCATTGTGTATTCGATTTTCAGGTGGTTTTGCAAGTTCTGAGTACCATTCTTTACCCCTCTTAGTTGATATCCACACTGGTAATTTATCCCAATGTTGCTGTAGATATTTGGGGTGCATAGAAATGGATTTACCAATAGTTACTACTTTAGCTTGTTCCTTTATTGCGCACACATATACGGTAGGTTTACCTACCTGCCTCGCTTTATAGTCAGCGTGATAGCATGCTCCTTTCAGATTAGAAACGAAGTAAAATCCATTAGCATCATTACAGCCTTCGCCTGTACCTAGCATGCCTAACTCAAATTTATCAAACTCCTTAGCTCGTGTACCATGAAAGATGAGCTCTCTTTCCATTGTTCTTTCTAACATGCCGCTTCTCATCAGGTTATAAGTCTTAAATTGTATTATCTAAAAACTAAACAAAATTGAGCTATTACTTTTGTTGACCTCTAAACAGATCAACTAGTCCTCTCAACACAACGCCACTAATGATCAATCCTAATAGTAAACTAATTACTATTCCGTAGGGGTTTGTTGCGAAAAATGAAAAAAACTCAGGTAGTTGAGGGAAAGGTAATGCTGCAACAGTGGCCATAAATTAATCCTTCTTTAAACAGTTAGGTTATGATTTAAGGAAGCTCGAGATCTTCTTCGGTAACCCAATCCAAGTGAGTATCTTTAGATATCAATAGTGTGCCTTCAAGCCAATTTACACCTAATATCTTTTCATCATGTGAAGCGTAAAACTCCGAAAGTTTATCGACTATGTTTGTAACATTCGATATTTCTACATTTTGTAAAGGTAGCCAAAACCAGCGATTTTTTGACTCAAGTAGTGCTCTTTTCGAGTTCCAATCCAGTCCCCATAATAAATGCTCTTGATTACCATTCACGAGCCGACAGTGCATCGCTGCCTTGATCCCCAATTTTTCAAGAAAGAACAACATACTTCCTACTTTGCGTAAAAAAAAACCATATTGACACATACTAAGATGTTACCAAGTATGTATCAATTATCTTTTGTTTTTATATGGTTATGATCAAGCTTGTATCTATATGTGGCTGGCCAGCCAGGTCTTGGTAGGCACAAATTGGTCTGACACCACATTGCCATTATTTATACAGATGGGCAATACGAAGTCAGTACCACTTCCTTTTGCAAACTCCCGTACTTCTCTTAAGGTATCTTTGCTATTGCTAACTGGTACTAGTAAAGAGTGGCTAAGTTCCCTTGTTCCACGCAACTTAATATTGGGTATTGAAAAACCTCGATGTAACAGCTCCTTTGTTTTAATGATTTGCACAGAACTGAATGACTTTACGTATTGGAGTTGTGCGGTTACTAGTTCGTTATATACCGTTTTTAACTTAAACTTTGCTAGCAAATAGTCGTCTGTCAAATTACTGAGCTGATACAAAGCCTTTTTAATAATTAATGTAATTTCTGGGTTATTCAACGATGGCATCGCCAACTCTCGGTCATAGGCGTTTATTACAGCGATTTTTGGATAATGGTCCATTTCACCGACATCTGTTTCAAACTTATCCCTATCGCTTAAAATCATGTTTGTGAGTTTATCGTGTCGCTCTGTCATACCTTTAGAGCATAAAATTAAGAATCTGTTTGATGGCTTAGTTTCGCAGCTAACTAATATTGGGAGTTCATTTTTGTGGTTTGGCACAGGGATATACACCTTTCTAATATCAGAATCCTCTAATATTTCATGTGTACCACTGCCTTCCAGAAAGCTGGCTATCTTCTTCAACATCTGGCTCACGATATCATTCCTTTGTTCAATTATTATTCTACGTTTTGACATTCGTTCATCATACTCTTCTTGTTTAGACTCGATATGCCTAGTCAATTGGTCCCTGTTTAAATATGGTAGAAAATCATTGAAAGTACATTTCACGCTCATGGTGCCAGGGCGTAGCCCTAGTTTAGTTTCAATTCTGGTTGCTAACTTTTTTCCTAGCATACGGGATTTATTGGGCCCTAAATGATTGTTCAAATGACAACCTAGCTCTGAGTTCAATTTGCTAATATTGCCATTCCCTATAAGGGTCAATAGGATCTCTAAATTCCTAGATCTGGCAAGCTTGTCAATTGGGAGGTTATCATCAATTGTTGGGTCTACATTTATGGTAGAAATGGCCTCATCAAGTTGTCCAATAGGCATACCGAGCTTTGTTTCTATGTTTCTAGCTAGTCTGTGACTGATGTTCTTCTGAGGCTTGGATCTGTGGCTGAGATAACTGGCCAAGTGAGGCATATCTAAATGTCTACATAAGTTCTGAATCTTACGGTTGTAGTCTTGGTTGACTATACGCATAAGGTTTTGGTGTCGATTCTCGTGATAGATTTCAGTAGTGTCGAATTTGATATCCATTCAATCACCAATCAATAACGTATTGTTGAAATGGTGTCTTCTATCAAATCTCGTTCTATATCGCTTTCAGCTTGATTTAAATACTTCTCGAGAATATCAATATTAAGTGTACTCAAGTGTCTTCTGTAAAGCTTGCGTCTCAATTCTTTGCGTTCAGCATAAATTGGGTATAGCCCCTGGATAAGGATACCAAGAAGAAGAATTACTATATAAAGCAGATTAAAAGACTCTAATTGAGAGAATCGCCATGCAGCTAAACCTACAATTGTTAGAGAAAATGCCAATATAACTATTCTTCTGGTGAACTGCCCCCATTCTGGTGAAAATACAGAGTCTTTGTAATGCATCATATTATTACCTCCTAGATGTATAAGAAATTGTCCATTGTCCATGTGTCTGGATGTGTTGAAGGGAGTGATTGAGATTCGAATATTGCATCAATGGTTGACCAACCTAGCTCAACTCCGTCCTCAAAATGGGTAGAAAATGCAATGTACATCCAACTTGCGACAGTAAATCGTGCTGCTGCTGTAAATTCAATCTTCAACAAATCGAGTTCGCTTGAGGTACTTACCATGTAAGTATTGGTACTTCTAACGCGATAACACCCTGATAACCTGTCAAGTAGTGGTGTTAGGTTAGGTTCTTTCTTGGCGAGCTTAATCATATCTTTCAAAGACAAAATACAATTGAGCTCTTTTAAACCAACCCTAGTCCATTCTTTAACT
Organism: Vibrio sp. 1402; assembly: GCF_033340275.1. Lineage (NCBI taxonomy): Bacteria > Pseudomonadati > Pseudomonadota > Gammaproteobacteria > Vibrionales > Vibrionaceae > Vibrio > Vibrio sp. 1402. Next base: position 141,199 of record NZ_JAWOWE010000012.1, read on the forward strand.
TTGCAAATTTGTTCAATTCTGTTTCTTTCGAAAGAGATCCAGAGAGGATCATACCTTCCCATACTTTCAATTAATTTATAGGTTGAAAGTAATTCTTCTAAACTAGCAGAGCATGCCCTTTCGATGTTCGTTGATGTATTGCGCTTAGCAGTACATCTTGTTTTAGTTACTGCGCTTTCCAATCTTGAGTCTCCTAGTTCAAATATTCTCAGTTACAACACTTTTATCGCGAGGATTTGTCTTACGCCGTTATCTGATCGCGATGTCAGTTCAATATTTTCGAATGTCGGTACTGGAAGTCTGTGTATAGCCGCCTCTATTAGTTTCAAGCCGAAAAGGTACTTACCACTAGTAATTGAGTTAATATGATGGTTTGTCATTTTTTCTAAATGACTGACTATCAAATGTTCTAGTTGATAGAGAGTATCAAGCACCTGCAGATCTAGGTTTATCAGGTCGTCATAGTTCTGGAGTGTCATCAACGTGTGTCGATATGGATCTAGAGCACACCTGTACGCATGCTTTTTAAGTAGATATGGATGTATAGGTTTTGGCCACATGACGACTATCTGTTATATCTGCTTTGTACGTTCTAGCCAGCTAGCTAGTGATAGTAGACCACATACCTTGGCCACCACCTCGAAATTGTCTTTGTATGCTCCGCTATTAAAGAAAATCAGGCAAATCAAAGCAGTACAAGATAGTGCTATCAGTAAATACTTTGTTCTAAACATTAGCTTTTCCTCAACCATTCTTAGGCAGTCTAGACTAAACATTGAATAATAGATGTCATTCGCGTATAAAAAACAATACTAATGTTACCATATATTTTAATACGTATGTTAGGAAAACCTCATGCTGAGCTAGTTGATAATTTGATCAACTTAGTTTCCATATGAGCTTTGGTACAAATATTAACGAAGAGTATGATTGATATGATAAAAATTGATAAAGATGAAGTTTTGACAGTCTCCATTGTCTCGCAAAGGCTTAAAGGCATCATTCCTGAGGATTATAAATGGCCAAATGTACCGGAGGGATATCAATTGGAGTTTATTGTCCATCCCGATGGCACTTTAATCATGGATCTTTTAAATCCTGATAGAGGAATGTTTATTTCAGAAGCCGAAAATGTTCACTTTGAAACACCCCGTACAGTGAAGAACGCCCCCCTTACATGGCAAGACCTAGAAAAGGCTGGTGTTCCTTTTATGTCATGACCTAACTACAACTTGATAGAGCTTTCACAAACAACCTCGTTAAGCACCAAATCAGAATAAATCCCCCTCTATAATAGGAATACTGCATGAAATCTGCGATCCGTCTTAGTCTAAAAGTAATATTGTTTTCGATTACTGTCATAGTGTCGATAATTGGAGGACAAATTAGTCAGCACCTCGCTCATATCAAAGATTCCAGAATGCATACGATCGATACCTGGAACAGGCAACATCCTGAGAACTTACATGTCTCTAGAACATTTATTAATGAATGCCTTAATCGAAAAATGGTAAAGGACACTAGTTCGGACGAACCTTTCTTTGTAAAAGAGGTTTATGGACTGTATGAATGTGGTATTGAAGTCGGAGCGGATGACCTTGTGGAGAAAATCAAAGAGTCAGACAACTCATTGAGTACATTTGCTTGGCCATTATCAGCTTTAACTTAATACTTCGTTTTCAAATATTGAGGTCTAAATCGGACCTCATTTGAACCACTATCGAACAAAAATTAGTCAACTATACACGGTATCCACCACACTTTAAGGTACTCATTGGTGCCTCTCCCCCACCGCTTCGCTCCATCCGCACGTGCTGTAACTATAAGGTCGGCTTCGCCGCCTCTTGAGCATTCTCCCCCCTGGGAGAACCAGCGGCTTCGCCGCTTCTTAGATTGGTAAATACTATTCATATCGATTTATTTCTATCTTTATCTATCCATATCTATGTTTGGCTACGCCAAACTTTTTTCCAGGGGGTCTTAGCAGTGGCGAAGCCACCAAGGAGTAGAAATATTTAGGGCGAAGCCCTTATTCGTTAGCGTCGAAGACGCGAAAGGGAGCTTGATTCTTTGCGAGCGAAGCTCGCTTAATTCGAGTTAAAGCGAGTGAGGTAGTTAAGGTTATTGGTGTCGTAACAGCGGCTTGTGGTGTAGTTTAGGTGGTGGATACCGTGTATATTTATGGTTTGAAGTCCCCGTAGATTTGGGAGAGAAATAAAGTTTCATACTAAATGTTCAAGTAAGCCTGTCAGTACCGTTCTAAATGTCACGCTGACATAAATAAAGATTCATACCAATTGGTACTACCATGTTTCAATCTCACAACAATTGACTATAAAAGTATCATACTGGTTGTCTGACCATCCGCTGGAACACGTATCTGGACAAAAATGTTTTAGAGCTGTGTATTAAAACGTTTTTGTCAGATTAGAAAAAGCATCTTGAAACCTTAAACGCTTGCTATTATTGCATGTGTTCGCAAGATGGTTGTGATATGCTAAGAGATGCATCATGTAGGATTAGAACATAGCTAAAAATTAGTTATTGACGCCATAGTCGTTTGTTAAAGGTCGGTTTTCGCATCTTCCAGAGCCTGTTTTTGAATATTTGCAATAACTTCCTCGGTTAACCCATACTTTGCTGCGACAGTCATTGTGATTGGGTTTAGGATGTCCTCAACCTCATTGAACAACTCTATTGATTTTTCCAACCCTGTAATCATCTTATTACGCCCAGACGCGTTCATAAAATCCATAGCTTTAGCTTGGAAATAACTATGAGCCAAGAAGGGGTTCTAGGGATTTTCCCCTCTAAAGTAACATAGAATGCTACAGGCTTTGTATTATATAGCCTCCAGCTGTGGGTTACTTTCGTTTCCAAGCTTAATCATCCACGATTGGCTTCGTAATTTCACTAATATCAGGCAATTTTCCGGTATTGGTGAAGTTATACGTCCCGCTTAAGTTGATATTTTGCCATGCAACGGGCGAAACAGCACGAGTGATAGCCGCTTTTTCTTCATCACCTGTCGCTTCAAAGTGTCCCAGAAGATGACTCAGTATCGCGGAGTTGAAGTAGATGAGCGCATTGGCAAGCAATCTTGCGCATTCATTCCAGATAGCGATTTCAGACTCGTTTTTGCCACGGAACTGATCACCATTCACCGACGCAATGGCTCGTCTAAGGAAGTGCCATGCTTCTCCCCGGTTCAGGGCACGTTGCACATACTGCCGCAAACTGGCATCGTCGATGTAGTCAAGTAAATATTGCGCTTTAACCAGTCGATTATACTCCGTCAGAGCCTGTAATATTGGGTGTCCAGAAGGGTAACCAGACAACTTTCTTACCAGCATTGCTTGTGTCGTCCGCTTTGTCTGAAGTGACAGAACAATACACCTGATATCTTGCCATCCCGTTGTAATAACATTCGTTCTGATAGGCTTCTTTAGCGCCAGTATGGTGCTGCCTTGTTCACTTTCAGTCACATCAAACAGATCATTGATGACACTACTGAACTGCGCGTATCGCGGTGCAAAACTGTAACCGCATAGATCCAGTAAGGCG
>NZ_JAWOWE010000013.1:0-123974 GCF_033340275.1 Vibrio sp. 1402
GCCGCCAGCGTTCAATCTGAGCCATGATCAAACTCTTCAATTTAAGATTTTGTTCGGCTCAATGAATACTGAACATTACATAAGTAATGTTTGAATTGACTGTGCTGAATCTTTCGATTCAATGGTCACTTCGTTTCATTGAAACCTAATTTGATACCGCTTTCCGTTAAGAAAGAAATATCTAATTGGATTATCATCAACGAGTGCCCACACAGATTGATAGGTCTATATTGTTAAAGAGCTTGCTTCGTAAGCTTTGCTATCGAAGCGGAGGCGTATTCTAAGGAATTAATTTTCAGTGTCAAACACTTTTTTAAATTAATTTTTAGAAGTTTTCTTTCGCCTTCTTGCCAACCGCTTTTGCGTTTCCGCTTTGCCCTGACAACGGAGGCGCATTATAGGGAGATGATTTTTCTTGGCAACCCCTTTTCAGAAAAAAAATCAAAAAAAAGCGTCGAATGATTAAATCTCACTCAAACGCTTATTTTTAGCACTCAGTTGTTAACTTCAAGTAGCAAATAGGCAATCAATATGTGTCTAGCCAAGACTCTTCAAAGCCTGTGATATCGAGACTCATTGATTGCGCCGCTTCGATTTGCTCGATAGCCTCCAATTCTTTATTTACACTGCTCATCGTCAGTGTGTTGTTGTCTAGCTCAAACACCTGACTTTGAGTCGTATAGTAGAACTTAAGGATCGTCAGCGCTTTTACATCGCCATTGTTCGCGGCTGCTTTAATGCTTTTTAGTTTACGAAAGATCTTGTTGTGCAGCTGCTTGAGTTTCCAGACATACAACACTTCTTCCATATAAGGGCGTGTTTTGAATTGGTTTAACAAAGACAGTGAAGTGGCTAATGCAAGTACAACACCAATTAAGTTCCAGTGAAAGTTCCCCGTCGACTGTTCAGGTACTACATCTGTATTACCGAACAAAACAATTAATAGCGTACTAAAAGCAAGAGAAGAGATAGCAAGCAAGGCAACAAAGCCACCAATCACTAGGTTGACCTTCTTTCTATAGACTTGTTTGTTTATTTTTTTGATTTCCATATACCGCTCCTAACAGGTTGCCTCTATTCTAACCAGCACACTCCGCACGACAATCGAAGCTTTGTAAGTAAGTTCACATTTGCTATTAAACTCGCATCCCTTCCCTGCTTGGGTATATACTTCCGCGCATTCACTCTTCCTATATAGAGGCTAAATTCATGCGCTCTTTTGTTTTACGAGCTCGCGCGGCGCCAACCACCAGCAAAGCACTGTTAGAAGGTGTTGGTAATGAAGCGCATACAGAGATTCTTGCTCATACCATGATGAACACTATGTTCGTTGCTCAATCACACCGTGAAGATGTGGTTGTTCACTTGGTTTTAGAAAGCACAAAAGATTTCTCACGCACCATTACTATTCGCTCTAACGACATCACCAACATTGGCGGCTTCCATGAGTCAACCTTGATTGCAGCGGTGGCTCGCGCTTTGGATGCTTCGGTTGGTATGGGCAAAGAGCAACTTCGTGAAGTCGAACCTGGTATCACCGTTCGTACCGTCAGTTTTGAACGCCTAGTGCAAGAACTGGCAGAAGATCACCAACTATATATGTTGGATAAAAAAGGCGAATTTGTTCGTGATGCAGAAATCGGTGGAAACCCATGTTTCTTGCTAACCGACCATATTCCGATGCCGAAGAAGTCTTTTAACAGCTTGAAGCGCCTTGGCACAGAGAAGATCAGCTTAGGTCCTAAGATGCTGTTCGCTTCTCAGTGTGTGGTATTGATCCACAATGAGTTGGACATTCGCGAATTTTAATTCTCACGAGTTAATCATTCGATAAAAGAAAGAGGACTCCATTGAGTCCTCTTTTTGTTTCTATAGTAATGCTAAGTTTACTTACCACCAATGCTCAAACGAGCAAAACGAACGTCTGGCGAGAAGAAAGTTCGGCTATCGTTAATTAGCTGAGTATCACCCACTGCCTCAACTTCTTGCAGCATCTTGTAGAAGTTACCCGCTACAGTGATACCACGCACTGGTTGAACGCGCTCACCATCACGGCACAAGAAACCACTCGCGCCAAATGAGAAATCACCACTCACTGCATCCGCACCAGAATGGACACCTTGAAGTTCGACTAACTCTAGGTACTCACCCGCTTTTACTTCTGACGCACTGCTGTTACCTGTCGTAATCACTTTGTGATTCGCTGATACGTCTAGGCTCGATTTTGCATCGCGAGCGGCACTTGCTGTCGAGACCGCGCCCAAGTAACTTGCGGTCTGGCTGTTGTGTAGCAAGGTTTTCAACTCACCATTAGCAATCATCACGTTGTCTTGAGTAGCAAAGCCTTCACTATCAAAACTTGCGATTGCCATACCATTTGGCATGTAAGCCGTATCAGTAAAGGTAATTAAATCACTCGCAACACGTTGACCAAGCTTGTCACCCAGTGGCGTAATGCCTTTCATCGCGCTTACGCCAGAGAAAGCACTGCCGAAAGCACCGAATAGACTTGCTAGCGCATTGATATGGAAGATAGCAGGGTAGTTACCCGTCGCAACCGGTGCACCTTCAAGAAGATCTCGAGCAAGGTTGTAACCGCCTTCTATACAGTAAGCTGGATTCAACTCATCAAAACGGCGACCAAGTGACATTCTCCCCGCCATTGACTGTTTGCCGTCTTTTTCAAACAAGGTATAAGCGTAACAAGTGAACGAGCGCTCGAAGTGTTGACACAATGTGCCTTGAGTATTGGCAATGATTAGTTGTGTTTCGCCATCGCTGTAACCATTGTAAGGTGCGCTAGAAGCGTGAGGTAGAGCGACTACGCCTTGCTCAAGTGCGAGAGACAGCTCAATTTTTTCATCAACAGAAGTCGTATCTTCTTGTGAAATCTCAGCAACATCAGTCGCAATTTGGCTGTTCACGCAACTAATTGTCTGATGTTCATCTTGCTTGGAAAAGCGAGCGCTTTGCAGTGCGTTAGTCAGCATCAAATCTAAGCTTGGTTGCTCTAACGACTCAGAATAGCTCGTTGCAACACGCGCATCTTTCACAACACGAACACCCAGAACTTGGCTTGAGCTTACTTTGTACTCATCCAGCTTTCCTTGGTTCGCTTTCAGAGAAAAGCTGCTGTTGCGGTTTACAATGACGTCCGCTTCTGCACCTTGGCGTTTTGCTTCTGATAGGACGTAATCAACCGCATTAAGAAGTTGTTGTTCTTGGCTCATTAGTTACCGCCTCCTACCAGAATATTATCGACTTTCAGCGTTGGCTGACCGACTGTTGTTGGCACTGAGCCACTCACGGAACCACACATGCCCGGCGCAAGCGCCATGTCCTTACCAACCATGCTGATTTCTTTCAACACTTTTGGACCTGTGCTGATCAGCGTTGCTGTTTTCAGAGGCTTGGTGATTTTGCCATTTTCAATGAGATAAGCTTCACGAACAGCAAAGTTAAACTCACCCGTGCCCGGTTGAACCGAGCCGCCGCCCATCTTCTTCGCATAGATGCCACGTTCGATGCCTGCCAGCATATCATCAAGTGAATGCTCGCCTTCTTCGATAAAGGTGTTACGCATACGCGAGGTTGGTGCGAACTTGTAGTTTTGACGACGACCAGAACCCGTTGGCTCGTAACCTGTCTTCATGCCACCCATTTTATCGACCATGAAGCTGGTTAGCTTACCGTCTTTGATCAATTGAGTGCGCTGAGTCTTCATACCTTCGTCATCAACATGAATCGAGCCCCATTCGTTGGTCATGGTGCCATCATCGACCGCATTCACTGCGGTGTGAGCAACCATTTCGCCCATCTTGTCGTGGAATACTGAAGCTTTCTTCGCAACTGAAGTGGTTTCTAGCAAGTGACCACATGCTTCATGGAAGATAACGCCGCCAAAGCCGTTACCAATCACCACCGGCATTTCACCCGATGGACAAGCATCTGCGCCAAGTTTTACTAACGCTTGCTGCGCGATAGTTTGACCTAGCTCTTTGGCATCAAGCTGTTCACTGAATTCCCAACCAGCAAGAGCGCCAGGACCTTCCATACCAGAAGACTGCTCATTACCTTTTTGCGCGACAGTGTTACCAGCAACACGAATGTAGTGGCGAGTATCGTCAACGTGTAGACCTTCTGAGTTGAAGATAGACACTTGTTGTTCACGCTGAAGCACGCTGCCAATAAACTGGCTGATATGCTCACTCTCAGCACGTGCGGCTTGGTCAACTTTCAATAGAAACGCGATTTTTGAATCTAGGTTAGCATCCTTACTTAGCGGCATGCGGCAACCATGTTGGATTGGGTAGCGGTTCAAATTCAAAGAACCCGCTGACGCGATTTGCTCACGCTTGTCTTTTGCAGCAAGCAGCGAGGTTACGCGCTTTAGTTCGGCTTCATCTGTGCTGTTGGTGTAACCGTAAAGCACCTTATGACCGAAAAAAAGACGAATACCGATACCAAAATCGATACCCGAGTTAACCTTATCCACTTCACCAGATGCGAGCTGGACAGTGTTGGTTTGGTGATGTTCAACGAATAGTTCAGCGAAATCAGCCCCCAAAAAGAGCGCATGATCGATCACTGACTTCGCTGTTACAGAATTAAGCATGAAGTCTCCTTGCTCGATGATCGTCTTAGCCATCCTAATTAACTGTGAAAAAGTTCAACAAAGTTAAATTGGCAACACGTTAAATTTTAACAGTTTTTTAACCTTGTTTTATGCTAATCCTTGCTTAACGAGACCACGATTATTTATTAAATATTCCAGGTTCTGCTCATTCACCAGAGCGTTGCACTAGTAAATTCCACCCAGCAAACCATTTAGGTGCTTACTTTATCACTCACCTCGCATAATTGAATACTCATTATAATTACGCTCAAAAAACGTATCCCTTCCGCAATGGTCCTGCTATCATCCGAACGAAATAGTCGGGGGGCCACACGACAAGTGTTGGCTGAGATCGAAATTCGAGACCCGTTGAACCTGATTCAGTTAGCACTGACGTAGGGAACTATGCACACTTTGCCTTTCGTCGCCCCTCTTAGGTAAGCGATAGCGATCGAAAAATCGATCTATCTGCAATGGTCAAAGTCAGTTCCTATACGTCTTGTAGTAGGAGCGACCATGACGCAGCAATCACAACCTCATTCACATCACACGCCAGCCTTGCCTACCCCTATCGTATTGACCATCGCGGGCTCAGACAGTGGTGGCGGTGCAGGTATTCAAGCCGACATCAAAGCGATGTCCGCAACCGGCAGTTTTGCTTGCTCGGTAATCACGGCGATTACTTCGCAAAATACCCAAGGCGTTTCTGCGATTTTCCCCATTCCTCTCGACCATGTAGAGAGCCAACTTGATGCAGTATTTACCGACCTCAACATCGTTGCAGTCAAAGTGGGCATGCTGGCCGATTCCAACATCATCAAAGTCGTTGCTGACAAAATTAAACAATACCAGCCAAAACACCTCGTGATTGACCCTGTAATGGTGGCCACTAGCGGCGATCTATTACTGGAACAGTCGGCAATCAGCACTTTAAAAGAAGAATTGATTCCGCTCGCAGACATCATTACCCCTAACCTACCCGAAGGCGCAGCATTGACGGGTAAGCCAATGCCTCAGTCAGAATCTGAAATGAACGATATGATTACCGACCTTCGTGCGCTTGGCGCCAAAGCTATTCTGCTCAAAGGCGGTCACCTTGAAGAAAATGAAAACAGCAACGATCTGCTTATCATGCAAGACAGTGCCGAGTTAATTAGCGCCAAGCGATTTCCAACCAAAAACACCCATGGCACAGGCTGCACGCTGTCTTCTGCCATCGCATCTTATCTTGGACAAGGCAACAATCTGCACAAAGCGGTGCACCTTGGTAAGCAGTACATCAGCCAAGCTATCGCGCACGCTGATGAATTGGATGTCGGTAAAGGTCACGGCCCTGTGAACCACTTTTTTGCGGGTCATACTTATGTTCGCTAACGCGATTGGCATTCAGCTTTCCGATGCTAGCCTGCGATACAAAGATAGCCAAACACCGACTTTAGCAGGAATGAACATGACCATTCCCGTCGGTAAATGGACGGTATTACTCGGACGAAGTGGCTGCGGGAAAACCACAATATTGCGTTACTTAGCTGGCCTACTGGATGACCAAGTTGACTGGCATGGCGAACTCATCACAACAGATGGCGCTGCACTGCATGACCGTATCGCTTACATGGCTCAGCAGGATTTATTGCTACCGTGGTTTAACGTGCTGGATAACGTCTGCCTCAGTTCTCGATTTTCTCAAGAGCAAGCACCAGAGCAAAATAGACAACGTGCACTGACTTTACTAAGCCAAGTGGGACTCGCCGATTACGCGGATGCTAAGCCAGCTCAGCTCTCTGGCGGCATGAGACAACGTGTTGCCCTTGCTCGCACTCTGATGCAAGACAAGCCTCTAGTTCTGATGGATGAGCCTTTCTCTGCGTTGGATGCGGTTACGCGCCATAAGTTGCAAACCTTGTCTGCCGAATTACTGAAAGATAAGACGGTTGTTCTGATTACCCACGACCCACAAGAAGCGGTGCGATTAGCTCATCAACTCTATGTATTGCAAGGCACGCCTGCACAAGCTCAGCACTTGGTTGTTCCGGATTCCAAGCCGCCACGAGTTCTCGATGGAGAGTGCGCCGCGCTTCAACAGGCGATTTTGGATCAATTGGAGAAAGACTATGAGTGATATGACTCAGTACAACTCCGTTTCGGCACGTATTAGTAAAAAAGAACGCGTGACCCATCCGGCTCTGCGCTTAGTTATCAGCACAGCGGTGATCTTGGGATTGTGGCAGTTGGTCGTGGTGATATTCGACATGCCAAACTTCATCTTACCTTCACCAATTGAAGTGCTGGATAGATTGGTCACTCGTTACGATGTCCTGCTCAAACATACTTGGGTTACCGCGCAAGAGATCTTATTTGGCTTGGCGCTTGGATTATCGATGGGTTTGCTGTTCGCATTGCAAATGCTGATGTTCGAGCCGCTGAAGCGTTGGTTATTGCCTATTCTGATTGCTAGCCAAGCGATCCCTGTGTTCGCCATCGCGCCAGTGCTCATGCTTTGGCTGGGTTACGGCATTGCATCAAAAGTAGTCATGGCGGCGATCATCATCTTTTTCCCTGTCACGACATGTTGCTATGACGGCTTGCGCAATACGCCAACAGGTTACCTCGACCTTGCCAAGACCATGGGCGCGTCTAAATGGCAGTTACTTCGTCATATTCAATTGCCAGCCGCCCTACCAACTTTAGCCTCAGGCATTCGTGTTGCCGTCGTTATTGCGCCGATTGGAGCAGTGGTCGGTGAGTGGGTAGGTTCAAGTGAAGGCTTGGGTTATCTGATGCTCCAAGCTAATGCTCGCATGATCATTGACGAGATGTTTGCGGCGCTGTTTATCCTCGCCGTACTGTCTATCTCACTCTACTTCATCACCGATAAATTATTGAAAAAAGCCATCCCTTGGGAAAGCAAGTAATTACAGAAAATAACCAAAGAAAATTGGGAAAGAAAAGGAAGAACCCCGTGAATAAAAACAAACTTGTGAGCGCTGCTGCTCTACTCGCTTCAGTGGTATCAACCAACGTGCTTGCAGCTGAAAAAGAGATGACACTGATGTTGGATTGGTTCGTCAATCCAAACCATGGTCCTATCGTGATTGCCAAAGAGCGCGGTTACTTCAAAGAACAAGGTTTGAAGGTCAACATTCAAGAGCCTGCAGATCCAAGTACGCCACCTAAGTTGGTCGCTGCTGGCAAGGTCGACATGGCGATTTCTTACCAGCCAAGCCTAACTATCGATGTCGCGGCGGGTTTGCCATTAATCCGCTCTGCGACTTTGATTGCTACGCCACTCAACACGCTGATGGTGTTGGACAACGGTAAGAATGAAAACCTTGGCGACTTAAAAGGTAAGAAGATCGGTATTGCGATCGCAGGCAACGAAGAAGCAACAATCGGCACTATGTTAGCTCAAGAGAATGTGAAGTTTTCTGACGTACAAATCATCAACGTAGGTTGGGCGCTATCTTCGTCTCTTGCGTCTGGCAAGGTGGATGCGATTTGGGGTGGTCTACGTAACTTCGAAACCAACCAACTTGCACTAGAAGGTTATAAAGCTAAAGCCTTCTTCCCTGAAGAACACGGCGTGCCAGCGTATGACGAGTTAGTCTTCGTAGCCAATGCAAAAACCTACGACAAAGAAGCCATCAAGGCATTCAACAAAGCACTGGAGCAAGCGACCACTTACATCGTTAACCATCCAAAAGAATCTTGGAAAGAGTTTGTGGCTTATTCACCAGACACCCTCAACAACGAGCTTAACCAGCGCGCTTGGAATGACACACTAACTCGTTTCGCTCTTCGTCCATCTGCAGTAGATCTGAAACGCTACGATGATTATGCCGAGTTCATGTATTCACAAAACATCATCGAAACACTGCCAAAAGCGAAAGATTACGTACCGAGCTTTGACTAATTCTACTGGCCTTAGGATCTAAGCCTAGGGTCTTTTGATAACGAGGTACCCATAATGAAATACCAAGATTTGATCGACGCTTGCCACCAAGATTGGCAAGAATACACTGAGCATGCTTTCGTGCAGCAATTGGCGCAAGGCACTCTGGCTCAGCCTTGTTTTCTACATTACCTAAAACAGGATTTTCTTTTCCTAAAACAGTACGCACGAGCTTACGCATTAGCGATCTACAAAGCGCGTACTTTGGATGACATGCGCCGTGCCCTACCAAGCGTACATGCATTGCTAGATTCTGAAATCGCCCACCACGTGACTTACTGTGAGCAATGGGGACTGACGGAATCCAACTTAGAAAACGAGCCAGAAGATTTCGGCACAGTAGCTTACACCCGTTATGTATTGGATGCTGGCATGACGGGCGATCTTGTTGATCTATACGCGGCACTAGCGCCATGCTCTATCGGTTATGCCGTTATCGGTAAGATGCTGATTGAAGATGAAAAGACAGTAATCGAAGGCAATCCATACGCAAGTTGGATTAATCTCTACGGTGGTGAGGAGTTCCAATCTGGTGTCGCAAAAGGTGCAGAACACTTTAACCAGTTATTGGCGGAAATCGACATCAATAGTCAGCGTGGTCAAAACCTGATTCAGGTATTCAAAACTGCAACGCGTATGGAAGTAGCATTCTGGCAACAAGGTCTGAATGCTCAGCAAGATTAATCGGAGAGTCTCATGTTAATTGAACAAATCACCCAAGCATTAACCGCAGTACGCCAGCAAAAGCCATTAGTCGTCAACATCACTAACTACGTGGTGATGAACAACACGGCAAACGCGCTATTGGCTATCGGCGCTTCTCCAATCATGGCGCACTCCAAGCAGGAAATGGCAGAGATGATGTCGTTCGCGGGCTCACTGGTTATCAACATTGGTACCTTAGACAGCGTTTGGACACCTCGTATGAGCTATGCCGTAGAGCAAGCCAATGCCAATGGTAAAATCGTTATACTCGACCCAGTCGGTTGCGGAGCAAGCTCACTACGTACAGAGACATCACGTGAAATCGCACGCCTTGCAAACAAGTTAATCATTCGTGGTAATGCGTCCGAAAGCATTGCTCTCGCTGGTGAGCAAGCACAAAGCAAAGGTGTAGATGCACTCGACAGTAGTGATGCAGCCCTTGGGGCGGCTCACTTCTTAGTTGAAGAATACGGAGCGAGCGTGGTGATCTCCGGCGAAACTGACTACATCGTGACAAAAGAGCAAACCGTCCAGCTGAATAATGGTCACGAGATGATGCCTTACGTAACGGGCATGGGCTGCACACTAACGGCACTGACTGGCGCTTTCGCAGCAATCGGCGACGAAACGGGCCTTGCTGCGGCAGCGGTGCTTGGCGTTGTGGGTGAAATTGCGGCTGAGCAAGCGCGAGGGCCAGGTAGCTTGCAAATGCATCTTTTGGATGAGCTTTACCAACTGGATGAAGAAACACTGGCAACACGCCTTAAATTACAAGTGAGATAAATCGCTTCTCAATGCTTTAAACGCCTCTCACTCCAACGAAAGTGGGAGGCGAAAGGAAACACAATGAACGCCTATCGTTTGTATTTGGTCACCGACGACCAACAAGATTTAGCCACACTAAAACGTGTCGTGAGAAAAGCCGTGGAAGGTGGCGTGACCATGGTACAAGTCCGCGAAAAACACGGCGATGTGCGTGCGTTTATCGAACGTGCTCAAGCCGTCAAAGACATCCTTAAAGATACCGATGTTCCTTTGATCATCAATGACCGCGTAGATGTCGCACTGGCTGTCGATGCTGATGGGGTTCACCTCGGGCAATCAGACATGCCCGCAACTATCGCTCGTGAGTTGATTGGACCAAACAAAATCCTCGGCTTATCCATCGAAAATGAAGAGCAGCTTGCAGAAGCGGACTCTCTGCCGATTGATTACATCGGTTTGAGCGCGATCTTCGCGACGCCAACCAAAACCAACACCAAAAAACATTGGGGTATTGATGGTTTGAAGATGGCGCTGAACACCACGCCCTTACCAATCGTCGCGATTGGTGGCATCAACGAAACCAACATTCCTGCCCTGAGTGCGACAGGTGTGCATGGTTTGGCTTTGGTTTCTGCCATTTGTCATGCAGAAAACCCAACCAAAGCAGCAGAGTACTTACTTTCTCTGATGGATTAAGGCCCCAACGCTTAAGGATGAGCGCCTTTACCCTCCGGATAAATGTCATCAATTCATCACTCAACCTTCATTCTCTCGTCAAATTGACAGAGCGTTGATAAGTTTTTCACGCCAGATAACGTAAGATAAGCCCCTTATTTTCACGTGGTTGAATAACCCTCAATAAAAACAAAACGCTCTCAATGAAAACCAAAAAATATGGATTGATGATGCTCGCCTTGTTTGTTCTTGGCATCATCCCAATGTCGCTGTTTGGCTCTTATCACAATCTCACTTCACAGGTGCCTGAAAGTCTGGGTATTACTTTTACTTTGCTCACAGATTCTGCTGGTAGCAAAGGTTTTTTAATTACGTTAACACTGCTACTGCTTTCTTTATTTCGCTTTAAACCAAGTCGCATTGAGTGGATACAAAAACTCTCAATGCTAGGGTTGTTACTGGTGATTGGTTTTGCCAGCAAAACGGGGCTAAAACTGATGACAGAAAGCCCGCGTCCCTACGCCGAACTGCTTGCTGCAGAGCAATTGATTGAGCACCCAGAAGCGTTTTATCAGTTGGATACAAAGCAGCAAGCCAACGTAATTAACCAGATTTCTGAACACGTCAGTGATTGGCGAACGCGCCATTGGCAAGGCGAGAAAGACTATTCTTTCCCATCCGGCCATACGATTTTCGTTTCGATTTGTTTGGCTTTCTTTGGTGGTTTGTTCTTACAGAACAAGTGCTATATCTCTGCACTGTCATTGTGGATGTGGGGAATGAGCGTCGCATATAGCCGCTTATGGCTGGGCATGCATCGCCCTGAAGATTTAATAGGCTCGGTCTTGTTTGTCGCGATTGTATTTACTTTACTCCCGACATTTCAGATTAAGAAACAGATGCCGTTTGTTTCTCTCGCTTCGCGCTAATGTGAACGATGACTAGATAAAAAGAAGCCAGCGATTCGCTGGCTTCTTGCTTTCAATCGCTACTTTTTTCTAGCCATTTCTTGGTGGTTCAAACGCTGTTAGTTCTAATTCTGGGCCAGTGTATTTTTCAATACGAACCAGTGCCGAGTTCGCCGCACAGCCGTTTGCAAGTCGAGAGGTCGGAATATCCAACGTTAACACGTTACAACCGCCGTTCTTACAAATGCCGGTTTTAGGATCCAAATCCGGCCAACCGCCTTCATGAATACACACTGAACCTTGCTTGATTCGGTCAGTCACTTCTGCACCAACCAATACTTGGCCACGGTTGTTAAACGCACGAACTAGATCGCCCGTTTTAATACCACGCGCTTTCGCATCTTCAGGGTGAATCCAAATAGGTTCACGGTTTGCAATTGCGTACTCTTCGCGAATCTTCGCGTAGTTGAATTGGCTGTGTAGACGATGCGCTGCGTGCGCGGTCATTAGCTGCAACTCGCCATCTTTCGCAGTACCCGTGTACTCGGTTGGTGCCATCCACGTTGGATGTGGAGGACAGTCTTCCAACTGATAGCCTTCAATGGTTTTCGAGAAGATTTCGATCTTACCACTTGGTGTACCGAGTGGATTCATGATCGGGTCTTCACGGAAATCTGCGTAACGAACAAACTGTGCGTTCTTCTCGTTCCACTTCATCTCGATCAGTTGGTTATCTTCCCAGAACTTGCTGAAGTTCGGCATTGCTACGCGAGAGCCACGGCCACCTTGTTGCGCCGCCTTGTAGAAGCCGTACAGCCATTCCATTTCGGTTTTGCCTTCGGTGTATACGTCACGGCCACCCGGAGCTAGCATCTCTGCCATGTCCGCGAATACATCGAAGTCATTACGCGCTTCACCTTGCGGCTCAACCACTTGCTTCATTGGCACCAAGTGTTGGTTACTGTAGTCACCCGTCATCGTTAAGTCGTTACGCTCGAACGATGTGGTGATTGGCAGAACAATGTCCGCGTGCTTCGCAGCCGCCGTCCAGTAAGGCTCTGAAATCACGATCAGCTCAGGCTTTTGCCACGCTTTGATCAGACGGTTGGTGTCTTGGTGGTGAGTAAAGTTCGCACCACCTGCCCACCAAATCATCTTGATGTCCGGGAACGTCAGTTCATGACCGTTATGATGGTAGGATTGACCTGGGTTTTCCAACGCCTCGACAATACGCGCCACAGGGAAGCTTTGCACCGCGCCAGACACCGCCCAGTCGTTCCCCGCAGAAGAGCCGCCACCCAGCGATGCCGAAATCGCAGGAAGTACGCCAGCATCACGAGCAGGGTTACCACCGTTTGAGTAGTGATAAGAGAAACCAAAACCACCGCCCGGTAAACCGATTTGACCCAACATCGTTGCCAGTGTAACCAGCATCCAGTGACGCTGCTCACCGTATTGTTGGCGCTGCATGCCCCAACCCGCCATCAGCATGGTGCGGTTTTTACTGAAGATGTCAGCCAGTAGCTCAAGTTGCTTCGCAGGTACGCCACAGATTTGTGATGCCCATTCTGCTGATTTTTCTACGCCGTCTTCTTCGCCCATCAGGTACGCTTCAAACTTGTCGTAACCTGCGGTGTATTTATCGAGGAAGGCTTTATCGTGCTTACCTTGTTTCACCAAGGTGTGTGCGATACCCATCATCATTGCCACGTCGGTCATTGGGTGAGGAGCAATCCACTCCGCATTCTCGCCAAAGAACTCGATGGTTTCAGAACGAATTGGGTCAATCGCAATGATCGTCTTGCCTGATTTTTTCAATTGATGGAAGAATTCAAGACCAGCACAGTCTGTTGAGCTCCACGCGATTTTTAGGGTGTTGATTGGGTTTAAGCCCCAAAGCACAACCACATCACTGTGCTCTAGTACCACTGGGTACGTGGTTTGTTGCTCGTACACTTCGATAGAGCCCACAACGTGCGGCATGATGATCTGCGCAGCACCCGTTGAGTAGTCACCCAAGTGGCCTGAATAACCGCCCGCCATGCTCATGTAACGTTGCAGCAAGGTTTGTGCTTTGTGCAGCACGCCACTTGAACGCCAGCCGTAAGAACCAGCAAACACAGAAGCCGGGCCATATTCTTTGCGAATTCGCATGTGCTGTTCGTGGATCAGCTTGTAAGCCTCATCCCAAGACACACGCACAAACTCATCACTACCGCGCACACCTTCTGGCGACGATGGGTTTGCCAAGTAACCTTTGCGAACCATTGGGTACTTAACACGCGCTTTAGTGTGCACTTGGTCAGGACCGGTGCTTTGTAGGCTGTTTGGTACCGTTTGTGGCAATGCGTTCGTGGTTGAAACCAGCTTACCGTCTTGCACTTCACACAGCATTGGGCCCATGCGGCCCGCCGTTAGAATGCCTTTGCCGCGAGCATTAGAAGAAGCAACAGACATAGGTGCAAATGAAGTGAATGCCATTGCACCAGCCGCCATACCAGTGCCTTTTAGAAATCCGCGACGGGTCATATTAGTCATAATCTTATCCTTCTATTTATCGTTAGTGACCAACCACATCTTTCGCGTGGTGCTGGAAGAACTTGGTTAGAATTTCTAGGTTCTCGGCTGAAATATCAGTTCGATCACCCATACTTTTCGCTACCGGTCCCCATGCATTCACTGTGAAGTGATTTGAAGGAATTTTCGCGTGACAAGTTGCACAGTAAACGTTGTCCAACTCTTCTGCGTATGACCATACTGGTTCAAGCGTGTCAACAACTGGAGAATCAATAGCGCCAGTTAGAGAAACCGCGCGCCATTCGTTGCCGTAAACATCTGCCTCAAATTCACCAGTTTCAAGCGCTTGTTGGCCTTGCTCTGTTAGCGTTGCAACGATGGCACGTTGACCTTCTCCCATGTAAAGCACTTGCTCTGCGCCTTTCATTTGGAATGCGTTCAACTTAACAGTGCGGTTGTCGCCTTTAGAGCTGATTACTTCCAACTTCGTCGTTGGGTTAATTTTACCCATCTCACCCATTGCGATTTCAGTCACAGGGTAAACAACCTTGGCATTAGGTGATGTTTTTGTGGTGAAGCTCATCAACGTTTCAAATGCCTTGCTGTCTAGCTCTGCTTCTGGTGCAAAGTGCGCCACACCTTTATGACAATCGATACACGTTTGATCGTTTGCTTTCGCGTAAGCGTGCATCTTCGCCGCATCACGTGATTGCTCAAACTCTTCCATTGCATCGAAATCATGACACGAACGACACGTCGCTGAATCATTTTCACGGAACTGAGCCCATACCGTTTCAGCCATATCTTTACGATGTGCTTCATATTTCTCTGGCGTGTCGATCTTACCTGTCACAAATTCATGGTAGATGTCTTTCGACGCGCGAATTTTGGTGATCAGGTAATCCATTGGTTCTTGAGGAATATGACAGTCAGAACATTCCGCGCGAATGCCTTTCGCATTACTGAAGTGCACTGAGCCTTGGTACTCTTTGTAAGGGGTTTCCATAGAGTGGCACGAGAGACAAAATTCAGTATCTGAGGTGTAATGCATTACTGCCGCACTCCCCCCCAAAGTTAACCAGCCCACACCAATGCCGGCAGCAACCAGCAGTGCAACATATCGTTTTTTTATTGACATAATTAGCAACACTTCCAAATAAAATGTAATTATAGGTCGCAAATTACTACTTTATGGGTAGTCCTCTCTTGATCCACATCATTTCCGTGTTGCTCTGTATGCCTCAAGTATGAAATTTTGTTATTTGCATCTCAAAGATGAATATATGGCAATAATCCATTACCCAGCCAACTATTCACCACATAAATCACTTTTATGAATGCAACTATTTGATTAAACAGATAAGAGGATGAGAGACTGAATCTCCACATTGATGCAGTAAGGACACGCATGTCAGTTTATATCGAGACGCACAGAAGCCAATTAAGACCCATCAAAGCCAGTGACTGGGAACTCTTTCAACGATTACTTTCCGAACAAGAGGTTATTGCGCTCTGTTTCGATCGTCCCAGCGAAACAGAAATAAGAGAAAAATTTGCTTCGCGATTATTACCATGGACCCCAAATTGCCAGCATTGGCTTTGCCTTGTAATACTCGATAAGCAATCTGAACAACCCATCGGCATCACTGGCTTTGCTATTGAAAACGGTAAGGCAGAGGTAGGTTACTTACTTTTGCCGGAATTTCATGGCCAACAGTTTGGAACAGAAACTCTTCAAGCGCTTCTATACTGGGCAACCTCGACACATAACATCAACCACTTTTCCGCGACGGTCACTGAAGGCAATATTGCATCAGAGCGTGTCCTGATAAAATGTGGTTTCGAACTCATTGAGGTCATTCCAGACGCATACCAAATTGGTGGCAAACCCTACGCCGATAAAATCTACTCACTACATAAATAAGGACGTATTTTGAATAAAGTAGTCATCATTACCGGCGCAAGCCGAGGCATTGGAGCCGCAGCGGCAAAAAAGCTGGCCGAGCAAGGCTATCGCGTTTGCGTTAATTACCGCACTCAGCAAGAGGCCGCCGACCAAGTTGTGGCAGAAATACAAGCAAACGGTGGAAAAGCGATTGCCATCGCCGCAGACGTAGCCGATGAGAAGCAAGTGCTCTCCTTGTTTGATGAAACAGAACGTGAATTTGGTGCAGTGACGCACTTGGTCAACAACGTTGGCATCCTATTTACTCAATCGCCTTTGTCAGAAATCAGCTTGGAACGCTTTCAGAAAGTAATGAACACCAATGTGAATAGCTGTTTTCTCTGCTGTCGAGAAGCGGCGAGGCGATTCAGTGCAGGCGGTGCAATTGTGAATGTCTCCTCTGGAGCGTCGCGCTCAGGCGCGCCATTTGAGTATGTCGATTACGCCACATCAAAAGGCGCGATGGATACCTTAACTAAAGGGCTCTCGCTAGAGTTGGCAGAGCGCAATATTCGCGTCAATGGCGTTCGACCTGGTTTCATTTACACTGATATGCATGCCGACGGCGGAGAACCAAACCGAGTAGATAGACTCAGCCCTCAAATTCCTCTTAAACGCGGTGGCACGGTAGAAGAAGTGGCAAATGCGATCGCTTGGCTATTAAGTGACGAAGCCTCTTATGTCACAGGATCATTTATCGATATTGCAGGGGGCAGATAGAATGCAAGTCCATATCCGACAAGCGATTCCCGATGATTTAGACGAAATTTTTCAGCTTAATTTTCAAATTAATTCACTGCATTTTGCAAATGCGCCAGAAGCCTTTGTTGCGCCTTCAGAAGCTGACCGCGAATTTCTTGCACAAGCACTAGAGAACAAAGAGCGACTCTTTTTGATTGCCGAACGCGAACAGCAAATTCTCGGCTTCTTAACCGCGATGATCACCCAAAACGACACCGTCAGTTTTCTGATCAAAGACCCAATTTGTCGCGTGGGAACAATTGTTGTCGATGAAGCGCAAAAGCAGCAAGGAATCGGCCGCCAACTGCTCCAAACCTGTGAGCAATGGGCGCGCGACGCCAATGCCACACAAATTCGATTGGAAGTGATGGAATTCAATCAGCCAGCACAGCGCTTTTACGATAATCAAGGTTTTAAAACTAACTCACGCATTATGCTGAAACATTTGTAACGATAACGACAATTAAGCGCTTTCACGACTAAACCCACCTAAATCGTATTTATCGATGCAATTTACCCCCTAATTTTAGAAAAAGACGATATGATGTGCGGATAAGGAGATTCGAACATGATTTATCTTTTCGATTGGGGGAACACCTTGATGGTAGATTTCCCTCACGCACAAGGAAAAATGTGCGATTGGGAACACGTAGAAGCTGTTCCTCAAGCCAGAGAAACACTGGCAATACTTTCCCAAAATCATCCCATCTACATTGCGACCAGTGCATCTGATTCCAACATGGAAGAGGTTCAGCGTGCATTTGTTCGCGTCGACTTAGACCAATACTTAAATGGCTATTTTTGTTTTGCCAACCTCGGTATCGCTAAAAACCTACCTGAGTTTTATCTCGCCATCGCAAAACAGTTAGGGGTTAACGTGAGTGGAATAACCATGGTTGGCGATTTACCTCACAAAGATATTTACCCTGCGATGAAAGCGGGCGTAAACACAATTTGGTTTAACCCAACGGGCGCTGATGCACCAGCCGAAGCCATTCCTAACCAAATTCGTTGTTTATCTGAGCTTATCCCCTAACCGTTACTAACCTGCACTAATCAAGGAAGATGAATGCAAATCAGATCCATCAAGGTGAGCGATATCGCGCGCTTCACCGCGTTGTGGAATCGAGTGTACTCCGAAGGGGAATTTTTGATTTCTCCTGCACCCGATAACGCAACGCTTCGCAGAATCCTGCAACGTGTGGAAAACGAGTCCATCCCTCAGTTTGTCGCGTTTGACCGCCAAAAACTTATCGGTAGTGTTGAAATCTACCCAGCTGAGATGTGCGGTTACGAAAGAGGGCAACGCCTTCGCGTCGGTATTCTTGGTATTCACATCGACAAAAACTACCGAGGCAAAGGATTGGGGCGGAAACTATTGGCAGTCGCGATCGCACGTGGTTGGGAATTTGGTTACGACCAAATCGCACTCTACGTATACACAACCAACACACCAGCGATTGCTTTGTATGAACGGTTTGGATTTGAACATCAGGGGGAACTTGGGGAAGTGACCTTGCCAAATGGTAAAGTCTTGATGAGTCAAAAAATGATATTGTATAAAGCGCAAAGCCGTTCGAAAAGCCCAGATTTGTAGACTCACGATAACCGTTGTTCGCAACACTTATTCGGGGTTAACACCCTTGCGTCACATGCCCTCGAACAATTGAATCGTTAGAGGCTTGATTCACGTAGTAGAAATAGCATGCCTCTTCTGCCAGTGTGTAACCTTGCGGCCAAATGTACACCACGCGATCAACTCCCGATTTATCTAAGAACTGATAATCAGGAATCGCGACAAAATGAGCACTGTTTGGGTGCTGCTGACCGATGATGCAAAAATCACTGCCTTTGCACGGCACGTCAATTTTCGAATAACCTCTGGCTGGTAGATCGATTTCTAACAAAGCTCGAATACTATCGGCACTCGCTTCTGGCATGCCTTTGCGTGTTTTGACATGTCGGTCAATGTAGTGAACGTGCTCTTGGCCGTAAGCGTTATCAATCACTGATTGAGCATGAAAGAACTTGAGAGCCGTACCCAAAGAAGACTGAGAACTGTGCAGCATCGCAGCGTATGCTTGGCGATGAATATCGAGTAGTACTGGTAAAGCAGCTAATGCGATGAAAGCCAAAGTGGTAAGCACTATGGTGATTTCCATCAGCGTAAATCCCTTTGATTTCACGTTTCTTATCTCAACTAGCCCAAGACAATAGCCCCACATCCATGTGAGACCGAGCCAATATATCGCCAATTTCTTACGATTAAAGGCTTAAGGGGTAAGAAGAGACAAACACCACGCAAACTTGAGAACAGCAGCCAAAGAGCAGTGTAACAAAACGACGCTATGTGTCAGATATTAGACGGTTTTTACTCTCTAGTTACTGAGTAAAGGCACATTATTTCGCACCAGACCACGACGAACATTCGTGCACATTTTGCCAAAACGACGAATCTCATCGAACTGCGGAAAAATGCCGCGCTCCATGGCTGACTCCCAATAAGTGACTTCTGAATCGACCATTTCCAACAATTTCTTCGGACAGCCAATGCACTGCCCTTCTGGTCCACATACAAACGTTTCTGGTTCATAAATTGGTAGTTCCGCTTTTACTTGCTCGATGATGCTACGCATGGCGGTCATTCGATCTGGCTTTACCTTCATCATTCTGCTCCACGGATTAAGATGAAGCAGATTGTACCCACTGATACGCAAATGTCCCTAGCCAATTTAGGTATATTCTGTTTGAATCGATTTCTTTATCGTCAGATCCGGCTTTTTAACCACCAAATACACCGCCGTAGCTGCCAGTACGAAACCAGAAATCCCCATCCAATCAAATGACTCTCCAAACGCGAGCCAAGCCTGAATCGCCGTCGTTGGCGGCACTAGGTAGAATACAGAAGCTACGCTCGATGCAGCACCGTTCTTAACCATGTACAGCAGCAGTAGAATAGCTACACAAGAGAGCACGACGACCAACCACAACACAGTCAAAATAAACTCCAGTTCCCACTGCACTTGCATGGTTTCAAACTGCATCGCAACGGGCAGAAACATGACGAGCGCGGCCAAATATTGCACCGTCGCACCACCCACCATATCCACTTGTTGGCAATGTTTTTTCTGATACAGCGTCCCTAGCGTGATACCAACCAAAGCCAACAAACACAAACCAATGGCCAACACTTTATGCTGCTCGGATTGCCACTCCATTTTGCCCATCAACACCATAGCGATACCGACAAAACCAAGAGCCAAACCCAACCATTGCGAGGGTTTAAATTCCTCACGAACAAACGCCACCAGTAAAGCCGCGGTTAAAATCGGTTGAATACCCACCAGCAACGAACTCAACCCAGCAGGCATACCCAAGGCGATAGCGAAATAAGTACCGCCCAGATAGAAACCGTGGATCAACGCACCAACTACACAGCTGTGCCAAAAATCTTTTCCTGTCGGCAACCTTCTACGCAATACCGCCACAAGAACCAGAAACAATAAGACATTGAATGCCATACGGATAGAAAGTAGTGTCGCTGGCTCGGCATATTGCAAACCAAAACGCGCACCAACGAATCCAGAAGCCCAAAGGATGACAAATACAAAAGGGATGGCTCGGATTAACATGATCGCCTCACTCACGCTTGTTTTATGTTTTGAGATACTGCTAATGTAATTAGGTACAGTGTTTTCAAAAAGTGACAGATGGAAGTGTTTTTATGGGTACAGATTTATTGGGAAGCGGTGAAGGGAATAAGTACCTCGTGGTGGAAAAACACCTCAAACAAGCCATCAATGGTGGCGTTTATCAGGCGGATGATCGACTGCCCTCCATTCGCTTGTTGAGCCAAGAATTAAACGTCAGTAAAAATACCGTGATTCGTGCGTATCAAGAGCTGGAAGCACAAAACTTGGTTTACTCGGTACCCAAATCGGGTTATCGAGTTAAAGTCGCCTTGCCGACCTCTCGCTCAATTCCGGATCCGACTCGCGTGGATTTGCTCTCGATCTGCAAAGAAATCCTTACTTATCCTGAATACCAAGAGCGTTTGCCTACCGGTTCTGCCCACCCAAACATTGACTCCCCCGCGATCAAAAGCTTGTACGCCGAGATCGGCCGCCACAGTCGCCAGCAAACGCATGTACCGAGCCATTACCAATTACCACCCGGTGATCACCTCTTAATCAAACAACTAGCGAAAATCACGCAAGATTTGGGCACACCAGCCAAGTTGGATGAGATCATGGTAACGCACGGCGCTCAACAAGCAATAAGCCTAGCGCTGCGCGCAACGACACAAAAAGGCGATATCGTCGCGGTGGAGTCTCCTTGTTATTTTGGTAACTTATTGATGCTCGAATCACTCGGCCTCAAAGTGGTGGAAATCCCGAGTTGCCCACGAGACGGTATGTGCCCCGAAGCCTTAGCAAAAGCGATGTCGACATGGGACATAAAAGCGATCATCGTAACGCCAAACTTCACCAATCCTACTGGTGCCATGATGCCGTTAGAAAAGCGCCAGCAATTGCTATTGGCGTCCGGCAATGTTCCTATTATCGAAGACGATGTGTTTGGCGGGTTAAGCTATGACAAGCCGTTGCCAAGCTTGAGATTGCTCGATGACAAGCAACGCGTAATTTACGTAAATTCGTTATCCAAAACGCTCGATTCGCGTTTGAGAATTGGTTGGATGTTGGCGGGGCGATATCGAGATCAAATTGAGCAATATCTACTGTGTGAAAACATGGGCAGTTTGAACCTAATGCAATCCGCCGTGGCAACGTTTCTAACGTCAGGCAAGTATCGAACGCATACTGCGCGAATGGGTCGGGTTTATCAAAACAACATGCGACGATTTATCCAGATGCTTCATCAATACTTGGATGAATACGAACCTCTAAAAAATCGATACCAGATCAACGCCGTACAAGGCTCGTTCTTACTTTGGTTGCGACTGCCCGAAGACACGGACAGCTATGCGTTGTATCAAGCATGCAATAAGCACAGAATCAGCCTACTTCCCGGCACCGTATTTGGCACTCAAGGGCAATATCGGCATTGCGTACGCCTCAGCGTGGCAAACTTTGGTCATGAAACCGATTGGAGTCAAGCGATGCAAACACTGGCAAAATTGATAGCAAAGCATGCCTGTTAACTCGCTCTTGCTAAATGAACTTATGCCTACACACGCAAACACGTAACAACAAAAAACTCCACGCAAAGGTGGAGTTTTTCGTATCGTCATCGCCTTCAGTGCGACTTAATTTGCCACATTCTCGCGACGTTTTCGGCTAAGTTAGCAACGTTGACGTCGGCCTCTTTCATGGCCTCAGGTAAGCTCATCGCCCTTGGTACACAAGCAAACACCGCATCAATGCCGCACTCATAAACCGCCTGATAGTTGTCGCCCACACAGCCTGCTAATGCAATGACTGGTAAATTACACTGCTTGGCGACCTGAGCAACGCCCATCGGCGTTTTGCCATGTGCGGTTTGATGATCGATTCGACCCTCGCCTGTAAATACGATATCCGCATCCGCAACATGCTGAGCAAGTTTGACCGTTTCAAGCACAATCTCAATTCCCGGTTGCAAACGTGCTGGCGTGTACCCGAGCAAGGCCGCGCCCATACCACCAGCAGCACCCGCCCCTTCACGAGTCAGTACATGCTTACCCGTCGCTTGTTCCGTCAACTCGCCAAACTTGCGCAATGCGTTATCGAGCAGAGTAACGTCTGATACGGTCGCTCCCTTTTGCGGGCCAAAGATAGCCGACGCGCCTTTGTCACCACAGAGTGGGTTATCAACATCGCACGCTACCAACACTTCGCAAGTTGCTAAGCGAGGATCAAGACCAGAAATATCGATGGACGCAAGCGCCGCTAACCCGCCTCCATTTGGGGTAATTGCATGACCAGATTCATCAAGAAACGCCACCCCCAACGCGGTCAACATGCCCACGCCACCATCATTGGTAGCGCTGCCGCCCAAACCAATGATTAAGCGTTGAATGCCTCTGTCTAGCGCGTGTTTGATCAGCTGTCCGGTACCAATGCTGCTGGTCAGTTTTGGGTCGCGAGCGTCACTCGGCACAAGGTGCAGCCCACTGGCCTCCGCCATTTCAATAACTGCGGTTTCGCCGTCGCCGAGGATGCCATAAAACGCTTCAACATCATTCCCTAATGGCGCGGTCACTGTTGTGAAGACTTGTTCGCCTTGAGTTGCATCTATCAAAGATTGAACCGTGCCTTCGCCACCGTCTGCGACCGGAACCGTAACAAACTCAGCATCATGCCATACGCGAGCAAGACCCGTTTTGATCGCCTCGCTCACTTGTTTGGCGGTTAAGCTTTCTTTAAATGAATCAGGTGCAATTACCACTTTCATACGTACTTCCAGAGACTTATAAGAGAACGAGGCTCAAAATGTACACCAATGCCATTGCCGTGACACCTTGAACGAGCGTAGCCATGGTTTGCGCGCGGTACGCTAAGCCCACCGACATGCGGCTAAACTGCGAAACTACCCAGAAGAAACTGTCGTTTGCATGAGAAACCGTCATCGCACCTGCACCGATCGCCATCACCGTTAATACGCGGCCCATTTCTGAATCGAGCCCCAATTGCGTAAGCATAGGCGCAACCAAAGCCGATGTGGTCACCAATGCAACCGTTGATGATCCTTGCGCCGACTTTAGCGCAGCCGCAACGATAAATGGCATGAAAATACCCACGCCCAGCGCCGATAGCGTCGTACCTAAGTATTCACCTAGCGGCGTGGCTTTTAATACCGCGCCAAATGCACCACCCGCACCGGTAATCAAAAGAATAGGCGCAGCAGCCGTAATACCTTGGCTGATTCGCTCGCCAAATTCTTCAATCTTGTTGTCTGATTTGAGTAGGCGAACAGAAAGGAACAGGCCAATCACCAATGCCGTTAGTGGCTGCCCTAAGAAAGTCAGAACATCAAACACAAAACCTTCGCCCAGCGGTAGGCTTGGGAATTTCGCGATAGAGCCAAAACAGATCAATAAGATAGGAACAAAAATAGGAGCGAATGCTTGGCTCGCCGTTGGCAATTTGCCGTAAGACGCTTTGAGTGCTTGCCAGTCTTGCTGAATTTCTTCTGCGGCTTCAATGCCATCTGGTTCAACATGTTGGAATCGGTTCGCCCACAACATCCCCGCTAACGCCGCAACCGCTGCAACAAACACACCCACACCAATCACTAAACCAAGGTTAGATTCCAGGCCTAAGTTACCCGCAGCGGCAATCGGGCCAGGAGTTGGCGGCACAAACGTGTGCGTTGCGTATAGGCCAGTTGCCAACGCCACACTCATCGCAACGCTTGAGGTTTTTAAACGCTTAGCGAGTGATTCTTTGAGCGAGTTCAGAATGACAAAGCCTGAATCACAAAATACTGGAACAGAAACGATGTAACCGATGATGCTCATGGTCAATGTTGGGAAACGCTCACCCAACACTTTGATGACCGTATCGGCCATGGTGATCGCCGCACCACTTTTTTCCAAAATAACACCAATGATGGTACCTAAAACGATAACCAAACCAATGTAACCAAGGATGCCGCCAAAGCCAGAAGCAATGGTTTTGGCAATGCTATCTGCCGGTAAGCCGTAAGCAAATGCCGCAAGGAACGCCGCGATGATCAGCGCTAAAAAGGGATGTAATTTGAGTTTGGTGGTCGTGAGCACAATAAATGCGATCACCCCAAGCAGGATTAATATAAGGTTCATGATAACTCCATTTATTCTTATTTTGCTGAGCGAGTCCGTGTTGGCTCACTCAACATGTAGGGACGCATGAATTATTAATCGTTTGCTTTCGAATTCCTTTAGGCGGAGTGACAAATGATGTGGTCAAAAAATAACGCGTATTGTGCAAATGCACAACATCACGACATTTTTGAGAGCCGAGTCGCAATATAAAGCTCCGCTAACCCCACAAAATTGGTAGTTGGTAGCCCTGTTATCTCGGTGATTTTCTCTAACCGATAGCGCAGAGTGTTCCGGTGAATAAACAGCATTTTAGAGCATTCTGTTACATTGCCATTGCATTCAAACAGTGCATCTAGGGTTTTCAATAATTGCCCAGATTTGTCTTTCTCTTTCAACCGTTTCACACCATCAATAATTTGTTCACCTTGCCAAATATCCGCCAACGGCGCTAACAAAACAGGCAAACGAAGTTCATCGAACAGGTACTTACGTTTCTCTGGGTAGAACTGCTTGCCAATGGCTAACACCTGCTTCGCGCTTTGGTATGACAACGCGACATCTTTAGGCTCATTAAACAGCTGCCCTAGCGCAATGTGAAACGTATGCGAATCGTGATCGCTTAAACGCGACATCAACTTATCAATGCGCTCACTTTCAACTTGGCTATCCCACTGCTTGGCGGAATGACACGGTTTCAACACCACAATTTCATTCACCGAGACAATCGCAACTAGGTTGTTACGCTCTGGGTATTCAAGCAGTTCAACAATATTGCGCACACTCTTCATGCTTTTTGAGGCCGACGGCGTCGAGACTTCAATCACCGTTGCCACCCGTGGTTGAGTAACATCGATAGAAAGACGCATCGCCCAATCTTTCAGCTCTTCATCGGTCAATTTCCCATTGATCCAAGCCAGAATAAACTCTTCGCGATGACGTCTGTCCCACTGAAATTTTTCCACCAGCGCAGCTTGCTCGATTGTCAATTCAGCGGTCATTTTGACCAGTTTGGCGAAATCTCGGATTTTCTCTGGCTCGCCTGTCACACCAACAATACCGACCACGTCGCCATGTAATTTCAACAGCATATTGATTCCGGGTTTGACACCCTGTAGCGTCAAACATTGCTGCTCATTCAGCTCTAGCGAATCGCCGTGATTCAACGCCAATACCGCGCCATCATGCACTTGCCCAACGCGTTTGGGATCGCCACTGCCAATAATGATGCCTGCTGAGTTCATCACATTCACATTGTGACCAATGATGGACATGGTTCGATCAACAATTTGCTGTGCTAAGGAGTGGTCGAGAATCACCATTTCGATTTTCCAAACTTATAAATGAATCACTCAATAAATCACAAATAGCGTGCTATCGCGATGCTGTCGATGCAAATTGCAGGCGTAGCTCAAATCATTACGCCTTAACCACACATAAAAAAGGGTTTAATCCTTCATTTTGAACAGAGGGATATATACTTAGAACAAAGGTTACCAATGCATTCTTCACTGTGCATTGATGCCACTCGTCTACCTACAGAGGAGAGATCAACATGGAGTTACGGAATAAATCGGGGGAAGTTGCAAATATTGCTGATAACCTCACTTTGAAGGAAATCACAGAAATGGGCTACACCGTAGATTTATGCGATGAAGCATTTGCCCCTGGAGAGCATTGGAAAGCGGAAGGTAAAACGCAAGGTATGGGCGAGTATCCAGAGGAGTAAACGTCCTGACTAACCAGCGCACAAAGCGCTCCACAAACAGAAAAGCCGAGCGACTTAACGCTCGGTTTTCTACTTTTGAACTTCTTGAATAAACAAGCCCATCTCTTCAAGATAATTGCCGTTTGAGCATCCCCAATCGGTGACTTCAATCAGCTCGGTAACTAACTGTCCAGATTCATCATTTTGTACTCGCTGCACAAACGCTTCAAAGCGTTCCAGTTGCGCCTGACTCTTAACGCCATGCACGGCATATTCTACAAGCAAGCCGTTGTACGTCTGCCAGCGCTGATCGCCAGCAACATCATTGCCTAAAATCACAGAACACTTTTGTTGAATGCTTTCAACCGCATCATTTCTTGGCGGCGCGACTGTGGAACATCCAACTAAAATCGTACCTACCGCAAATAACGTAACTTTTGTCTTATTTATCATATCGTTTCCAACTGTATCGCCACGATATGGAAATCTTATTACACCTGATAAGGATCATCGATAGCGCACCGCAGATTAATTACTTAATAAACTGTAAACTCCATACCAGTCTTAACACTGCAAGCTCATAACTCCTATTAACTCACCCAAATGTAAACAAATAGTAAAATCACCTTTACGCGATGCAAAATCGACAAATGAGATTAGCGTTCCTTTCTCGCGACCAAGCGTGCAATAATCAACTGTCTACATAACGAAACCATTTGAAGGATCAAAATGACCGCAACGGATTACCTCAACGACCTCAATCAATGTTACCTTGCGATTCACCGCACCAAAGAAGATTTCTTTTGGGAAACTTACATGGGGATCAGCGATGACCATGATGGCTCGACGCAAGCACAAACGGCATGGACAAGCTTTTTAAGCAACGCCGAGCAAATTACTGCCATCAAACAACAGCTTGAAGCCGCGGACTCAATTACCGACCCACAAGAGAAACAACAAACCATTACGGGTCTATCTGGTTGGCTGGCGATGTTTGAATCTCACGCTATCGAGGGCGAAAAAGCACAAGCGTTGAAAAACCAGCTCATTGCCTTTGAAGCTGAGCTCTTCGAGAAAAAACAGAACCACGTACAAACATTTACCGATGAGAACGGCGAGCAAGTAGAAGGTTCACTTCCAGTATTAAGCTCAACCATTCGCACCAGCAATCATGAAGAAGTTCGCCAATCGGCTCATCAAGCGTTGCTGAACCTTGAACAATGGCTACTGCAAAACGGCTTTATTGAACTGATCAAACTGCGCAACCAGTTCGCTCGCTCACTGGGTTATGCGACTTTCTTTGATTACTCCGTGCAAAAAACGGAAAAGATGAGCTCCGAGCAGCTATTCGAGATTTTGGAAGATTTCGAACAACGCACGCGAGATGCGCACCTAAACAGCTTAGAAAACTTGGCGAAAGAGAAAGGCGCAAGCGCACTAGCAGGCTACAACTTTGTTTACTCATTCGCGGGTAACGTTATGCGTGACCTTGACCCATACGTGCCGTTCTCAAAATCTCTGAGACGCTGGGTAGAATCATTTGGTCGCCTAAATATTGATTACTCTGGCGCGACGCTAACGCTGGATTTACTAGATCGCAAAGGTAAGTACCCGAACGGGTTCTGCCACGGCCCTATCCCTTCTTTCTATAATCAAGGCGAATGGGTCGCAGCACAGGTGAACTTCACCAGTAATGCCAAACCAGACCAAGTGGGCAGTGGCTACGATGGCATTAACACGCTGTTCCACGAAGGCGGCCACGCAGCACACTTTGCGAACGTAAAAATGAACGCGCCTTGTTTCTCGCAGGAGTTTTCGCCGACGTCAATGGCTTATGCAGAAACTCAGTCGATGTTCTGTGATAGCCTGTTAACCGATGCCGATTGGCTAAAACAGTACGCACTGGATGATGAAGGGAATTCTGTTCCTGATGAGATTATTCAAGCAATGATCAACAGCCGTCAGCCATTCAAAGCTTATGAAGAACGTAGCATCTTGGTTGTGCCATATTTTGAGCGCGCGTTGTATCAACTGAGCGATGACGAGTTAACGCCAGAGCGCATCACTAAGCTAGCTCGCGATTGTGAAAAACAGATCCTTGGTTTGGAATGCAGCCCTCGCCCACTGATGGCGATTCCACATTTGCTATCCGACGAAGCAGCTTGTGCGTATCAAGGTTATCTACTCGCGCACATGGCGGTGTATCAGACCCGTGCATACTTCCTTGAGAAGTTTGGTTACCTGACGGATAACCCAGAAATTGGCCCACTGCTGGCAAAACACTACTGGCACGCAGGCAATCACTTGTCGCACAACGAAACCATTGTCAGCCTGACTGGCGAAGGCTTCAATGCCAAATACCTTGCAGACGTGTGTAACCTGTCGCCAGAACAGGCATGGGAAGTGCAGCAGAAGAAAATCGACTCACTTGCGACGCGAAAGCGAGCACCGGTCGCCTCACTGAACGCCGCGATTAAAGTCGTCGACGGCAGTAAAGAACTGGCAAGCAACGCCATCTCTGACGAACAAATGTGTGACGATTTTGAACGTTACATCGTAGAGACTTACGGTCGATAACACGCCAAGAGCCAGAAGCCACGCTTCTGGCTTTTTGCTATTAAGGCACAACAAAAGGAAGCGCCATGCATCAACAAATTATCAAGTTCTGGTTCGAGGAGCTAACGCCTCAAAACTGGTTTGAAAACAACCCAGAACTGGACAAACATATTGCGTCACGATTTGCCTCGGTATTGGAACAAGCGGCTCGTTGTGAACTGTTTAATTGGCGTGACAGCACACAAGGACGATTGGCCGAAATCATCGTCCTCGACCAGTTTTCACGTAATGTGTATCGCAACACCCCAAAAGCGTTTGCACAAGACCAACTCGCATTAGCACTGGCTCAAGAGGCAATTCGGTTAGGTCACGATAAAGAATTAGCGCCTGAGCAGCTAAGCTTTTTGTACATGCCGTTTATGCACAGCGAATCTCGCCTCATTCATGTCGAAGCTGAGAAATTGTTTCGCGCATCAGGGCTTGAAAATAACTACGATTTTGAGCTAAAACACAAAGCCATCATCGACCAGTTTGGACGTTACCCACATCGCAACGCCATCTTGGGTAGAGAAAGCACACCTGAAGAGTTAGCATTTTTGCAACAACCTGGGTCAAGTTTCTAAATAACAATGAATAATGAGTTAACCATGAGAGACCACGCAGTATGCTGGCCATGCTTGCTAAAACTAGACGGCGACGATGAGCTGATCTATACGCATTCCCAGTCCGACTTAGACTCTGAATGCGAAGCCCTCATTTTTGGGCAAGATGATTACGTTATTGACTCAAATGGCAACACGTTCGAATTGAAAAACAATGGTTCGAACACCACTCTTTTACATCCAAAAGAACGAACGCTGTCCGTAGAAGAGGTTACGTCATTAATCCAATCGCATGAATTCAGCCTCGCGCAACGGTGTATTATCAAGATTCATTTCACCTCGGTGAGGCAAGCTGTTGAGGCCTTAGCTCACTAACTCAATCCCAACATGCATAGCATTAAATAAAATTATCATTTTTATAATTTATGATAATTTCATGTAATCAACATCACGCCATATACTCTCCCACATCGAAACAAGACAACGTTCAAACACACATGTTGGGAGCAAACAAATGAAAATGAATCATGTCGGTATTATGGTCGGAGATATGGACAAAGCGGTTGAGTTTTACACGCAAGCGCTAGGTCTAAAAGTCGTTATGGGCAACACGAAAGTAATTGAAGAACGCGAAACGGCAATTGGCAGAATGTGTATTGCGGTCTTTGGGGAAGGCTTTAAAGGCTTCAACATTGCGCACCTTGTGACAAGTGATGGCATCG
The DNA here is from genome assembly GCF_033340275.1 of Vibrio sp. 1402. Classification (NCBI taxonomy): domain Bacteria; kingdom Pseudomonadati; phylum Pseudomonadota; class Gammaproteobacteria; order Vibrionales; family Vibrionaceae; genus Vibrio; species Vibrio sp. 1402. The sequence continues at coordinate 30,150 of NZ_JAWOWE010000013.1, forward strand.
GCCTTGAGTTATTCGAAATGAAAGAGCGTCAAGAGCGCCATGAAGTGGATTTTTCTCGCATCGGTATCTTCCATTTCTGTTTGCAGACAGACGATTTTGAAGGTGCTATCAAACGCACCGAAGCACTAGGTGGCAAAGTTCGCATGGACATCATGCGTTACCACCCAGAAGACGATAATAAGCCTGCGAAAATGGTTTACCTAGAAGACCCATTCGGCAACCTATTCGAGCTTTACTCACACACTTACGAAGAAACTTACGCTTCTGATTACGAGTAATAGCCCCATCCATATTCCAAAAGGCTAGCAATACGCTAGCCTTTTTTTGTTTGCTTTGAGTTGCAGTGTTTCTGCACTCGCTCTAGCAAAAAAACATCTGGAATTTGATCATTTCTCTCACCACTTTTAAGGTCACTTTATACTTACCTCAACACAATGCAAAAAGGAGTGAAGTATGCCCACCAAAAATCCAATCGCCATCAAAGCGCTTGATCATGTTGTATTAAGGACCTGTAACCTCGATGCTATGTTGCATTTCTATCGAGACATTTTGGGCTGCCCTGTCGAACGCGAAGTAACGGAACTTGGTTTAACTCAACTTAGGGCAGGTAACGCATTGATTGATGTTGTGACGGTAGACAGCGAATTAGGCCAACTCGGCGGTAAGCCACCAGTTCAAAATGGTCGTAATATTGACCATTTTTGCCTGCAATTGGCGCCTTTTTCCGAGGATGAATTACTGGAATATCTGCGTTCGAACGGCATTGAAACCGAAGAGTTTGCGAAACGCTACGGAGCACAAGGATTCGGTCGCTCACTCTATATTCATGATCCGGAAGGAAATGTCGTCGAGTTAAAACCTCAAGTGATTGATGAGTAAGCGAGTAAAAAACCTTGTTATATTCTGAAAATAACAAGGTTAACTTCTAAAATAATTATTGAAGTAAGAACATATTATTAAGTCAAAATTCTAGCTGGCTCACCTGTTTCTTTTTCTCGCCACCATTGTTTATTTATCTGTTTTTTATGAACGTAAAAACTCTCCCCCGGCATTGGCGTCAGCAGCGTTATATGTTCTTTTTGACAATGGGCAAGCAAATCTAAAATCGGTTCGTCCCAGCGGTGAGTAAACAGCTCGTATGTAGCCCAATGTACTGGCAGCAGTTTTTTCGCATTTAAATCGCGAAACGCTTGCACGGTATGATGAGCCTGCATGTGCCCCCAGTTTTCGACCGGATAACCTTGGCCTTTCACATCAGCAGCCACTTCCAAACAGGCAATGTCGATTGGTCCACATCGCTGTGCGATCTCGGAAAAGTGCGAATCGTAAGCTGAATCGCCACTAAAATAGAGCGTCTCTTCTTTGCCTTTGATGACCCAAGAAGCCCACAGGGTCGCGTTTTTATCGAAATAAGTACGACCCGAATTATGGTTAGCAGGCGTACAAATCAGTTCGATTCCAGCATAGTGTACGCTATCCCACCAATCGAATTCCACGATGTTGTCTGCGCAAACGCCCCACTTTATCAGATGCTTGCCAACCCCTAAGGGCACATAAAACGTCACGGGTTTATCGGCGTAGAAACGTATGGTCGATGCTTCTAAATGGTCGTAATGATCGTGCGAAATCACGATAATTTCAGGAATCGGCAAACAATCTCTGGCATGGGTATTGAGAATATTGCGTTCAAACCACGCTTTTGCGATGAACGGAGAAGCGTAATCAAATACCGGATCAGTCAGAATTCGAATGCCATCGACCTCCACCAGCATAGTGGAATGGCCCAGCCAAGTAAGGCGCATCGATTCACTTCGCTGCGCAAACTGCGTAGGTTGAATTGGGGAATGTGGCAGATGTTCGTTAGGACTCAACGGCGTTCTACCACCAAGATAACTCCAACACACCTGCCAGAATGATTGCGGACTAGGGACATTTGGCATCTCGTTTTTAACGCGGCCGTTTTCAAATTGAGGCGAGTAGTGAATACGGTGCGCCAACTGCGCATGGTAGGTTTGAGGCGGAATCAGTGAACTTGGCTTTTGTGTCTTTTGTTCACTCGTTAGGTATGTGCGCTTAAGTATCGTTTCAGACATATCGTAGTTTTGTCTCGCTTGCGAACGCTCAACAGTAGGTTTATTAAAACGTGCGTGTATGTCTATTTCGTGACCAAAATGAGGTGTAAGATGAAGATTCAGTTTCAATCAAACGTCTTCTATTTAAGGATACGGTTCTCAAACCTTCTGAATACTGCGTCGGTTTGAAAGGAGAAAACTATGGTGACTTGCAGCCAATACGATTTTATTGAAATCGCCTGTATGTTTAAGCTCCCTATCGAGATCACACTAAAAAATGGTGAAACTCATCAGGGCAACGCATTCGACACAGGCTACGACATGCAGCGACAAGAGTGCTTGTTTTTAGATATGGATGGTGAGCACACCGCCTTCCCGACTGAACAATTAGTCGCAATGCGCGCGCTCAAAACCAATCCGCATTTTGACGAAGTGACGTTTGAGTAAACGTCCTTCTTTCACTGGCACTGTCCAATAAAAAACGCCTCTCAAGCTGACACAACTTGAGAGGCGTTCTCTTACACGATTCACCGGAACTTCATGTTATTCACGCGACCGAATGAAAACCAGCATCGGCATCATGATCACGAACATCACTCCCACAAGCTGGAAGGTGTGCACAAACGCGACCATTTGCGATTGCTGCTGCAACATCTGTTGGTATTGGTCTAACGCAACCGGGTCGGTAATAGAAAGCCCCTGATTGGCCGCCCAGTCATGCAAGTTAGGATTATAAGGATTAATACCCTCTCCCAGCGCATGCCATTGCTGCTGACTATCACGATATTGGAACGTGGTGGCGATAGAGATACCAAACGAACTACCAATAGTACGGAACAGATTGTAAATACTTGCCGCCGCGACAGATTGCTCTTTCGGAATCGTTAAATACGCCAAGGTGGACAGCGTCGAGAAGGTTAAACCAAGCCCCATCCCCTGAATCATACTCGGCATCACAATCCAAAATGTATCGATCTGCAGTGAGTATTGCGTCATCAAATAACTACCAATCCCGATGCAGCTTAAGCCAAAGACTATTTTGATTCTGGGATCGAATTGCGGATTGAGCTTAATCACCAAAATCAACATCGCCGCTGACGCCAACCCACGCGGTGCCATTAATAAACCAGTGGTTGAGACCGGATAATCCAGCAAGCTTTCCAACAGCATTGGTTGTTGAGTCGTCAGACCAAACATCGCCATCGACACCACGGCAATCATCAATGACGAGACCATAAGGTTTCGGTCTTTCAGTAGCCACAATGGCGCTATTGGACTTTTGGTTTTCCAACTGCGATAGATCCACATCACCAATCCCATGACTGCGAGCAATATCGCGGTCTGAATCATACGTGAGTCGAGCCAGTCGTCTTCATTCCCTTTATCCAACACAAACTGCAACGCGCCCACACCTAACGCCATGTAACCGATGATCCACCAGTCAAAGTTAGGTTTGGATTTGTTGTCGATATGGATATAGCGATAAATCAAAGAGGTACAGATCAAACCGAATGGCAAGTTGATGTAAAAAATCCAGCGCCAGTTAATGTTGTCGGTGATCACACCACCTACAACTGGGCCCAAAATAGGACCAAGCAAAATGCCGATGGAGAAAATCGCCATCGCTTTGCCTTTTTGCTCATACGGATAGATCTGCACTAACGTCGACTGCGCCAATGGAATCACCGACGCGCCGAAAGCGCCTTGGATAATGCGAAATAGCACCATCTCTTCAAGAGACTGTGCTTGCCCACAAAGCGCACTGGCAATCACAAAACCGACCACGGCAACCAGCATGACTTTGCGTTCACCAAAGCGCGACACCCAGAAACTGGTCATCGGAATGAAGATCGCTTCCGCCATGCTGTAACCCGTCAGCACCCAAGTAATTTGGTCTGCCGTTGCGCCCAACGCGCCCATCATGTGCGATAGCGACACGTTCGCAACGGTCATATCGATTAACACCATGATGGCAGAAAGCATCACGGCGACGGTGGCAATCCCCCGTTTGTCTGCCGTAATTTGATGGCTCATTGCACGCTACTTTGCAAATCAATGGTGACTTCTGAGCTCGCACCCACGCGAAGTTGCGGCGCATCGGCCGGTACTTCTAATGCCAAACGTACAGGGAAACGCTGTTTGATTTTAACCCAGTTACCCGTTGCGTTTTCTGGTGGCATCAAAGAGAACGATGTACCACTCGCAGGCGACAGCTGTTCTACCGTTGCTTTCCACACCACGTCTGGGTACATATCAATCACCACATCCGCATGCATGCCAGGTTTGATATGCGTAAGATCGGTTTCTTTGAAATTCGCGCGTACCCAATAGCTGCCTTTTAAAATCACAGGGAACAGCGTTTGACCCACGCTAACGACCGAGCCTACGTGCGTATTGATTTCACCGGCAATGCCATCCACTGGTGACGTAATGTCGGTGTAGCTCAAGTTCAGCTCCGCTTGCGCTAACTGTGCTGCCGCTTGTTGAACGACCGCAGCCTCTGCGCCTTCTTCACCACGGTTCGCAATGGCTTTTTCTACCGTCGCGCGCGCTTGCTCTAGGCTCGCTTGGGCATTGGCGAGTTTGTTTTTCGCCGTATCTAAATCTTGGTCCGACGCCAGTTTGCGTTTCACTAGGGAATCCGTACGTTTGTACTCTACTTGCGCTTCTATCAGGTTAGAGCGCGCCGCATCTAAGCCCGCAACAGCTTCAGTTACCTGCTTATCGGCAACGTCATGTTGCTGGACCGCCAATTGGTATGCCGCTTTTGCTTGCTTCACTGCCAACAAATATGGGCGTGAATCTATCTTCAGCAGTAGGTCACCTTTGTTCAAAGATTGGAAGTCTTTGACATCCACAGAAACCACTTGGCCTTTTACCTGAGGCGCTAACGACAAAATTTTTGCCCTAACGTAGGCATCTTCCGTGCTTGGGTGACTGTCTGAATACTGCCAAGACCAATACATCGCACCAAATGCGATAACACAGAGAGTAAAGAAAAGAGTTTTTACCAACTTAGATCTGGAGGAAGAATGCTTTGCGATGTCGTCGCTCATTTATATTGTCCACTTGTTCAATTATGTGATCAGTGTAGGACTTTTCGATCTTCCGACAATAAAATGATCTGCAAGGTAAAGATCCAATTTTGCATGTTGCTAAGTGGAGTAAATGATGTGCAATCAAAACGAGGATAAAAAAGAGGGGCAGTCCCCGTAACCACCCCCAAAGTCATGCCAATAATAGTAATGTGCGTGTAACTACTGGTTTTTCTTAGAACTTGTAACCGCCGCTGATCATAAATACCCAAGGGTTAATTTTGACGTCGGTTTTTTGCTTCACTCCACCTGCTTTATAAGTTGCTTCTGTCTCAATGTTTGCGTACCACGCAGCGGCGTTGAGGAACCATTGATCGTTGATCATGTAATCCACACCAATATTCGCTGCTAGACCGAATGAATCATCTAATTTCAAATCTGACAGGTCAGCGCCTTTACCCGTACTATTGAAATCTTCATCAAAGAATATGGTGTAGTTCAGACCTGCACCAACGTATGGACGGAACTTACTTTGAGACTCGCCAAAATAGTACTGCACCATTAGCGTTGGTGGTAAATGTTTGGTTTTCGCGATATCACTACCAACCAAATCTGTCGAAATGTCATGGCTGAATGGTGTTGCTGCTAGAAGCTCTAAACTGATGTTGTCTGTGAACATGTAGCCAAACGTCAAACCAAGCTGCGTATTTGAGTCAACTTCTAACTCTTCTTGAGAACCAAGAATCTTATCACTGCTGTCATTTGGAACGACAGACGCCGCACCAACACGAAGAACGAAGTCACCTTGTTTATGAGCGAAAACACTTGGTGACACGAGTGCAGCAACCACTGCTAGACTGCAGATTGTTTTTTTCATTTTTATTTCCTTTCGTAGGGCTTCGTTATGTCGTACCCAAAGGGGTGCCTGCTAACTGATCTGAGATTTCAAGTAAACTCAGCGCCTTGAAGCACACGGGTATCTATATCTTTTTGAGCTGTGCGCAATCTAGCACATAGAAACCCTACTATTTTGATGGAAATCAATTTGTGAAAAATATAGGTTTTTTGTATGGAGAAACGCCATATTGATCAACAAATTATGCAAATAGGATACAATTCTGTAATGCAAACTGTGCGTGTGAGTTGCCATGCATACCCATAAATGCGAATCCTCTCGTTAAGGCTCGTAGCCAGCAAAAACTTTTTTCGTCCTCTACGTCTTCTATTTTCAAAAAACAACCCACTTAAAACGCTCGTTTGCCCCCTTAAAATCGCGATTTGAGGGGTTTGTAAAGCACTGAAATACAAGAAGTTATTTTTCTGGAAAATCAGTCACTTGGAGTGCTAGTCTGCTCGCAGCTAAGGAGAAGACATGTTAAAAACCGATCTCATTTTTGAACGAGAAAACTTTTCTCATCACGATTTTCAGAATGCTACCTTTAAAAACTGCCACTTTTATATGTGCTGTTTCGACCATGCCGATCTGCGCGATGCTAAGTTCATCGACTGTCGCTTTATCGAATCCAAAGCGCTAGAAGGGTGTAGTTTTCGCTTCGCGAACTTAAAAGACGCTAGCTTTACGAACTGTATGTTGGCGATGAGCCTGTTTAACGGCGCAAATTGTATGGGCTTGGAGCTACGTAAGTGCGATCTCAAAGGGGCAAACTTCCAAGGTGCGAACTTTGCTAATCGCGTCAGTAACACCATGTTTTTCTGTTCTGCTTTTATTACTGGCTGCAACCTCACCTACTGTAACTTCGAACGAGTGTTACTAGAAAAATGTGACCTCTTTGAAAACCGTTGGAACGGTGCGAACCTCGCAGGGGCAACTCTCAAAGGCTCGGATTTATCTCGCTGCGAATTCTCGCCAGAACAATGGGGAACCTTTAACGTTGAGCAATGTGATCTGACTCATGTCGAACTAGACGGGCTGGATGTTCGCCGCGTTTCTCTGTTTGGTGTTAAAATTTGTGATTGGCAACAAGAGCAATTGCTTGCGCCTTTTGGACTGATCATTCTCTAAGGAAAGGCCATGAACCTGTTTAAAGACTTACCGAATAACCTCGACGAGGAAGTGTTCGAAGACCTGCTGACCCACAAAAACCTGCGTATAGAACGCATTGTCTCAACGGGGCAAACCTCGCCCGAAAGTGGCTGGTACGATCAAGAAGAACATGAATGGGTCTTGGTTCTTAAAGGAGCTGGAGAGCTGACTTTTGAATCAGGTGTAGTGCAACGACTTGAGGCAGGCGATCACGTTACGATTCCAGCTCATACCAAACACAAAGTGAGCTGGACTGACCCAACGCAAGAAACCATCTGGTTGGCGGTGTTTTATCAATAAACACAAAACGATCTTAAACCCAAAAATAGGCGCTGAGTTTGCTCGATACTACTAAGCCGTCACTGGCACTGTTTGATTTTGATGGCACCATCACCCGAGAGGATATGTTTAGCCTTTTCCTCCACTATTCTGCTTATGGCCTGCGCAAACGAGTAGGAAAGGTCGCTATCATGCCATTTTATGCGCTGTACAAACTCGGAGTGTTACCCGCTCGTGTTATGCGCCCTCTCAGCAGTTTTATTGCATTTTCAGGGAAAGAAACGCAGAAAATTGAAGCGATTGGCACTCAGTTTGCCCATGAAGTGATCCCGCTGTACTTACGGCCAGAAGCGATGGACAGGCTGGCTTGGCATCAACACCGAGGCGATACCATCGTAGTGGTGTCGGCATCACTCAATGCGTATCTCAAGCCTTGGTGTGAGGCGAACGGTTACCACTTGCTGTGCAGTGAACTGATCTCAGAACAGCCAAAACTGAGTGGCTTTTACCAGCAAGGTGATTGCAGTTTAGAAAAAAAAGTCTCGCGCGTTAGGGCCACGTTTTCGCTCGACGAATTTGCGTCTGTTTATGCCTACGGTGATACGCACGAAGACATTCCGATGCTCAAACTGGCAGACTACGCGATGCTCAACTGGAACGAGTGGAGAGCAAGCGAATAACGATATGTGCTCTGATTTTCAAGACAGCCACTCAACCAAAGTGGTCGTTTTAGACTGAAAAAACAAACCCTTCTCACATGAGAAGGGTTTTATTGTTCAGAGCCAGAATAAATGGCTTAACGCCATACACCCCATTGACCCGTTGTGCCAGGTTCCTCACCAGACGTCCACCACTGGGCAGTCCATTCTTTGCCGTTGTGCGTCACCACATCACCTTGGTTGTAAACGGCTGTCTTGTCCCACAAATTGGTTGGTTCAACTGGTGGCGTGACATCCGCTTTGAGCAGTGACAACGCATAACTGAAGTCTGCACTTGGCGCTAATACTTGATTCGCATTCACGTTGTTACTGTCGAACATGTAGTGATTCATCTCTTGATGCCAAATACCCACATACCAATCGCCCGTTTGCTGCGCGTTAAATTGATCAGCAATTTCTGCCGCCCAAGTCGCCGTATTGTTTGCACTGATTGGTAGTGAAATATCGACAATTTCATTGCCTGTCGCATTAAACGTACGGAAACGAATGGTGTCACCCGCTTCTACTGGTCCGAAACCTTGCTGAACAAAGTAGCCTAGAGATGTCAGATTATTGCCCGGTTCGGTTGGATCAACGGGGTCAGTCGGCGGCGTCGTACCTGTTCCGTTTAACGTAATGTCACTACAGTTGTAGAAACCTTCACCAGCCACATCAATGCGCTGCCAACGAGTATAAAGCACTGCATCGCCGGAACGATCAGCAGGGAAAGTCACCTGAATACGGTAGCGTTTTTCCGCATCAACATACACGTCACCTGCGGTGTCGATCAGCTCTAAATCACTCCAAGTAAGCGGTTTTGAATCATCATAAGTCGGCTTGGTGAGATAGAATTCCCAGTACGATGGGTTGTGCGGCGCCTTGCCGTAAAACACCAATTCAATCTGGTTGTTTGCATCTGGCGTAACATTGGTGCGCTGCCAGTTTGGAGAAGGAATGTTCAAACCTTTCTTAGCGGCATCGCCGGCAGAACACAGTTCGCCGTCACGGACTACGGCTTTAACATGCTCCATATCTCGGTAATTTGGTACGTTTGCTGCAATTTCACTGCGTTGCACAAACGGATACGCGCCAGATTCTTCAAAAGCCGCTTTACACGCTTGGTTGGGGATCTCATTGGTCCAAAAACCACCGTCTAAATAACACGTATTCTGACGAGCACTTGGAAATTCTACCCAGCCGTGGGCGTTGACGTTAAATGAGCTCAATGCGGCAACAGCGCTTAAGCTCAAAAGAGGAAGTGTTACATGTGATTTCATCGTTCATCCTTAAATTTGCTGACTCGCCGCTCATGAACACAAGCGGTTTAAGCAAAACTAGCAGGATGAGATTATTTCGAAGGTGAGAATAAAGGTGGAAATTGTAAGAGTGCCATCTGCTTTCCAGCATTTGTTGTGTACTTATCTCATACTCGACTGACTCTTTCGAGTCACTTCAAATTCATGTGCCACAAAAACTGTCACTCTCGTTTGGCTATCGCTCGTCTTTTGGTGTGTCCATCACCACCATCGTTGTGATCGACTTGACGTGTTCGCACTCACCCAACACATCAGCATGGAACGCTTTATAAGCGGCGAGATCTTGCGTCTCTACGCGTATGAGATATTCGTTAGATCCCGTAATGTTGTGACATTCCACCACCTCGTTTACAAAACGTACATGCTCTTCGAAACCCAGCTGTGCCTGCTTAGAGTGCGAGGCCAAACCAATCGACACATAAGCAACAAAACCCACGCCAAGTTGCTGATTATCCAGTACTGCTCGGTAGCCTTTGATCACGCCTTTACGCTCTAAATCTTGCACTCGGCGTAAGGTGGCAGATGGAGATAAACCAACGCGTTCCGACAGCTCCACATTGGAGATTCTTCCGTCTCGTTTGAGCACTTGCAATATTCTTTCGTCAAATCTATCCATGATGATGTTTCATTGCTTATTTAGTTTCTAATCATCAAATAAAAGCACAATATTGACCTCAGTTCTACTTATAGTTGTTCTCAACTTATCGAGAACTGATTCAAGGAACAATCTATGGAATATCATCAACTGGGCGCTTTGGCGTTGTTCGCTTTTGTCTCCACTTTTACGCCGGGTCCCAATAACATTATGTTGATGACCTCAGGGGCAAATGTCGGCTTTAAACGCACTATCCCACACATGTTGGGCATTACCTTCGGCTTTGGTGCCATGTTAATTTTGGTGGGCATTGGCTTGATGAGCCTGTTCCATGCCTACCCGCTCACCCACTCCATTTTGAAAGTATTGAGCTTGAGTTATTTGCTGTACTTGACGTACAAAATCGCCACCAGCGACAAAACAGAAGCAAAACACGATTTTCGCCCGATGTCTTTTTTAGGGGCTGTCGCATTCCAATGGGTGAACCCAAAAGGTTGGTCGATGGCGTTGACGGCCATTACGGTATACAGCAGTGGCGGTGCATGGCTCGAACTGACTTTTATCGCCGGTATCTTCTGCTTAGCTAACTTGCCATCGGTAACATTTTGGACGGCGGCAGGTATGCAATTGCAGCGTTGGTTGACCACCGATAAACGCGTTAAGGGGTTCAACTACAGCATGGCTGCGCTGTTGCTGTTGTCTACGATTCCAATGATATAAGTCTATTTTGGGTTAAAAAACGACTCACTTTACGTAATTGGGAAAGGACAGATACTGCATTTTGCTTGAGGCTTTGGCGTTAATTCACAGTGTAAATTTGTTTAAAGACGCTACCCTCTTGTTAGGGAACTTGATAATCTTTAAATGAGAAAGAGAATAATTATCGAGTAAAGTAACAATGAAAAAGAAGCCTCAACCTAAAACGCTTGTTGTCACAGACACAGAAACCATCACTCCAAACATGCAGCGCATTACCTTGCAAGGTGAGGCGCTGAGCCACTTTCCTCGTGACTGCGAAGGCAGTTACATCAAATTACTGTTTAACGATATGGGCGGCGCGGATCTGAGCATCCTGCCAGAAGACGACCGACCAATCATGCGCACCTACACTATCCGACGCTTTCATCCAGAAACCAGTTCAATCGAAGTGGATTTCGTCCGACACGTAACGCAAGATCTGCAATGCGGATTTGCAGCGCGTTGGGCAATGGCCGCGCAAAAAGGCGACACGATCAGCATTGTTGGGCCAGGTAGCATCTCCAACTTAAATACTGAGGCGGATTGGTTCTTCATGGCTGCCGATATGACAGCACTTCCAGCACTTTCTGCGAAAATTCGTACGCTGCCAGAAGAGGCCAAAGGCTACGCTGTGATCAGCGTGATGTCTCCAGCCGACATTCAACCCCTAAACACGCCAGCCGGTATGGAGTTGATTTGGCTAACTGAACAGCAAACCTTGGCTGATAGCGTTCGCGAACTCGAGTGGTTAGACGGTAACGCTTCGGTATGGTGTGCGTGTGAGTTCGATTCAATGCGCGCGCTGCGCCAATATTTCCGCAATGAGAAAGAAGTCGATCGCGAGAATATCTACATCAGCAGCTATTGGAAGCAAGGCGTGTCTGAAGATGGGCACAAAGTGATTAAACGTGAAGACGCGGAATCCAACCAATAGTGGTTCATTTATTTCCAGTTCAAGCGCTTATCCCAATAAAAACGCCCGGCATCACCGGGCGTTTTAGCGACTTCAGTTGTATTAAAGTTCATGAAAACTCTAATCCGCTAGTTCCTGCGCTAAAAAGTCGATCAACAACCTCACTTTGGGCGATAAATTTCGGCTTTGTGGATACAGTGCCCAAATGCCTTCACGGTCGTCTCGGTAATCGGTCAGCACCTCGACTAGCTCACCGTTATCTAGAGCTTCTTGAACGTAATAGTCTGGCAACTGCACTAAACCCAAACCACGTTTGGCGGCGCCCATTAGCGCAAAACCACTATTGCATTTAATCCTCCCCGACACACGCAAAGACTTATCGCGTTTATTTTCCTTAAAATGCCAATAATCGACCGAACCAACTAGGCACTGATGTCGAGCCAGTTCGGATAATGTGTGAGGCTCGCCAAATCGCTCCAAATACATAGGGCTAGCACACACGTAATTTTGACGCGACGAAAGACGCTTTGCGATCATGCTGGAGTCTTGCAGGCGGCCAAGACGAATCGCCACGTCTACCCCTTGCTCTATCAAATCCAGTTTTTGATTGGTCAGAACTAAATCGAGATCCACACGCGGGTACTTCTCCAAAAACTGATGCAAGAGCGGTGCGAGGTTCATTTCCCCATAGGTCACAGGCGCTGTCACACGCAGCAAACCTCGCGGTTCGGTTTGCATTTGCGTTACAGCAAGCTCAGCTAGTTCTAGCCCTTCGACCAAGTGTTTGCACTGCTGATAATAAAGCTGTCCAGCTTCAGACAGAGAAACTTTTCGCGTCGTGCGATGCAGTAACTTAACCGCAAGACGCTCTTCAAGTGCCGATACGCGGCGACTGATTTGTGCCACTGACGTTTTCAGTTTAGCCGCGGCAGCTGTAAAGCTGTTAGTTTCCGCTACGGCAACAAACTCGCTGACTCCTTCCCAATTCGCCATGCTGTATTCCTGTCGACCTCTTCTAGACAAATAGTGATTACATTGTTCTCGTCGCGCTACGCTTTGAAAACTGGAAAACTTTACGCGTCAGGTAACGGACGAAGATCGTCGTATTGCGCATCAAGCTCAATGCCAAAATATTCTTTCAACGCATCCAGGTAGGTTTGACCTGGCTCTAGCTCTATTTCTGTTAGCGCTTCATGATTGGTGCATCTGAGTGTGTAGTTAAGCAGCGTCACCAACCCACTTTCTGTCGCTCTAGCAGCGACTCTTGCGCTAGTAAAACGTGAATTAGGCGAAGTCGAGGTAAAGAAGTTGCTACATGCAATGTCACCAGCAAACACAAACTCTAGGTCAAAGCTGTATAGATTGTTCCACGTGTCCGTTCCATCGGTTGAAAGCACTTGGAGGAAATAACCAAACTGAGCATCTTTGACAAAACGGAAGGTTTGTAAATCCGTCTGAATCACTTGGTCAAGGATAAATGGCAATGGCGCTCGAGGGGTATTGGAGCCAAAACCCACATCGACAATCCATGTTTGTTCCTCTAACGTCACTAACGTGATTTGATGACTACGACCTGTTGGTGTACCAGACACATGTACACGCCCTAGCAAACTTCGCGCTTCAAACCCAAGAGTGTTGAGCACATCAAGCATTAAACCATTTAATTCAAAGCAGTAACCACCGCGAGAGTGGTACACGGTTTTTTGAATAATATCTTCAATCTCAACAGAGACGCCTCGCTGCAATGCGATGTCAAAATTCTCAAACGGCAGGCAACGATGCTGCGCCACGTGAATTCTGTGCAATGACTCCAAATCGGCGGGCAATTCACTAGGCAAGCCTAGCTTGGTTAAATAGGCACTCAGATCCGTCTTATTCATAATCACTCTTACTTAGCTGATGGTTTGACAGTTTTCTACTTTAGCCCCTCTATCTAACTTCAGGTCAATCACCTTTTCCATTTCCCTTCCGCTTTAAGGAGGCATCGCACTCTTTTTACACGCTCACCTTATCATTATTACGCATATGTAAAAATCATTTTCAAAATGGACGGATTATCATTTTTACTGAAACACCTAAAATGAGCACCAACAAAACGACGAAGCGCGGTAAGCAAACCTTAACTACGCTTATTACGTCACTCCATATACTGAAAATATAAAGGAAACATCCAATGTCGCTTGAAATCAAACCTGGTCAAACTCACATAAAATCAAAAGCAATGGTCGCTTGGGCTGCAGGTGAGCCGCTTAAAATGGAAGAAGTTGATGTACAACTTCCAAAAGCCGGCGAAGTGCTAGTACGCATCGTAGCAACTGGTGTTTGTCACACTGACGCATTCACACTATCAGGTGACGATCCAGAAGGTATCTTCCCTTCAATCCTTGGTCACGAAGGTGGCGGTATCGTTGAAATGGTTGGCGAAGGCGTAACAAGCGTTGAAGTTGGCGACCACGTTATCCCACTTTACACTGCTGAATGTGGTGAGTGTAAGTTCTGTAAATCTGGCAAAACGAACCTATGTCAGGCCGTTCGTGAAACGCAAGGTAAAGGCCTAATGCCAGATGGCACAAGCCGATTCTCTATCAACGGCGAAACTATCTTCCACTACATGGGTTGTTCTACTTTCTCTGAGTACACGGTTCTTCCAGAAATCTCACTAGCGAAAGTAAACAAAGAAGCACCACTTGAAGAAGTTTGTCTTCTAGGTTGTGGCGTAACCACTGGTATGGGTGCGGTATTAAACACAGCTAAAGTTGAAAAAGGCGACACAGTGGCAATCTTTGGTCTCGGCGGTATCGGTCTTTCTGCAATCATCGGTGCTCGCATGGCTGGTGCCAGCCGCATCATCGGTGTAGACATCAACGAAAGCAAATTCGACCTAGCGAAACAACTTGGTGCAACTGACGTAATCAACCCACAAAAATTCGACAAGCCAATTCAAGAAGTGATTGTTGAAATGACAGACGGTGGTGTTGACTACTCATTCGAATGTATCGGTAACGTAAACGTGATGCGCCAAGCACTTGAGTGCTGTCACAAAGGTTGGGGTGAGTCAGTCATCATTGGTGTTGCTGGTGCAGGTCAAGAGATCTCAACTCGTCCATTCCAACTGGTAACTGGTCGTGTATGGCGTGGCAGCGCTTTCGGTGGCGTTAAAGGTCGCTCTGAGCTTCCAGAAATCGTAAACCGTTACATGGCTGGTGAATTCGGCTTACAGGAGTTCATTACCCACACAATGGGATTAGCAGACGTCAACAAAGCGTTTGATCTGATGCATGAAGGTAAGAGCATCCGAACAGTTATCCATATGGATCAATAATGCTGCCTCAGGCTCTCCTTTTGGGGAGCCTGAATTCCTTCTGCTAATTAGAGAGTTTATTCATGACCATTGAAAATGTAAGCCAAGCCAAAGTGTTTGGCGGTTGGCACAAGCAATATACACACGAATCCAATGCCCTAAACTGCACCATGCGCTTCGCGATATTCTTGCCACCTAACGCAACGAAATCAAATCCCGTACCCGCGCTATACTGGCTCTCTGGTTTAACGTGTACCGATGAGAACTTTATGCAGAAAGCGGGCGCATTTCGTATGGCGGCCGAGCTTGGCATTGCGATCATTGCACCAGACACAAGTCCGAGAGGCGAAGGTATCGCTGACGACGAAAGCTATGACCTAGGAAAAGGAGCTGGCTTTTACCTTAATGCGACGCAAGCACCTTGGTCACTGCATTACTGTATGTACGACTATGTGACTGAGGAGTTGCCTGCGATCATCGAAAGTAACTTCCCAGTCTCTGACGTGAAGTCAATTTCCGGTCACAGTATGGGCGGCCACGGAGCGCTCACCATTGGTCTGAAAAATTCAGAACAGTACCGTTCTATTTCAGCGTTCAGTCCAATCAGTAACCCAATGCAATGCCCTTGGGGACAAAAAGCCTTTACTGCTTACTTAGGCAAGGAGCTTGAAAGCTGGAAGCAATACGATGCAAGTGAACTTCTAAAACAACAACAATCACCATTACCAATTTTGGTTGATCAAGGTGATGCTGATGGCTTCTTAAATGAGCAGCTTAGACCGGAAGCGCTGATTGCTGCGGCAAAAATACACGATTCAAACCTAACCTTGAGAATGCAACCAGGCTATGACCATAGCTATTACTTCATCTCAAGCTTTATTGAAGAGCACCTCAACTTCCATGCAAAATATTTGTTTGCATAGTTAATTTAAGTAAGCTCATGAAATAAAAAATAAAGTCACCAAAACTAGGTGACTTTATTTTCTTTACGTACTAACAAATACATATCTGAATATCGATGATTTAAATATGTAAAATAATGTAACTTAAGAACAAATTCGACGTCCATTTCTCGCCTTATTAAATTCTCATTTCCGACACAGTATCTTTATTAAAAATGAAACAAAGTTGCACTAAAAACCAATTAAATACCGCGAAATCATTACGAAACTCTACCATCATCCCAATACTCTGAGCTTTTAATTAAGAAGCAACTTAATAACCTTGACGTGACGTAAACCGACAGTTATTTTTGAAACATAACGTATTATAAAATCTCATCCGGTTGGCTCTATAATTATAAATAAATTACCGCTAGCACCTTTGTCCTAGCTAAGAAAAAAGAATAAAACTCAAAAGGGCATATGATGAAAAAGATAGTCGCGCTAGGTCTGTTTTTTGTTGCGCCATTCTTGTCTGCAAATACGATCGTATTTAGTAGTAGCCAGCAGCCTAGTGTCATACTGGAACTGGAAGAGATCCAAGCTTTACCTACCACTAGCTACACGATGACATTGCCTTGGCTTCCTGCTTCGTCAGAGTTTTTAGGCGTTAAACTCAGCACGCTTCTTACACACGTCTACGGAAAGGTACCAGAGCAGGTTGATATCAGCAGCTTAAACGACTATCACTCGACATTGTCCCGACAAGATATTCTTCGATATCAACCAATACTGGCTTATCAACAAGATCAGAATTACATAAAAGTCAGGAATAAAGGCCCTTTCTGGGTGATATATCCACTCAATCTCTATCCAGAGCTAAACTACAATAAATATCATGCGCAAATGGTATGGCAAGTAAATGAAATAAAAGAAAAATAATAAGAATGAAGTTATCAGAACCCTATTCTAAGAAACAAAGAATATTGCAATATTCTACCACCAGCAAAATGCTGCTGGTGGTGTTTGCCGTTTCTTTGCTTCTCGCGAATGTCGTGCTTTTACAGCAAACACGTTCACTCTCACAAAATTTTAATAACGAACAAAAACAAGCGACTTGGTTTTTATTCCAACTCTCCAAAGAACTATCAGAACTTGTCGGCGAGGCCAGACGGTTAGATGAAAACGTATTGAATATTGATGGTGCAGAGCTTCAATACGAGTTAGCGTGGAGCCGCTTTGACTTATTGACCAGTAGCACGAAAGCCAATAAGTTCTTTTCTCGGAACAACATGCACCTTTACTTCATTAATCTTTTTGAAGAGTTCAAAGAGCTAGAAAAACAACTAGTAGAAGCTAGAACAGGTGACAGCCAAGCTGCTGCTGCATTTTATCGTTCAACTCAAACACTATATTTAGGCTTAATAGACTTCGTTAATCAAAACTTCCGCCTAAGCAGTAAAGCTTATGAAGCACAAAAAGGTCAAACCCAGCGCTTAATGCAAGCACAATATATGTTGTTTGCGACGTTCGTTTTGTCGATTATCTCTCTAACTTATTTCTTTTATCGTGAATCCCATTTTCATAGAAAATTGGCGCTCAGCGACCCTTTAACGAACCTAGGGAACCGCAATGCACTATTCATTACCCTAAACAAATTTACTCAAGAAAAAAGGCCCTTTTCTCTCTGGATTCTAGATTTAAATGGTTTTAAAGAAGTCAACGACACACACGGACACCAAGTTGGCGACACTGTACTGCGGGAAATCGCTAGGCGGCTTAATTCTATGGCACTCAATGATTTTACTGTTTATCGCATGGGAGGAGATGAGTTCGCGGTTATCCTTGAAGGTGAACATCTCAATGAAGAGAACGTACGTGAGCAGATAAATACCGTCTTTGATGCACAAATATTAAACTCCGATAAAGTCTCAACACTTTCAACAAGCATGGGCTTAGCGCAATACCCTAAAGACAGTGACAATGTTGACTTTCTTATCAGCATAGCGGATAAGCGCATGTACAAAATGAAATTTCAACGTTAAACGGTATATATGATGAGAAAGTTCATGCAAGTACTGCTTCTACTGGCAGTCATTGCGGCAGGTGTGTTGGCTTGGGTATTTATTCCATCGCACGAAACCATCGGGCAAAAAACGCTTGAGCAGGCACTCAACGACGACTACAGCCTCGTTGGCCATCGAATCTACTCAACCGATCCGGATGCTGGTAACCGATTCGGTTACTTCGTATTGGCAACGGGTCAGAGCATTGAAGAACAAGAGCCGTTTTTGGTCACTTCGGATCAGTTTATTCGCATGGAACAAACGGGTGATAACACCTTGTCTGTGACCGTCAATGGCCGTATCTACCAATACCACAACGACTTGTGGGTACCAAAATCGGATGGAAAGTTGCAGCACTTTTTAGTCAGCGCAACTGCCAACTACGTGCGCTAAAAAACGGGAACATTACTCCCCCCTCCCATCACACACAAAAAAAACAAAGCCCCGCATGTACTGCGGGGCTTTTTACGTTAACAAGAAAGTAACATCGAAAGGAGGGCGTTACTTCGCTAACACTTTCTCTTTAATCACTTTGAGTACCCCAGCCTCTTGGTTGCTTGGCGCAGAATAACGAGCGATTTTCTTAATCTCTTCATGCGCATTGGCAACCGCGTACGAATGCTCACTGACTTGCAGCATTTCGAGGTCGTTGAGGTAATCACCAAACGTCATGGTTTCGGCCGGAGTAAAATTCATTGTATCTTGAAGATGCTTAATGGCCGCGCCTTTAGATGCCTCGGCATTCATCACATCCAGCCAAATTTTTGCGCTCACTACAACTTTATGCGTTGCACCAAACTTCGCGTTCATGGTCGGGAACAGGAGCTCTTCCGAACCGTCAAAGTGACAAATCGCTACCTTGATGAACTCGTCTTCGACCTCAAGCAAATCCGTCACCGTTTCACAGCGATGGTAGTACTTTTGAAACTCTTCCAGTGATTGCTGATCATGCGTTTCGATGTACGCCGAGCGCTTGCCACACAATACGATGTTCGCTCCATCAATTTCACGAGCCGCTTTCACAATCTCCGCCACTTCCGCTTTAGGAATGGCGCAACTGTAGAGCTCTTTGTCTTGGTACATCACCAAGGTGCCATTTTCGGCCACATACAACACTCTATCTTTGATTGGCGCGAACGTGTCTCGCAGGCTGTAATACTGACGACCAGACGCAGCGGAGAACAAAATACCTTGCTCTTCCAGTTGCAAAAACAGGTCGAAAAACTCTGGATCCAAACGACCGTATTGGTCAAGCAAAGTGCCATCCATATCGGAAGCAATAAATTTGATGCGAACTTGTGACATTAACTAAAACTCTAAATGACGCTGCGAAAAATATATCCATGTAAGGTACAGGATCTTGTATGAATCTCAAGTCGGGACAACGACGCCTTCGCGATTACCAAGGGTGCAGTTTAAAGTAATCTTCACTGTGATCGATGAAGGCTCTCACCGCAGGAGACAAGTGTTTACGTGATGAATACAGCGCGTAAATGTTGAGATCATTTGGCTTCCAATTCGGCAACACCGACTCAAGCTGACCCGATTGCAGATAGATATTGCTCAAATAGGTTGGCAGCATCGAAATACCCATGCCTTGTAACGCGCCATGCAATAACGCCGTGGCCTCATTGCTGGTTAGGCGACACTCAATTCCCACCGATTCGAACTGGTCGCCCTGAGACAAATGCCACACGTGACGCTCAAAGTTTTTGTAACCCAAACAGTCGTGTGAAGATAAATCTCGCGGATGCGCGATCGCGTGGTGAGTTTGCAAGTATTGTGGCGATGCCACCAACACCGATTCACACACCGCAATCGGCTTACCAATCAAAGAAGGATCGGGATCTGACGCAATTCGGATTGCCAGATCGATGCGTTGCTCGGTTAGATCACTCACTGAGTCTTGCAGATCTATGTCGATATGCACTTTGGGGTGCTTTTGCATAAAACTGTTTACTGCTGGGATCAACTGTGAGAATCCAAATGAAGTACTAGACGCAAGACGGATTTTTCCGGACAGCTCACCATCAACGGCAATGTTCGACGTTAATGTATCGGCCTGTTTTAACCAGCGCTCAATCTGAGGCAAGCTGCGCTCCCCTGCGGTGGTGAGGGACACCTTGCGCGTGGTGCGGTGTAACAAACGAGTTTGCAGCCAGTTCTCCATCGCCTCTACATAACGAGTTACCATTGGCCGAGACATGTCTAACCGCTCTGCGGTCGCGGTAAAACTGCCAGAATACACCACATCCACAAACACTTTTGCTGCCGTTACTCTGTCCATACATTTGCTCGAAATAAGAAATAGTGATGCACATTATTGTGTATTTTTCCGAGCGTATCAATTTCCTAATATAGCTCCCGTTCCCAAGCCATCGTCGCTTGGCCCCAAATTCTTTAGGAGCTTATTATGAAAAAATTCACTTTGATTGCTGCATCCGTTTTAATGGCAAACCCTGTCCTAGCGGCAAACCACTCTCCCCTTACTCTTGAGGTTTACAACGCCGACGGTAACAGCTTCCACGTAAACTCAACCTTGGTATACGGTGAGACTGACGCCATGGTTATCGACACTGGATTCACCAAAGCTGACGCGATGCGCATTGCCGCTAAAGTTCTGGACTCAGGCAAAACACTTAAAACCATTTTTATCAGTCAAGCGGACCCAGATTACTACTTTGGCGCAGAGGCCTTACACCAACAGTTCCCTGATGCGCAGATCATCACAACGCCTGCGGTTCAAAAAATTATTAAAGAGAAATTGGCTGGAAAGCTGGCGTACTGGGGACCAAAGCTTGGCGCAAACGCACCGGTAAAACCAGTGATCCCTGTCGCGTACGATAAAGCATCATTAGAGCTAGAAGGTCATAAGATTGAAATCCGTGGTAACCATGGCACATCAGCACACCGCCCTTACCTATGGATTCCAGATAACAAAGCGATTCTAGGTAACGTAGCCGTGTACTCAAACGTACATTTGTGGATGGCAGATGCCGCAGACCAAACCGCCATCAATGCTTGGGAGCAGCAACTTAGCGAGATGCTTGCGCTTAAACCTCAAGTGGTCATTCCTGGTCACATGAAAGCAGGCACAAAGCTGAACGCAGACACCATTCGCTACTCGCAACAATACTTGCAGGATTTTCAGCAAGCGAAAAAACACAGCAATAACAGCGCTCAACTCATTGACACCATGTCAGCGAAATACCCAGAAGCTCAATTGCCAATCGCGCTAGAAATCGGTGCAAAAGTGCATACTGGTGAAATGTCATGGTAACCGTGCATTACTTCTTCGATCCCATGTGTGGTTGGTGCTACGGGGCATCACCACTCATCGAAGCCTTGATGGACACCTCTCAATTTAAGGTGGAGCTTCATCCCGGCGGCATGATTGAGAAGCGCGCAATTGAGCCTGAATTTCGTCAGCACATCATCAACAGTGACGCTCGTATCGCAACCGAAACCGGAGCAACGTTTGGTGAAGCATATCTACAACGCGTGAAAAGCGAAGATGCGTTTGTTCTTGATTCTTATCTACCCACACAAGCGATCTTGAGTGCGGAGAAAATGGGGCTGAATCCATGGCACATGCTAAAGACCATCCAATCTGCGCATTATCAACTCGGGTTAAAAGTGAATGAAGCATCGACACTCAAAGCCATTGCAGAATCGCTAGGTTTAGCAAGTGATGCGTGGGAGCAAAACATGACGTTAAGCGAAGCCGAGCTAAACGAGAGAATTCACTCTAGCCGACAGTTGATGCGCCAGTTACACGTTGGTGGTTATCCAACCATGATTGCAGAAGTAAATGGCGAGTACTTGACCTTGCCGCACTCGACCTACTACGACAAACCGGCACAGTGGAAGCTTGCATTACAAAAACTGCAATAAGCTCTTCCCCACTCGCTCTTGTTCTTAATCCAAGAGCGAGTGCCAACACCGACATGGCAATCCTGACTCAAACAGGTACAATCCTCGCTCGATTTTTTACTCTCGCGGATACCCACCATGCACTCGCCTGAACATTATTTTACTCGTTTTACTGCTGATATTTCTGGCTATGAATTGCCAACGCAGTTTACGTTTCCGTTCTACTACACGCCGCATCCTCTTTGCGTTATAGCCGCAAAGCAATTGGAACAGCATTTATTAGCGCAAACCGACTTCGAACACGATTTTGGTTTGGTTAATGAAGAAACGGGGCGAGGCAAAATGTTTGGCGTATTGCTGGTAAAAAGCCCTCAAGGCGAGCTCGGCTTTTTAAGTGCATTTTCTGGCAAAATTGCTGACCAAAACTTGATTCCAGGATTTGTCCCTCCTGTGTACGACATGCTGACCGATGAAGGATTCTTCCGCGCAGAAACGGATGCCATCAACGCCGCCAATGCGGAGTACAAAACCTGTGCTGCGAATCCGGAATTGGCGGATCTTAAAGCGCAAATCCAAGCCGACCGAGCCGCTTATCAGCAAGAGGAGCAAACACAGCGCCAAGTGATGATTGACGGCCGCGCCGCACGCAAACGACAGCGCCAACAGGGCGAGCAAACGCTCAATGCCGATGATCTCAAAATCTTGTTGGATGAGTTGGGTAAGCAAAGTGTCGCCGAGAAAAATGTTCTCAAATACTTAAAGCAAGCGTGGGATGAAAAGCTTGCAATCAAAGAAGCGCGCTTGGCTGAGTTAGAGCAGCAACTTGCTCATCTGAAAGAACAGCGCAAAACGCTCTCCAACGCTTTGCAGCACAAATTGCATAAACAATACCGCTTCCTAAACAACCATGGCAAAACACGCGACTTGGTGGACATTTTTGCGGACACCACAAACCCAGTTCCACCAGCAGGTGCGGGGGAATGTGCTGCGCCAAAACTGCTTCAATACGCGTTTAAACACGGATTCAAACCGCTGGCGCTGGCAGAATTTTGGTGGGGTGTGTCGCCAAAGTCTGAAGTTCGCCAACACAAAAAATTCTACCCATCGTGCAACAGCAAATGTCAGCCGATTTTGGGCCATATGATGCAAGGGCTGGATGTCGAACCTAATCCATTGGCGGAGAATTGGGCAGAAGACAAAGAACTAGAGATAATCTACCAAGACGACGCTATGGTCGTCGTCAACAAGCCCTCGGGCTTACTTTCAGTGCCTGGTAAAACTATCAAGGACTCTGCTTATACGCGCCTACAAGCGATGTACCCTGATGTGGAAGGGCCGTTTGTGATTCATCGCCTCGACATGGCGACCTCTGGCATCTTAGTGTTTGCCTTAACCAAGCGCGCGAACAAAAGTCTGCAGAAACAGTTTATGGCTCGCGACGTAAAAAAACGTTATATGGCACTGCTCGAAGGCGTATTAAACGAGCCTGAAGGGGAAATTTCACTGCCAATGCGTGGTGACCCCGACGACCGCCCACGTCAACTGGTGTGTTTTGAACACGGGAAACATGCAGAAACCTACTGGCAACTGATTGAAGTCAAAGATGGACGCAGCAAGGTATACATGTATCCGAAAACAGGGAGAACTCACCAACTACGTGTACACAGTGCTCATCACATGGGGTTAAACATGCCGATGGTTGGTGATGGTTTATACGGCGAAAAAGCGAATCGCTTGCACCTGCATGCTGAGATGCTAGAGCTGGATCATCCATACAGCAAAGAGCGCATGGTGTTCAAAGCTGAGTGCGAATTCTAACGTCTTCCCGATTTTAAATAACAAAAAGGCACTGACTAACAGTGCCTTTTTTGTTTTCTAACAACAGAATAAGCGTGATGCGCAATACCGAAAACCGTTAGCTCACCTTAAACTTGGTCCACACCTGAGAGCGCCAACGTCTTGCCATGATGATACCACGTACCCATTCATCGAGTGCGATTGCCATCCAAGCCCCTAAAACGCCATAACCCAAGTGGATGCCAAAGATGTAAGAGAAAAGCACGCCTAATCCCCACATACTCAAAATCCCCATTTGCACTGGGAACTTGATGTCACCCGCGCCTTTGAGCCCCGCGATAAAAATCAGGTTAAACACACGTCCGGCTTCGAGCAAAATTGAGCCCATGACTAACGAGCTTGCCAATGCGAGTATTTCCGGTTGATCGGTAAACACGCGTAGAATCTCTTCTCTAAACAGGTAAATCAGTGTGGTTGCCGCCGTTGATGCCACAAACCCCACTAAGAAGTAGATTTGTACGCGTTTTAAAATGCTACTCACCCAACCTTTACCGATGTAGTAACCGGTCTGAATTTGCGCAGCCTGACCAATTGCCAGCGCGAAAGCAAACGAGAAACGGGCAATGTTTTGCGCATAAGTGAAAGCCGCTAACGATGCCGTCCCCATTTGCACCACAAAGTACACAATGCAGATTTGCGCCACGTTGTAAGACAGCACTTCACCCGCGTTCATACCGCCGATTTTTAAGATTTTTTTGTAAATCTCTGCCGGTACTTGTTTCATAGTCGACATTGGTAGTTCAATGCTACTGCGAGCGAGAATAAACCATAACATTAACGTACCGATGACTTGGCTGACGACGGTTGCTATTGCCACGCCTTGCACACCATACACAGGTAAACCGAATGGCTGGTAAAGCGCAATATAGTTACCAATGATGTTGAACACACCCGAGATCAAATTCACCACCATTGGGGAACGTGAATAACCATGACTACGCAGAATAGTTGTAAAAACAACGCCAATCGTAACGTTAAACGTCATCGCACCGCTTATCAGCAGATATTCATGAGCGTACTGCTCGACTTGCGCTTCCAAGCCGTAATACGGGAGTAGATATATCGCACCAAGCACGGCAATCACACTCAATAGCACACCGACGAGCACAGACAACGCAATACTCGCAACACCAACGCTCACTGACTCTTGCTCGCGTCCAGCGCCATTGTATTGGGCAATCAAAATCCCCGTACCGCTACTGACAAACGTCGAAACGATGATTAAAAAGAAGGTAATCTGCGTGATCACACCAACAGCGGATACGGCTTTGTCTGAGTAGCCACTCAGCATGAACACGTCACTGGTTCCTAAAGCCGTCCGTAGCAAAATTTCGACAAGAATTGGCCAAGCTAATGCCACGATGGACATTCGTTGGTTGATGTTTTGGCTTTTAGGCATGCTTGTAACCTTTCCTACAACTAAAAACTGCCTCACAATTTTGTGAAGCAGTTTAAAAATAGTGACTCGAACGAAGCTCGATATGAGGTTGTGATTTAGCGCGGATTCTAGTCGCATATTGGTCATAACGACAACAATATTTCGCCCTGTTTCGGAAAAATATTTCTAATGCATTTTCGAAACGACATATGCCTTGACGATACGTAGAGCAGAGATTGGTGAACAATACTCTCAATCAACGAGCACCGAACAGAATCAGGATAATCAATAGAAATGTGTCTAACTAGATACATTACTTTGAGTTATCAGTCCAACCATATAGAGCCATGAAGAACCGTCATGAAAACCTGCATGCGCCACCATTCCTCTTTGAACACTCGCACCAAATCACACTGATGGCTTTGCACTAAAAATGACTGATATCACATTTGGAAACTTTGTTGTTCTATTTATCGCGAAAATACCGCCTAGAATAAGCGTACACGTTAATTAAGCAAGGATACATAATGTCGACATTGGCTGGGGCGCGCTTAGAAGAAATGGCGGACATCCGCTCAACAAGAAAAAAGAAAATTGTCTTTTTATGCTCCAGTATCGCCGCTGCCTGTTTAACTTATGGTTCCATTGCTCAATCACTTGAGAATAACTGGGGTTTAAGCTTTTTCCATGCTTTGTGTGCCTTGGCATGCTTAGCAATCAGTTATGTAATAAAAGTCCAGCGGCACCATCAATACGCCGACTTATGGCTAAGTGCTGTCTTAATGTTCGAAGGGTTATTGTTACTTCTGTATAACGACGCTCCGTCAGGCAAAATGTTATGGCTATATCCTATTGTCGCCACTCTGGTGTTAATTAATGAGTTTAAGGTCGGTCTGTTGTTCAGTGGCACCTACATTTTACTGATCTTTTTTGGGGTCGCTTTTTTAGATCGACTGCCAACAGCCACAGAAATCATAGAGCGGAGATTGATGCTGACCCTGATAGCGACCGCGTTTGTGTGTCACACGTTCTCGTATTACTACACGAAAGTCCTCAATTACATTCAAACACTGTATCGTGAGGGGATTGAGGAGTTAGCATATTTTGACCAGCTCACTGGGCTTGCCAATCGCTGGAGCTTTGAGACTTGGGCGCGCGCAAAGCTCGATGAAATCAAGCACTCATCTGATGACAGCATCACCGCATTGGTTTTTCTCGATATCGATAACTTCAAGCACATCAACGACACCTACGGGCACGATATTGGTGACCAAGTACTTCAAGCCTTCGCAACTCGATTAAAAAATAACATTCGCAGCAAAGACAGAAAAACCGATAAACACGACTACTCCATCGCTCGATTTGCGGGCGATGAATTTGTAATCATGCTTTACGATGTAAAAAGTAAAGGTGACCTCGACAGCATCCTAAAACGGATCGTGCATCTGTTTCCGACAGGTTACCGAAGCTACGATATGATTAACGAGTTAACAATGAGTGTAGGTGCTGCTATCTATAAGCAAGATGCAAAGGATTTGTCTGAATTGACTCGATGTGCAGATAAAGCAATGTACGCAGCTAAACATACTGGTAAAAACCAGTACGCCTTTTATGAGCACTGCAATACGGAAGAACAGTCAACATCTGATGCACCAGCGGTACCAGAAGCTTGCTAATGACTAAGCGAACACATGCATCACCCAAAGCCCCACAACGAGAAATACGATTAACCACACTACTTGCAACGTTCTGTTCGGCTTGCCTTGCTGACGAGTGGGGTGATCTTTAAACGCACGGCCCTTCATTTTGCCCATTAAGCTCTTTCCTAGAGCACGTCGATAAAATTCACGTCTCTTATGAGCGGCGTTGGCAACTTCGGTAAAGCGCTGTCTTTGCTCATTGGTGAGATCTTTATCCTCGTAACGAGGAGGGAGATCAGAATGCTTGCGTTGTACTGCCATCACTTCCTCCCTGGTCGATGGGTACATTTTTATTAAGTATATACCCAAATAACCAAAAAGATGCGTTATAAGTGAAGCACATAGACGAAAAAACCACCCGAAGGTGGTTTTATGACGAGCAACAAATGAACGCTAGAAGTACTCACATAAATACGCAGTCGCTTCTTTCACTTGAAGCTCAAATGAAGAATTACCTTCCACTTCAAAAAACTCACCACTTTGATAAGTCGTCCAATCGCTCTCGCCAACACGCTTGACCACAAGCGCACCTTTTACAACCGTCATACGCTCTGGTGCTTGAGTACCAAACGTGTACTCACCAGGAAGCATCACACCAACGCTAACATCCTGATCTTTCTGGTTAAAGCCTAGTGATTTTACACTACCAGCAAAATAGCTATTTTCCTTAATATTCATTATTGGTTTCCTTATCAAAAGTCCGCTCTTTTTTACCTTGTTTCTTTCCGTTACTCAAGCTTTGAAAGCCATTAAACTCAACGTAATAACGCACATCCTTTGCTACTGAGCGAGAACCTTTTTTCGCGAGGATTAATCAGGCGACCTAAACCGAGCAAGAAAACCTGCGAAGTAATGAATGTGAGCAAACAACAAAACCATCAATAAGATGTGTATCTGAATGTAAAAGTGGACATTAGATCATAGTTTCGTCGTCTCAATGGCGGGATTGTTTGTTTTTAAAAAGGAAGGTTTCCACCATGTTAAAAAAGTGGAGAAAATTAGATCTATGACGGACTCGACTCGCCGAAGGCGAAAAGCACGACAAGAACCAAAACTTTCATTTTTGGCTCGCCACCAATCCAAAATCCTCAAGAGTACATTTGTCTGCTTCGGGATGGGTCTGTTGACGTTTTTTGGCTATCAAATCCACCTTTCCTATCAAGACCACATTGATCCGGAAAAGGTGTACGGCGAATGGATTGAGATTGGCGCGCCACCCTACCAAACAGAACGTCTCGTTTTCACTGAAGATGGGGTATACCGAAACCATCGACTCATTACGACGGAATTTGAATTCGATGGCAAGGTCATCACGTTGAATACCGGATTAGGAAAGACAGCGTATCAGATCTCAGGCTCTCATCTTTCACCTCAAATACGCCGTATTGAACCTCTTATTCCAGATCAGCGATTCATTCGTAAAGGATTTGAGCATACCGTTCAGGGCTCAGAAACCGGCGCAGCCTCTAAACGTCGTGCCGCGTTGAGTGAACACTTCAGCCGTGACTAGTACGTCTTCACGGCTATTTTTCCTTTCAATTCTCTTTCTATATCAATGAAACAAAACCTTAATAAACAACAAAATAAGGCCTTCATCGCATTTAACTAACTCGTTACTGAGTAAACAATAATTTTAGTTTCTGCTGAGATTTTATAAATTATTGACTCAGTCTGACACTTTCTGTGTAACAGAGTGCGAGTTTTAGTTAAGTTCTCTCAAGTGCCTCGAAAACCGTCTTAATTTTTTTTGACGAAAAAAAACTCTCTGAAATGCTGAGTGTGATGCTTTTGCACGTGGAGTAAATCCAATCATCTTATCTGGTGCAAGAGCAGCCTATGTTCTAGGTAGAACATGAATCCAAGGATTGAGAGAGAAGTTATGATTCGATTTAACCTATGTGCAGCTGGAGTTGCTTTAGCGCTATCAGGTGCTGCAGTTGCGGCTCCAACCGCACCAAGTATCGATATGTACGGTTCCAACAACCTTCAGTTTTCTAAAATTGAACTCGCGATGGAAACCACGTCAGGCTACTACGACATGGTGAAATACCATGAGCAAGCGAAGATCACTGTTAAATTTAACCAGTGGAGTGGCACACCTGGTGACACTTACAACGTCTATTTTGATGGTGTAAAAGTAGCAAGCGGCCCTATCACTGGTAGCCAAACAACAGCTTCGTTTGAATACGGCCAAGGTGGCTTATACCAAATGGAAATCGAAGCATGTGATGCGACAGGTTGTGCGAAAAGCGCACCAGCTGAAATCACAATTGCAGATACCGATGGTTCTCACCTGAAGCCACTAACGATGAATGTTGATCCAAACAACAAAACCTACAATACCGATCCAAGCGTCGTGATGGGTACGTATTTTGTTGAATGGGGCATCTATGGCCGTGACTACACAGTCGATAATATGCCGGTCGACAACTTGACTCACATCCTTTACGGTTTTATCCCAATTTGTGGCCCAAATGAGTCTGTGAAGTCTGTTGGCGGCAACAGTTTCAACGCGCTACAAACTGCTTGTACAGGTGTGCCTGATTATGAAGTCGTTATCCATGACCCTTGGGCTGCTTATCAGAAGAGCTTCCCACAAGCTGGTCATGAATACAGCACGCCTATCAAGGGTAACTACGCAATGCTAATGGCATTGAAACAACGTAACCCTGATCTAAAAATCATCCCATCGATCGGTGGTTGGACACTGTCTGACCCATTCTTCGATTTCGTGGACAAGAAAAACCGAGACACATTCGTCGCATCAGTTAAGAAGTTCCTGAAAACTTGGAAATTCTACGATGGTGTTGATATCGACTGGGAATTCCCTGGCGGCGGCGGTGCAGCAGCCGATAAGGGCGACCCTGTAAACGATGGCCCAGCATACATCGCACTGATGCGTGAACTGCGCGTAATGCTTGATGAATTAGAAGCTGAGACAGGCCGTACTTACGAGCTAACGTCCGCTATCGGTGTCGGTTACGACAAGATTGAAGACGTAGACTACGCAGATGCGGTTCAGTACATGGATTACATCTTCGCAATGACTTACGACTTCTACGGCGGCTGGAACAACGTTCCTGGTCACCAGACTGCGCTTTACTGTGGTTCATTCATGCGTCCTGGTCAGTGTGACGGTAGTGGCGTTGATGAGAACGGCGAACCGTACAAAGGTCCTGCTTACACAGCAGATAACGGCATCCAACTTCTTCTTGCTCAAGGCGTTCCTGCGAACAAGCTAGTACTTGGTACAGCAATGTACGGTCGTGGCTGGGAAGGCGTAACTCCAGATACACTCACAGATCCAAACGACCCAATGACAGGTACTGCTACAGGTAAACTGAAGGGCAGCACAGCACAAGGTGTTTGGGAAGATGGCGTAATTGACTACAAAGGCATTAAGTCATTCATGTTAGGTGCAAACAACACTGGCATTAACGGCTTCGAATACGGCTACGATGCACAAGCAGAAGCACCATGGGTATGGAACCGTACTACGGGCGAGTTGATCACATTTGATGACCACCGTTCAGTGCTAGCAAAAGGTAGCTACGCGAAGTCTCTTGGTCTTGCTGGTCTATTCTCTTGGGAAATTGACGCGGATAACGGCGACATTTTAAACGCGATGCACGAAGGTATGGCTGGTGGTGTGGTACCTCAACCAAACCGTAAACCAACCGCAGCCGCTGGCGCAGATCAATCGGTAACAGGTCCTGCAAGTGTGGTTCTAGATGGCAGCCTGTCAAACGACTCTGACGGCACCATCGCAAGCTACGCTTGGGAACAAGTATCTGGCACGGCAGTGGTACTAACAGGTGCAAACTCAGCGAAAGCAAGCTTTGATGCAGCAGAAGTTACTGTTGAAGAGCAATTAACTTTCAAGCTGACGGTGTCTGACAATGAAGGTGCAACGGCATCTGACCTTGTTGTAGTAACTGTGAAGCCAGCAGGTGTGGTTGACCCAGTGAACAACGCGCCAGTAGCGCAAGTTGTTGCTCCAGCAACAGCAAACGCTGGTGACGTTGTGGTTGTAGATGCATCTGCGTCTAGCGATGCAGACAACGATACCCTGACATTCAACTGGACTCTACCTCAAGGTCTGAATGCAACGGTTGAAGGCTCTAAAGTCACGTTCACTGCTGCGGAATACCCGCAAGACACAAGCTTAAGCTTCACTGTAAGTGTGAGCGACGGTAAAGCGTCTTCATCGGCAAGCGCGACAGTGGTTGTTGCACAGCACGCAACCGATCCGAACCCTGGTACTTGTGACAACGCATGGGATGCGAGCGCAGTGTACACAGGTGGTAACCAAGTGACTCACGCAGGTAAAACGTGGGAAGCGAAATGGTGGACTCAGGGTGACGATCCTAGCCAATCTGGCGAATGGGGCGTTTGGAAAGAAGTTGGCGTAGCTAACTGTAACTAACTTCAGCCTTGCAGACTTTCTGCTAAATAAACAAAGGACAGCTTCGGCTGTCCTTTTTGGATTTAACCTCTTAACGAGGAGAGCAACACCAGAGACGAAAAAATCTGAGGTGTTACTTTCAAATCGAATTAGCGCAAAACGGAGCGAGTCAATCAGTAAAAGTAAGGGTTACCAAGCACTATCGAGCAAACGGTCAAAACTACTGAAGACTTGCTCACACTTCATCACTCGACCATGCCCCTGACCTTGTGTTGTTACTAACTCAACGTTTTTAATCTCTTCAGCCGCTTTTGCCGAGACACTGTATTTGGTGAACTTGTCTTGCTCATCATGAATAATAATGGTGTGAGACGGACGCTCAGACAAACGCTTCATCGGATCAATGGACTGTAACGGATAACCAAATTGGTCTTCAACTTCTGAAACCACAGCATTAAAAAGCTTCATCGAGTAACCGGAACGTGCAATGCTACCGAATAAGTTCTCTACGTAATTTAATACCGGAGCAATAAGCAGCAAAGGCTTGTTTTCTAATTTACTGTGCCTACACTCAAGAGCAGAAGCGGTGCCCATGCTGTGCCCAACTAGGCCAACAATATCCTCGACCGTATCCAACACATCTTCTAATCCTCTGACAAACCCCGGAATGTGCCCATACTGCCCCTCACTCTCACCATGTGCCGGATGATCGTACGCCAAAGCAGTAAACCCTTTCGACGCAATATGTTCCATCAGTGGATAAAACTGACTTGCCGTTCCAGACCAACCATGAGTTAGCACCCAAATAGGTCCAGAGCCCAAAGTATAGGTTTTGATGATGCCTGCATGCCCTTTAATTTCACCTTTGATAAGCCCTTGAGGTTCAATATTTTTAGGTTGCGTACGAGCCGGTGTCAGAAGAAGCTTGCGCGCGGTCTTCTTTGCATGTGACGGGGCCAGTGTATGGTGTAACCGAGTACTAATGTTCACCAAACTGCGCTTAATACTGAAACGTTGCGATGTATTAAAGTAAATTTTTTCACTCATAATCATGTCCTTAACTATCAGCTTTGCACAAAATAGAACGGTCGTGCTTTTTATACTGATAAGAAAGAGCGAAGTCAGCCGCTCTTTGTGATTTTATGTCTACGAATCTGGGAAGCGAATAACCGATATTAGCCTTTCCAGCGAGAAAATAAGTTGTCGATCCCTTGCCAAAACAGACGCAAGCTTTCTTGCTCACCTTTAATTGAGTAAAAAACATGCGCACTCAAATAGAGACCGTACAAATCAAACGTTGCTTGGCGTGTATCTAAGTCTGCTGCAAATTCTTGCTTCTCTTTGCCTTTCGCTATTTGGATCTCCAAATAACTCAGCCAAGTGTCTATGGATTTACGCAGTCCGGCCTGAAGCGGGCAATCTTTATCTGCCGTATCATTCCAAGCGTCAAGAAACATACAACTTCCTTGGAATGCGTGATTCCAAGTCATCCAAGAGTCGAGCAACCCTCGAATTTTACGCTCGATATTGCCATCCCCGAGTTCTCGAGCAGGCTCAATAACCCGATCAGCGAACACTTTATTGGCGTGATCAAGCACCGATAGCTGTAAATTCAACTTCGAATTAAAGTGGGCAAACAGACCACTTTTCGACATACCGCATTGCTTGGCTAACTCTCCAATCGTAAGACTTTCTAATCCGTCTTCGCTGGCGATCTCGAAAGCCCGCTGCAGAATAAACTCTTTTGTCACTTTTCCTTTTTGCATAGTCTTATTTTTAGCACGATCGTTCTTTTTTGCAATCTCGAGTTAACTGGTCTAACCATTATTCAGTGCTATTTTCGACTCACGAATCAGGTATTGATTGCGTTAATAGGTTAATAATTAAGAAGTTTGAAGTAAGTCTTAATTTTCAAAACAGCTTCAATGTAAGCGCAAGTCTGTTGACTTTTTCACGTATTACTTCAGTAACAACCTGCTATTTTCACCTAAGTTTTTTATTTAGGTAAACAATGTAATGGCAAAGAAACAAAAAATAGCCAGCTTAGAGTTTGCACGTATCATTGCAATGCTTGCGATTGTGGGTTTGCATTGCCAGATGGCACTGACGTACTGGCAGTGGGATGGGATACCATGGGTTGGCTATATGCTCAACCAACTGGCTCGTTTTGCTGTTCCGCTATTCTTTCTCATCTCGGGTTATCTAATCCAGCCGAAGTTGAGTCATTCACCTATCGATACTCTTAAGAACTACGCCAAACCGTTAATGAAGGTTTGGCTCATTTGGAGCATGATCAGTTTACTGATGCCATTCCAATGGCAGACGGTCGCTGAGGCTGGGTATCTCGCCGAAAGGCAAGGTTATTGGGGGTACTTAATGTCAACCCCGATCAATTCACTCATCGAAGGCGGACTCGTTCATCTGTGGTTTATTCCGGCTCTGGTCATTGCCGTAGCGTTAATTGCCTTTCTCGTGCATATCAATATGGTGCAACTGATACTGCCAACCGCAGTATTGCTATACATATACGGGGTCTTTGCTGGCAGTTACGCGACCATTACCGACCTGCCAGCGCCTTTCTTTACTCGTAACGGGCCTTTTTTCAGCACGTTGCTAGTTGCTCTAGGTTATTCCGCACGAGAAGCGCAGTGGCGGTGGTCGCGAAACAATACGGTTCGATGCATTATTCTTGGCATGGCACTGCATTTTGGTGAAGCTTACTGGCTGATGCAACATGACATCGCTTTCAACTCGCACGACTTCCTATTCGGTACCGTTATCTGGGCTGTAGGTGTCTTTATGTGGCTTTTGGCTCACCCTCATTTTGGCGACATGCCTTGGGTCTTCAAACTATCTCCTAGCGTGTTAGGGATATATGTTAGCCATCTGCTTATCATAATTGTCATGATGAATGTCGCTGGATTTATCGGGCTGCAACACCTCGCGAAAGATGTGTTTATTTATCCTGCAACGATTGTTGCAACCATACTGCTTGTGAAAGCAATTGACACTTCACCGTTGAAAAAATGGCTCCTACGCTAAATGCATTCAGCTCTAGATATAGCTAGCTTTAACTCAAAAGGGTTAGAGCTAGCCAGTTAAAAATGAGATTTCTCTCTCACTGACCAATTTTTGACTTTCTAATCCTTCAGAATTTGCTTTCACTCACAAAAAACATTGTTCATTTCCTTTAAATTGGCTCGACTATTACAACATTGCTCATTAAACGGAGGCTGTATGTGGGCAGGTCAAGGACTCGTTCCTTTTTTAGAGATTAGTCACTGGTTAACTTACGGTTTATATGCCGCTGCGGTTTTATTCGGCGCAGCAAGCATTGCGTCACTCAGAAAATAGTGGCGCACACTATCATTTCCTAACTCCTACTGTTAATTCGAGCTCTCTCACAACTAACTCATTCATTTGTGGCTAATATTTCTCCAACCAGACAAAGGAGAAATGTCTATGCCAATCTATCCAATTGTGGCTTTCTGCTGTTTGTTGTTCTCTAGCGCCACCTTTGCTGCATCAACCAATGAACTGAATCTTGTTAATTCTGGTGTCGGTTACGCGGCTCTGATTATCTTTTCGATCGCTTACATACTGGTTATGTTGGAAGAGTATCTGAAAATGAGAAAATCCAAGCCAGTGCTGCTCGCTGCAGGATTAATTTGGATTCTGATTGGCTACACCTTTGCTCAACACAACCAGCCTGAAATCGCCAAATCCGCACTAGAACACAACTTGTTGGAATATGCCGAGTTGCTGCTGTTTTTGCTCGTGGCGATGACTTACATCAACGCAATGGAAGAACGCAAACTCTTCGATGCCTTACAGGCGTGGATGGTTGGTAAAGGTTTTGGATTCAAAAAGTTGTTCTGGCTGACGGGGTTTCTCGCTTTTGTCATTTCACCGATTGCCGATAACTTAACTACGGCCCTTTTGATGTGCGCTGTAGTGATGAAAGTCTCTGGTGATAATCCTAAGTTCGTCAATCTTGCTTGTATCAACATTGTTATCGCAGCCAACGCTGGCGGTGCATTCAGCCCATTTGGTGATATTACAACCCTGATGGTGTGGCAGGCCGGTCATGTCAGCTTTGCTGAGTTCATTCCGTTGTTTGTACCGTCATTGGTGAACTACTTGGTTCCCGCATTTTTGATGTCACTTTTTGTTCCAAACACAAAACCGAATACGATTCACCAACACGTTGAGCTAAAACGCGGGGCAAGGCGTATTGTCGCGTTGTTCATTCTGACGATTGCCACCGCAGTCTCTTTCCACGCCTTGCTGCACTTCCCACCCGTTATGGGCATGATGATGGGCTTGGCCTACTTACAGTTTTTCGGATATTTTTTGCGTCAAACTCTTAAACACTCACTCGCAAAAAAAGCAGCTATGGCAATTGCCAATGGCGATGATCAGGCATTGAAGCGCTTAGGCTCAGTGGTTCCGTTTGATGTGTTTCATCGTGTGTCTCGAGCCGAATGGGACACCTTGTTGTTCTTCTACGGTGTTGTGATGTGTGTTGGCGGTTTAAGTTTACTTGGCTACCTCGAACTGGTTTCAAACGTCATGTACACGCAATGGAACCCAGTCTGGGCAAACGTAATGGTTGGTGTCCTATCTGCAATTGTCGATAACATTCCGGTTATGTTTGCTGTACTGACCATGGAACCAAGCATGTCGATGGGCAACTGGCTACTCGTCACATTAACCGCAGGTGTCGGGGGCAGTTTGCTTTCCATTGGCTCCGCGGCAGGCGTCGCTTTAATGGGAGCCGCGCGTGGACAATACACCTTCTTTGGCCACCTAAAGTGGGCTCCCGTCATCGCCTTGGGTTATGCCGCCAGTATTGCGGTACACTTGTGGATGAATAGCGGTTTATTTACTTAAAAACACCTAGAATTAGTCACTTAACTTGCAATGTAACCTAACGGTCGGATGGATGGTTAACGCCATCCATCACTTCAATCGCTCCCAACTCATATGGGTTGACGCCCTCTAAGCAGCCGACATTATAGCCATACTCACTCGGGTCAGAACGACGCTGATGGTGCGTATAAATACCGCACTCGCCACAGAAAAAGTGCTTCGCAGTGTGTGTATTAAATTGATACTGCTTCAAGACTTCTTCGCCTTGCACAATACGAATACCGTTCAAAGGTACAGACGCGACAATCGCGCCACGACGTCGACACATAGAACAGTCACACCGTCTCGGCTTCTCAATACCATTGGGTAACGCCAGTTCCAGCTCAACTTTTCCACAGTGACAACTCAGTCGATGTAATGTGCTGATTTGGGTGTTGCCAACTTTCTTAATCATAACTTTTCCTTGTTGTTTTTCTATCTGTGTACATTATGTTAAACAGGTTAATATCATCATAATCTCGTCCAAAAACTCGACATCCATCACTTTTCGCGACATTTTATTGGCCGATTTGTTAGTTGCTATTTTGGCGATTGTCTATCGCGTCCGTGAGACGTGTTATCTCCGGCGCGGTTTTTAAACCAAGGAAATTAATTTATGGACAAAGATCATAGCCTAAGAGAGAACCTCTTGGCTCTGACGCTCGGCAGTGCGTTGGTGTCACTTGGGGTGATATTTTTTAGCAAAGTAGGATTGCTCACTGGCGGTACGGCTGGTTTGGCGATCTTCCTAACCAAAGTGAGTGACTTCAGTTTTGGTCAGATATTTTTCGCTCTTAACCTCCCTTTTTATATTTTATCTGTGATGCGCATGGGTTGGCGCTTCACTATCAATACCTTTATTGCGGTTTCGATTGTCTCTTTTGCGGTCGATCATCTGCATCATGTGATTGAGATTTCACGAATCGAACCTTTCTATGCGGCACTTTTGGGTGGTGGGCTGATTGGAATCGGTATGTTGGTAATTTTCCGTCACAAAATGAGTTTGGGTGGCTTTAACATTCTAGCGTTGTACCTTCAGGAACGTTTTGGAGTTCGAGCGGGTAAAGTTCAAATGGCGTTAGATTGTACCATCGTGGTGATGTCACTGTTGATTGTAGATGTGCACCTTATCGCTCTATCTGTTCTAGGTGCCATCGCTACGAACTTGATTTTGGCGATGAACCATAAACCAGGACGATACCAAGCAAAAGCGCAAGCAGCATAATCATCGCTGCATAGTCAACAACCCTAAAGCCCCCAGCCAGTCGCTCGGGGCTTTTTTCATTCAACGCTAAGATCACGTCAACGAGCTCGTTTTGCAGTGCTGCTGCATCTCTTCATCCAATTTAGCTTTATATTTCTGGCTAAGATGGAAGTGTACTTGCATCAGCAAGTCATGTGCGTGGAACAGCTCAAGCGCGTCGCTACCATGTTGCTGACAAATATCTTCACAGCGCTCAGCATGCACTTTGGCTTCTTGCGGTTTATCCGCTTTAAGCAAGCTCATCGCTAAGCGATACTCTGCGCGCTCTTCTTGCATCCAACCCCCAGCCACTTTCCAATAGTCTAGCGCGAGTGTTGCTGCTTCTAACATCTTCGATTTTTCCATGGACGTGCGCTCAGCCAGCGCTTCGTACTGACATGCTAAGTTGTTTGCAGTGATCGCTATAGCGCGCGCTAATGGCCCTTCTGCATCGTTCGGCGTCATTCCTAACGCTGCTTTCACCAACCATTGACTCGCCAGTTCAAGCTGAGCAAGTGCAGAAAGTTCATTCGAAATCAAAGCGTAAACTCGGCGTTGTTCTTGCTCTTCCAATAATTCCATATTGTCAGTGCCATCTACGAAATAGCGCGCAACGGCAATACTGCGTTGAAATGCCAAACTCTCAGCAACCTTGCGTTCATCAAAGTGCTCTAAACAAGTAAGAAACTGTTCTGGGCACTGGAGATGCCCAATAGCGGTATGCAGCATCAATGCGAATATTCGCTCGATTTGGGTAACGTCTTCCACCTCGCTCAGAGCCGTTTCTAGCTGAGCATAAACTTGTTCGGGATTTTCCTCGTGATGCTGCCAACACTCACTCATGAAGGCATCAAAATCCGTTTTGAAAGGCATGTCCTTATTGTCCTTTTTCTATTCGTATAACGAATATGAAACTCTATACTATCGTTACCCCTGTGTAGCACGCTTAATCCCAATATGAGAATCGCCTCACTTAAAGCGGTGTACCTTGCTCCAGCGCGAGCAAACGTTGCTTGCGCTCCACTCCACCTGCATACCCAGTCAGTTTTCCGCTTTTGCCAATAACGCGATGACAAGGTACCACGATAGAAATCGGATTCTTCCCGTTTGCTAACCCAACAGCACGCACAGCTTTAGGGTTACCTATCGCATTCGCGAGATCTTGATAGCTCCACGTTTCCCCATATGGAATGGTCGTTAGTGCCTGCCAAACTTGATTTTGAAAATCAGTGCCTGTCGCTGCAAGGGGCAAGTCGAATTCGTTGCGCAGACCAGCAAAGTATTCATCCAGTTGGGTGACAGCTTGGCGCAAGACCGGATGCTGCTCGTCTCGCACCCCCAGCTCACTCGGCTTAGTGGTGCATGTTTCAAACCAAATGCCAAGTAAGCCCTCAGCGTTCGATTGGATAGTCACCGTTCCTAGTGGACTCGGCATTTCGGTATAAAATGTTTTCATGATTGATTCCATAAGTGAAACGTCGCGTAGCTTCCCCAAGGGGCCGCAGTGTGCGTATTCAGTGATGGGTAACGCTGCATCGCCTTTTTCACCACTAAGTCTTTATCTAGAAAGCAATCGGGTTGAGATTGCCCTCGCAGTTGAGCATAACTGACGGTCCAAGGTCCAATGCCTTTCAAAGCTAGCCACTGTTGGGGGTCAGCTTCTGAGTTGTCCTGCATAAACTGGGCGAAGCGCACTAGCGTCTCTTTACGGCTTTGCGGCATGCGCAAAAAGCTCACGTCGGCGTTCGCAATATCACTGGGAGTCGGGAAAAAACGTTTTTCTGACTCTCCACTAAGTGTGGCCACCAATAAGTTAAGTTGACCAATCGCAGCTTTAACCGACACTTGCTGGCCTAAAATCGCTCTAACCCCTGCTTCCCATGCACTCCATACACCAGGAATACGAATACCTTTACTCGACACGAGCCCAGGCGCAACATACTCCAAATGCTGCTCAACAGTACAAATATCAGCGTCAAGATCGAACATACGACGAATGTCAGACACCACGTTTTGCAGCTTCGTTACGTCTTCAATTTCAAACGCCAGTTCTAAGTATCCTTCACCTTTTGTCGCTTTAAACCAGGCTTTGCTGTTATCCAAAAAAACGTTGCGCTGATAACTCTCATCACTCACTAGCTCAACCCCCTCAACCGCTCGCAAACGATAGAAGTCCAACATGTGCGACCAATTCAACTCACCTCGATAAGGTAAGGCAATTCGATTGCAACCCGCACCATCAAACTCTTTACGGCGTACTTGAGAAGGCGTTAGTTTGAGAAACTTTTGAAAAGCATCGTTAAAGCGGCGCGTACTGTTAAAACCTGACGCAAACCCCACGTCGGTGACCGACATAGAGCTGGAGTGAAGCAACTGTTTGGCGAACATTAGTTGCTGATATTGCGCATACTGCTTGGGTGACATACCTAGATACTGCTCAAACAACATACGTAAGTAACGGTCAGAAATCCCAACACGCTCAGCCAACTCAGACACCGAATGGTGATGCAACTCCCCTCTATCAATTAACGAAATCGCTCGTTGAAAGGTCGTCTCGACACCTTTCCATGCCCAAGATCCAGGCGCGCTGTCAGGTCGACAGCGTAAACACGGACGGTACCCTGCTTGAAGGGCTTGCGTCTTATCAGCGAAATACTCAACATTTTCTTCTTTAGGCAAATTTGCCGGGCAAATCGGACGACAAAAGATTCCCGTTGTTTTTACCGCCACATAAAATCGCCCATCAAAACGACTGTCTCGCGCGACTCGCGCCTTGTGACACTGCTCGAAGGTCAGTGAGGTATAGGGGTGAATAAACATAGTGCTTTCCTTGCTCATGCCTTTTGTCATTTATTGTTCATAGGCATCGTTCAATATAGTGTTATTGTAGCTTGCTTAAGCGCCCACAATTAGCCACTTTCGGAACTCAATATTGAGATTTATTGGCATTAGCGCTTTTGTACACTAAAGTTAGATCCAGAACATCACAACAACGTCGGCTAAAGGGAATTGGCATGGACTTACATACTTGCGTAATTGTATTAAGAAACCAAAAGGTTATTACCAGTAAATCCGTAGATCATTCTATTGGAATTATCGAAAGAGACTCAGATAACGAGATCTCAGAAATTCAGATTAATGCGACGGATGGACGTAATATTCGAACTTATCACTACAACAATGTAGAGGAGTCATTAGAGAGCTTAATGAACCTCTGACGGTTTTCTTTAACACACCTTTCTCCCTTGTTAAAAGCGAAAGCAATAGAGCACAGTACATGTGCTCTTTTTTTTGTTTAACAGCAAAAATGTTTATCGAAAATAATGACAGACCTTGATTTAAAACAGACAATAATCGGCAAATAAACACCCGAATATAAAAATCAAGACATTGATTTAAATAAATAAAAACCAATCATTCAATTTTTTAGAACGAGTTTATCAAAATCCTCCCGTTATTTTTATGCTCGCCTCTACCTAAACTGTTCTCAACAGCACGGGAGCACACGCTTCCCACTCATTGAAAAGAGTCAGAGGACAGAATCATGAAAGCACTATTACAGAAAATTACCACATCAAACGCAGGTTACAGCGCACTATCACTTCGCGTTCCAATCGGCATTATCTTTATGGCGCACGGCGCACAAAAACTATTTGGCTGGTTTGGTGGCTACGGCCTAGAAGGCACAGGTCAGTGGATGGCATCTATCGGTTTAGGTCCTGGCGTACTCATGGCGTTACTTGCGGGCAGCGCAGAGTTCTTTGGCGGCTTGTTCATTTTACTTGGTCTGCTAACTCGACCAGCAGCGGTTGCTTTGGCGTTCACGATGGTGGTAGCGATATTCTCTGTCCACTTTGAGAATGGCCTGTTCATGGCAAACAACGGTTACGAGTTTGGCTTGGCATTACTGGCAGCGAGCGTTTCTCTGGCGTTCTCTGGCGCAGGTAAAGCAGCGTTAGATAACTTTTTAAACAAAA
The DNA here is from genome assembly GCF_033340275.1 of Vibrio sp. 1402. NCBI lineage: Bacteria > Pseudomonadati > Pseudomonadota > Gammaproteobacteria > Vibrionales > Vibrionaceae > Vibrio > Vibrio sp. 1402. The sequence goes on from NZ_JAWOWE010000013.1 coordinate 71,432, forward strand.
AGCTCTCTTAAGGAGGCCTTATGATTACGGTAAGACATGCAGCAGACCGAGGTCGAGCAAACTTTGGCTGGCTTGATAGCAAACATACGTTTTCTTTTGGTAGCTACTACGATCCTCAACATATGGGCTTTTCTGAGCTGAGAGTCATTAATGACGATGTAGTCAAGCCTGGCGCGGGTTTTGATACACATGGCCACCGTGATATGGAGATCATCAGCTATGTGTTGGAAGGTGTTATCGCACACAAAGACAGTGAAGGTAACGTCAAAACACTACCTGCAGGTGAATTCCAACTCATGTCGGCAGGGAAAGGGATTTACCACAGTGAGTACAATGCATCGAACCAAGATACGCTGCGGTTTCTACAGATTTGGATTCAACCGAACACATTTGGAACCAAACCAGGTTATCAGCAAAAAGATTTTGGTCGCAATCCTGGGTTAACGACTATCGCAACTCCAACTGGAGAAAACGGCACGCTACTTATTAAGCAAGATGCGACTTTGCATCAGTTAATTCTTGAACCAAGTAGCGAACTAAACTTTGAGATTGAGTCGGGCCGAAATCTATTCATCCATCAAGTGACTGGGAGCCTTAGTGTCGACAATACCACTTTGACGGCTGGCGACGGCGCGAAGGTTGAACACCAGAGTAAGGTTGTTTTGCGCAATACATCAAACGAAAGCACAACAGCCCTGTTGTTTGACTTACCATAACTATCGATTCATCGAGATAAAAACAAAGCCGCCTTGATTTCTCAAGGCGGCTTTTTCGTTTTTCTGACTTTTCATTCAACGCTATTCGTCGGAAGTGCCAGAACCAATTTGCTGAAAACTGTAAGCGGTCAGTGGATCGATCTCTTTGACAATTTCTTCCACTTGCTTAATCGCGTCTACAGACGAGCTAGCTTTACGATAGCTCAAATAGATAGGGCGACACCAATCTTCTACTCCAGACACCTTGTGAAGCTGCCCATTAGCGATAAATGGCTCCACGAGAGAGATTGGTAAGTACGCGGCTCCACCCTTCTCTAAAATAAAGTCCAATGCGATACGCGCTGTTGAAGTGCGTAAATATGGAGCCGGAATCTTAGGGTGACGCTCAGAATGCTCTGAGGAGAAACGCGTCCCCCAGTCAACGTACACATATTTGTTTTCGAAAACGGTGTCTAAAGAATCTTTCTCAGTTGATACCAGAACGAGAACAACATCTGCCACTTTTTTACAGTTAAGCTCATCAGCTTTGATCTGATCGAACGCAAATGCCATATCTAACGTGCGCTCTAGCAAGCTACGACTGAGCATCTCACGTCCCATCACTTCTGCCATGAAGCCATAACCACCAAACGAATCTGTGACGACACTTAAACAATTCTGTAAATAAGCGTCCCAAATGTTTGGCGTGCCACCTAACGTTAGTTGCAGCGCTTTGCCATCTTCAAGCGATAATTCTAGCTTCGCTTGTTGCAATGTAGTGACCATTACCTCGGCATAGCTGATTAAGCGCTCACCTGCAGAGGTCAACTTTATGTTATTTCGATCACGAATAAACAATTGCGTATCGAAGTAACTTTCCAATTGTTTGATACGTGCGCTCACAGCGGCTTGGGTAATATAAAGGTTCTCAGCAGCACGTCCGAAGTGACGAACTCTTGCCAGCTCTAAAAATGTTCGAAAGACTTTTACATCCATAAACCATCTCCTGGTTAATATAAAACCAGATTAACAACTAATTAAAATCATGACGACAAAAAAGTTTTGTTTTTCTTTTGTTAGATTTAAGCCTAATTTTCGCCGTAAGTTCACTACATTCATCAATAACGGTTACAGAGGCTGTTGACATGTCTGACACTGAATTCCGTCATGGCAAAAAACGTTTTTACGATAACGTAAAATTCCCACGCGGCTTTGCAAAGTCTGGCGATTTTACTCTTTCAGAAGAGGAAATCCTAACAATTTATGGGGATACAATGCTTGGCTTAGAGTCAGGCGAATTAACACCTGAAAACAGCGAAGAGAAACACTTCATCAAGGTGTTAGAAAACCCGGGCAAAGCAAAAACAAAACTTGAGCGTACATGGCTAAAGTACACCCAACTTGCTCGTGGTCGCAAGCGCTTCCATACGCTAAATGGTCGTAACAAGCCTGACGCCACAGAAGAATACATTGAAGAGAGTTTGGTTGAAGACGATTAATAACCAATAACCTACCTAGTTCTCGCCTTTTTCTAGCAGTAGGCGAAAGCTCGTTTGACTTTACTGAGCGAGCAAGACAAGCTCATTTCTTCTCCTAAAGCCCAAGGGGGCATTCTCCCAAGGGCTTTTTTAATATTTGGGTGATGACCGTTTACTTGGCGAGCGTCGCAATCTTTTTCAGAAAGCTCTCTTTCAAATGCTCTTGGTCATATTCCAAGTGATAGGTGTTGTGGAAGCCAATTTTTAGCTCAACACCATTTCCTCTCAAGAAAACGTTGTACCCATCGTAGTCAGAAAACGCTTCTACACCTTCATACATTTTACCAAATTCGGTTGGTGTACCGTTGTTCATCACACATTCGTAAGCCTGTAGTACTTTGCTCGGATCTAACTCATTTTTCATACCGAATTCCTCACTGGTTTACACATTTCAATTATGGTTAAAGAATGAGCGCCATGCCATATCTAACCCATAATATTTGAAGTTCGTGTGCGATTTCGCACTCTGTAGGTTGTTAAAAAACAAGGTTAAGTGCGAAGGCAGAACTTAATTTAGATCATAAATTTTATCTATTGATTCGTCAGTTTCATAATGCAATTTCTTTGTAAAAAATCGTCTTATAAAAGCATTTAGATATAAAAATCGTCGACAAAACCAACATTGGTTAAAGAAAAAGCAAAATTTTGACCTAAAACAATAGCAGTTCGCCACCACTTATTTTATAATGCGAATTAATATTTCAGTACATCGTCAATTCCAATAACTAGGGGCACAAAATGAGACTTATCCCGTTAACTCGAGCAGCACAAGTAGGTAAGTGGGCAGCTGCGCATATCGCTAAGCGTATCAACGACTTTAAACCTACCGCTGAGCGTCCATTCGTTCTGGGTCTACCAACTGGTGGCACTCCTCTAGCAACCTACAAAGCCCTAATCGAGCTTTACCAAGCCGGCGAAGTCAGCTTCAAAAACGTCGTGACTTTTAACATGGATGAGTACATTGGCATCCCTGCGGATCACCCAGAATCTTACCGCTCGTTCATGTACAACAACTTCTTTAATCACATTGATATTCAAGAAGAAAATATCAACCTACTGAACGGTAACACAGACGATCACGACGCAGAATGTAAGCGTTACGAAGACAAAATTAAGTCTTACGGCAAGATCAACCTGTTCATGGGCGGCGTGGGTAACGACGGTCACATCGCGTTCAACGAGCCAGCGTCATCTCTTTCTTCTCGTACTCGCATCAAGACCCTCACTGAAGACACTCGCATTGCGAACTCTCGCTTCTTTGACGGCGATATCAACCAAGTGCCTAAATACGCGCTGACTATCGGTGTTGGTACGCTTCTAGACTCAGAAGAAGTGATGATCTTGGTCACTGGCCATAACAAAGCTCAGGCACTTGAAGCAGCCGTGGAAGGTTGTGTAAACCACCTATGGACAGTTTCTGCTCTTCAACTTCACCCTAAAGCGGTGATCGTATGCGACGAACCAGCTCAACAAGAACTGAAAGTGAAGACAGTGAAGTACTTCTCTGAGCTAGAAGCAGAAAACATCAAAGGCTTTTAACCCATAGGATGGCAGCCTAGAAACACACTAAAAATACAAAACCCGTGTTGAACACGGGTTTTTTCTTATCTGAACAGCGGGCTTAAGTCGTCAATAAGCTTTAATACCAAACTGACGAAGACGCTTAGGAAGCACTTCATCCAACTTGTCTAGTTCACTCGGTTCGACTTCGATAAGATTGAAATGATGCTGCTCATAAACAGTACGAATGGTCTCACGGTCGGCCTGAGCCATCTCCCCATCGTCACTTCCCCAAAATTGCAAATAGACTTTGCCACCTGGCAAGTAAAAATCGCTAGTGACATCTTGGTCAATCGGCAACTGACGCTCATAAGCGTGCACAACACCAGCCAAGTACAGCCAGTTGTCGATGAGCAACTCCCCCTTAGAGCGCACGTAATGCCCATCTAATGTTCGGTGCTTGGCTTCAAATTTTTGGCGAAAGCTTGAGTACGATTTATCCGTAGAATGTGACTCCGCGTCTTGCCCTAAAAACTCAATGACAGACTGCTTAAGACGCTTGTTACGCAGCACCACATCGTGCCATACGACAAAGGTATTTTGTGTTTCTTTATCGGTTCTTTGCTGCCCACCAGCGCGCACACCAGCTTCTGTGACACTCCACCCCTCTTCGGATTTGGTCAACCAACCCAGTTCACTCAAAAGCTGGTTCATGCGCTTCGCATTCAATTTCAGCTTTTCACCCAGTTGTGTCGCGCTCAATGTTTTCCCTGAGCTGGGAGTCAGCTCAATATGTAAGTTGGTCGGCCAGACGATGAACTGGCCAAATTTAGGGTGATCCACATACTCACCGCCAAACTTTGCCCCTTCTTCGGTCAAAATCCACTTTTCATCTTGGCGAACGATGTAGCCTGCACGTTTGAGATCGGCAAACAGCAGCTTAGCTTCTACCTTGCGCATTTTCGCTAATGCCGACGTCGATATTTTTTCAGACATGTGGGTACCTCATGCTGCTGCAAAATTGAACACTATGTCGTCATAGTAACGTATTGATTTCACGGCTTGAAGTCAGGCAAACAAGATTTCGTGTTACAAATAGCAAAGCCAGCGTATAGGTGCTGGCTTTGTTATTTCGGTAAAAAAGCGAATGTTATTTAATAAAAGCGATGCATCCTTGCAAAATCACTAAATTCACAATGTCGATGAAGAATGCACCGACAATTGGAACCACCATAAATGCTTGTGGTGATGGACCATATCGACTCACGATGGAGCCCATATTCATGACCGCAGTCGGTGTAGCACCTAACCCAAAACCGCAGTGTCCGCTAGCGATCACCGCCGCATCGTAGTTGCCTCCCATCATGCGGAATGTTACGTAGTAAGTGAACATCGCCAACACTGCCGACTGAATAGCAAGAATAATAAGGAATGGGATCGCAAGATCGAAAATATTCCACAATTTCAAACTCATCAAGGCCATGGCAAGAAATAGAGATAGTGCAACTGTGCCAAGAATATCAACGGTTTCTAAATCAACCTTGCGCGCCTTCGTCACTTCCATGATGTTAGTGATAACAACACCAATAAACAGCGCATACACAAAATCGGGAATCATTAGCCACTTGATGTCAAAACTGCTTACCCAACTCTCCAGATACTTCGCGCCTGTCACGCAAAGTAAAATGATGGACAAGCTTTCAACGACTCTTTTCGCTGTGACACGATCTTCCTCATGTTCGTTGTACGTCACCAGTTCAGGGAAACTCTGATGACTTTGATTGGTGCGTCCGTATTCCGATTCCAAGTTGTGTTTGTTTAGTAGCTTTTGTGCAACAGGGCTGCCAATAATCCCGCCCATCACCAAGCCAAATGTAGCAGAAGCCATTGCCACCTCTAGAACATTATGCAAACCATACATTTCTTGAAAAGTTTGCGACCACGCAGCTCCAGTTCCATGTCCGCCAGAAAGCGTAATGGATCCGGCGATCAACCCCATGAGTGGATCTAACCCCAACGCTGTTGCTAAGGACACGCCGACCGCATTTTGGATAAGAATGTAGACCGATGCCACAACTAGGAAGATGAAAACCTTCGCACCGCCTTTAATCAGTTGGGTGTAATTTGCCGCTAAGCCAACGGTTGCAAAAAACATCAGCATAAAGACGTTTTGCAGTGGTAAATCAAAGGAAACATCCACACCGTTTAAGTGCATCGTCGTGATTACGCAAGCGACCACTAGACCACCAACAATTGGCTCTGGAATATTAAATTTTTTTAAGGTTGGTAACTTGGTATTGATGAACTGCCCTAAAAACAACACGCAAATTGCGACGAGGAACGACTCCTGTGGGCCGATAGATATTACCTGATTCATGAGACCTCTTTACTCTACTCTTTCTCATTCATTGAGCACGCGCTCAACGTGAGATAGGTGCCTAAGCCAGTCAGATTGCCTCTCGAAACTTTTGTTTTCTAGGCCTCTTTGACCATTGATTCTCATCAAGTAAGAAATAGGCAAACCTAAAATTATGCTAATTATCATTCAGTGAGAATATTCATTTAGAACAGGCGATAAGTGTATTGATGGGAAGAGAAAAACAACACTTCTCAACTTATGAGAAGTAATTAATTTCCATATAAAACAAAACCTCAAAACAACGACCACATAGGTGGATATTTAGAGCGAATGAGACAGGCGGATACACTAGGTTTTAAATTATTACTTTCTCTCTAACGCACTAGGTGTTATACATATATATAACACCATCTCAACCAAGAGATTCACTCATGACTAATTGGCATGATCGCCAACCGATATTTCGACAGTTGGCAGACCAGATCACGCAGCAAATACTGCAAGGTGTCTGGCAAGAAGGCGATGCTCTGCCCTCCGTCCGTAGCATCTCTGCAGATATGAAAATTAACCACCTCACAGTTATGAAAGGCTATCAATTGCTTGTTGATGACGGGCTAGTGGAGAAAAAACGCGGTCAAGGTATGTTTGTCGCTTCAGGAGCAAAGCTCAAATTACTCGCAGACGAGAAGGCACGTTTTCTTCAGCAACAAATTCCACAGATAGCCGACACAATACAGCGTCTGGATATGTCACTCGACGAATTCATTCAACAACTAAAACCACACTTGAAAGGTGACCAATGAGCGCATTAGTCAGTGTAAACAACGTCTCCAAGCAATATCAGCAACAAGGAGAAGCACTGCATGAAGTGAGTTTCGACCTACATGCAGGACAAGTACTTGGCTTACTCGGCCATAATGGCGCAGGTAAATCAACGCTTATTAATGCCCTACTCGGTGCACATGAATATCAGGGCACTATTCGTATCAACGGATTTGAACCCATTATGCAACGCGACAAGATAATGCAGAGCTTATCCTACATCTCGGATGTCAACGTTCTGCCAGATTGGATGACCGTTGCTCAACTGCTTAACTATACCGAGGGCGTGCACTCAGGGTTCAATCGCGCCCAAGCAGATACGCTACTTCGTCAAACGGACATCAAACCTCGTGCGCGTATCAAATCTTTATCCAAAGGGATGAAGGTGCAATTACACCTCGCGATTGTGATCGCGACCAACACCCAAATCCTCATATTGGATGAACCGACACTCGGGTTAGATCTCGTGTATCGCGAGACGTTTTATCGTCACTTATTGGAATGGTTTCACGACGGCGAGCGCGTGTTGATCATCGCCAGTCATGAAGTATCAGAGATTGAGCACTTGCTGACAGATGTTCTGATTCTTAAGCATGGTCGCCCCGTTCTGCAAACCTCGATGGACAGTATCAGTGAAGACTATTTCATTCTTGAAGCCAACGACGAGCACCGCACACAAATTGAAGCGATGAACCCACTCTCGTCACAAAAAGGCCTCGGTTCAACGAAATGGTTACTCAAAGCCCAGTATGCCCAACAAGCAGAAACAATGGGTTCCATCCATGGGGTGAAGTTAGCGGATCTATTTTTAGCATTGCAGAAGGAGGCAGAGTAATGCGTTCAGTTGTCGCGATGTTGCAAAAAGAGTGGTTAGAAAACCCTCTTGTTTTACGTATTCCACTGTTTGTGTTGGCGTGTGGAGTTATTCTCTTTGTGAGTTTGATGAGTAACGACACTCTACAACACAATATGTTTTTCCAAATGAGCTTTGGTGGCGATGTCAGTGACATTCACAAAGAGCTTGGTGATGATGTCAATATGTTGATTACCGGAGGAGCAGGGCTGCTGTCTATCTTGTTAGCCGTTCAGTACTTCCCAAGAACGCTACGCAAAGAACGGGCGGAAGGCAGCATTATGTTTTGGCGCAGTATGCCTGTCAGTGACATAAAAACCCATTTAGTGAAGCTAGGATTTGGCTTATTGGTGATTCCGCTCGTCTGCTCGGTGCTCGTACTCGCTGCAAATTTAATGTTGTGGTTGCTGAACACCTCTACTGATCACCAATTGGCTTTATTGTACCGCCAAGCCTCGTTAGGTTACGTGCTGCTGCATTGGGGAGAGTTTTTAATCAGAATGTTGTTCGCCGGTATTCTGCTGTTACCGCTGGCATTAACTGCGATGGCTATTTCACAAAAAGTGAACTCACCACTGGTCATTTTGTTTATCGCCATTTATGCGCTGCGTTGGATGCCTATCGCACTTTTTGGTTTCTACGGACTAGATCAGTTTTTCTCCGAAGTGCTTTACCTTCCGCTGCACGCCATTATTACACCAAACCCATTCAATGCCATTCCTCAAGCGGGTTGGTTAAACGTCGGCATTTACGCCTTCATTGGTATTCTTGGTTGGACAGCTAGCCTCAAGTTCAGCCGAACTATCCAATAATTTTTCGTTCAATAAACGACCAAACCAAGTCATAAAAAAACGGTCACAACCAGTGTTGTGACCGTTTTTATTTCGCCTCTAGGAGCTCATCCACTTAACTTTAACCAAGGAATGAAATGTAGCCTTGCAAGATAATTAAGTTGACGATGTCGATAAAGAAAGCCCCCACAATTGGCACCACCATAAATGCCTGCGGCGACGGGCCAAATCGGTTAACGATCGAACCCATGTTCATTACGGCTGTTGGGGTTGCACCCAAGCCAAAACCGCAGTGCCCCCCTGCAATAACCGCAGCATCGTAGTTGCTTCCCATCACTTTGAACGTAACATAGTACGTAAAGATAGCTAAGACGACAGACTGCACAGCTAAAATAACCAAGAATGGAATCGCTAGATCGAAGATATTCCATAACTTCAAGCTCATCAGAGCCATCGCTAAGAACAGAGATAGCGATACCGTACCTAACATATCGACCGTTTCGGCATCTAACTTACGAATCTTGGTCACTTCCAAGAAATTCGTAATGATCACACCAATGAATAGCGCATATACGAAGTCTGGAATCATCAGCCATGAGATTTCATACGTGCTTACCCATTGCTCGACATACTTGGCCCCAGTAACACAGATCAGTAGGAAGAAGAGTTTCTCAACCACTTTTTTCGCCGTTACTTTATCTTCTTCGTATTCATTGTAAGTCACCAACTCCGGGAATTTCTCGTGAGTTTTGGCATCTCGACCACCACGACCATACTCAGACTCTATGCTGTTCTTTTCCACCAGACGCTGCGCTACAGGGCTACCAATGATACCGCCGATGATCAAACCAAAAGTCGCTGATGCCATTGCAATTTCTAAGACGTTATCCAATCCATACACGTCTTGAAAGGTTTGTGACCACGCAGCACCTGTACCATGACCACCAGACAGAGTAATCGAGCCAGCAATTAACCCCATCAAAGGATCTAAACCGAGCGCCGCCGCAAGTGAAACGCCAACGCCGTTTTGTATGATGATGTAAAACGATGCGACAGCTAAGAAGATAAAAACCTTCGCACCTCCTTTCATCAACTGAGTGTAATTGGCGGCCAAACCAACTGTCGCAAAAAACATTAACATAAACGTATTTTGTAATGGCAAGTCGAACTCTAAATCGATGCCGTTGAAATGAAGAGCAGTAATCATGCAGGCCACAATAAGGCCACCTACAATCGGCTCAGGTATGTTGAATTTCTTTAAAATCGGTAGCTTAGCATTAATAAAATGCCCCAGGAAAAGCACACTAATTGCGACCAAGAAGGACTCCAGTGCACCTACAGATATTAAATGATTCATATCGCCTCTTATTATTGTTCTCTTCATTCTCCGTAATGAATGAGTGTTAGTTTAACCTTCGTTCAATAGCAAATTTTCTCGCTTTATTGTTTCGAAAATACTCAAAAAGTTGGTGTAGATGCGCCTTAGGCTAGTTTAAGGGGCGCTCCTTAAGCGATGTGTCAGTTTTTACGCTGTTAGCAAGCCCTTAAATGTGAAAGGAGCTGATACAGCTCCTTCAAATGGCCCCTCGCAATACCTGTGCGTTATCGCTTGGGGTGTCGTGTTGTGAGTAAATTCTGGGTGACACTTTCTGAACCACTTAGGGCTCCCTTACTTAAACAGAATGTGTCAATTACTATCAAACAAAGTTCCTTCCCGTTGTAACCGCTAAACGCCGAGAGCGCGTTCAAAACAATTGGGTTTGCCTGTTCCTGTCGTAGCTTTTCAACTCTGGCTCATGGTGTATAAACGAGCCGAATCCAAGGAAACTCTCAGGCTGCAACAAACGTTTTCGTTACAACGGAGCAGGATTATAACATATCGCTGATAATTTTCTTCAATTCAGTGACATTCACCAACCCCATGGTTAAACCTTGCAATGATTAACTGCCTATTATCATTTTCACAGATAAAGATCGAAGCACAGTTACTCAGTAAGCTTCTTAGAAAACGATGCATAGCCAATAACTTCACCGCCGTTCTTATCCAAGAGGTCTTGATAAACGCCCTAGAGAACCAAGCCGCCGAAATATGCGATGTTATCATGATTGCTTTTCGAGACCGATGCCCCGACTTTGGCTGATGAGTACAACCCCAACTATGCATCAGGCAAAAACATGTATAATTTTTTATACAAGTTATTCAATAACAAGAGTCCCACATGAACATTCATTCGCTTTGCCCTGCGCTATTACTCAGCGTCGTCTCATCAGCTACAGCAGCTGAAAGCATTCGTATTCAATATTCTCCCGTAGAGACAACTCATGAAAAAATCGCCCAACAATCGATTCAAAGCAGCGATGTAAACACCATCTTTGTTGAGCTATCTCAGGCCTACTTTCCATTTGATAAAGCTCTCACGCTGGTTTACGGCGGAGAAGATGGTCCAATGTATGATCCTGAGACACACACAATATACGTTCCTTACACTTTTTATTTGGAGTCGCTCAATTACTTCTCCAATAATCAGTATGAAGAACGCTTCGGAAAATCCCCAAAAACAGGGGCGCTAGATACGTTATTGCACACTTTACTTCATGAAGCTGGGCATGCTTACATCGAAGATCAAAGCATCCCTGTTCTCGGAAAAGAAGAAGATGCGGTCGATAATTTTGCCACCATTTTAATGATTGACTTCCTAGAAGATGGCGCAGATATGGCCATTAGCGCCGCCGACATGTTCGCATTCGAATCCGACGACAGACCGGACTACTACGATTTTGGCGAATACATTGACGAACACAGCTTTGATTTGCAGCGTTACTTTTCAACGTTATGTCTGGTGTACGGTAGTGATCCTGAGCAATACAAAGCCTTACTCGATGAAGTAGAAAAAGACTACCTGCGTGATCGCAAAGAGTTCTGCCAATTCAATTACGGCAACATTCGCGACAATTGGCTGCATTACTTGCAAAACAATGAACCAAAAGAAAATTCGCCACGTAAAAGCGATTAGAAAATCTCAAACAAGAAAACCGCAATGACAAAACTCATCATATTTTATGACGGAACCTGCCCGCTTTGTGCCAAAGAGATGAAGGCGCTAAAACAACGCGATGCCAAGCAGCACATCAAAACCGTCGATATCTATAGTGATGCATTCTCAGATTATCCGCAGATCGATCCTGAACAAGCCAACACCATTTTGCACGCCCTCAACGAAAAGGGGGAACTTCTGCTTGGGTTGGACGTGACTCATCGTGCGTGGCAATTAGTTGGTCGCGGTTGGCTCTACGCTCCACTGCGTTGGCTCCTCGTTAAACCTGTTGCTGACTGGCTTTACCTCAAATTCGCAAAGAATAGGTATCGCGTCTCATATTGGTTAACAGGGACTTCTCGTTGCAATAGTGGGTCGTGTTCACGTTAATTGTGATCCCGCTTAAAAATGCTACGACCTTAGTCTAAATTTATAAACTTCCAGTACTTCTGATTGATTAACTCGGTTAATCTCTAAGCATTACAACAATAAGTATTAATAATTTTATCAGGCAAGCTTATTCAGCTTGTCACTTGTAACGCTGCGCCGAGAGAAGGACGTCTCTATGAATCTGACGATCAGAAAACGACTATATATCCTTTCAATAATTCCAATTCTAACCATGGCAATAGGCATGATGTGGTTCACCTATCTACAAACCACAGCCTACAACGAACACGAGATTGAGCAGACTCGAAGTCAAATGATGGAGATGAAAAAAGCCGAGCTCAAAAACTACGTCCAAATGGCGCGCTCCGCCGTCGAACCACTACTCGCTCAAAATGCCCCACTTGAAGAAGCATTGCCTATCTTGAAACAGTTGGAGTTTGGTCAATCCGGCTACATCTTTGGTTATGATTCAAAAGGCGTTCGCGTCGTGGTGGGTAAAAACACCAAAGGCATCGGGGAAAACTTCTATAACTTGCAGGACAAGAAAGGCAATTACCTGATTCAGGATTTGTTAAAAAATGCCAAAACTGGCGAGTTCACGACTTATTACTTCCCGAAACTCGGTCAGAGTGAAGCACTACCGAAACTGAGCTACTCAGTCTTTATTCCTGAATGGGACTTGATGTTGGGAACGGGTTTCTACACGGACGATATCGACGCCATTGTGGCAGACATGGAAAAAGCCGCACACGAAGATCTCAACACCACACTGACGGCAATAGCCCTGTTTTGCGCCTCGATAACAGCGATAGTTGCAGTCTTTGCCGTATTTGTTAACCGCAGCATCATGAAACCTATTGAGCAGTTTGATGCTTCAATTCACTCTTTCGCACAAGGCGATGCAGATTTAACCGCGCGCATGGAAGAATCGAGCGTGCCGGAGTTCACGCAGCTGAGCCGCAACTTCAATATCTTCGTTGAAAGCCTGCAAGGCATCATCAAGAGTGTTAGCCATGTCGGACAAGAAGTGGTTTCAGAGACCAACGAGATGTCACAGCGTGCATCGCAAGTGGACGAGTTAGCTTCAGGTCAACGTGAAGAAACCGAACAGGTCGCTGCGGCAATGACCGAGATGACAGCAACGGCGCACGAGATTTCAAACAACGCTAACCAAGCAGCGCAATCAGCCAGAGACGCCGATGAAAACTCACAACAAGCAAAACACATTGTTGATTCAGCAGCGAACTCTGTCGAAGCGCTCGCTTTAGAAGTGTCAGAAGCCAGCACGGTGATTTCTCGTCTAGAGAGCGATGTACAAAACATTTCTTCTTCGCTAGAAGTGATTCAAGACATCGCTGAGCAAACCAACCTATTGGCACTGAACGCAGCCATTGAAGCAGCCCGTGCAGGCGAACAAGGCCGCGGCTTCGCAGTCGTTGCCGATGAGGTTCGTAAACTGGCGAGTCGCACTCAAGACAGCACAGGTGAAATTCACCAAATGATTGAGCAGTTGAAGTCTGGCTCGGATGCAGCAGTGAAAGCCATGGGTTCAAGCCAAGCGCGCGGTGAAGCAACGGTTGAAGAAGCACGAGCAGCCTCTGCCGCACTGCAAGAAATCCAAGCCGCAATTGCTAACATCATGGACATGAACACGCTGATCGCAACGGCAACCGAAGAGCAAAGCCAAGTTGGCCAAGAGATTTCACAACGTATTGAAGTGATCTCTCAACAAAGCAGCCAATCGGCACACCTTGCCAACCAAAACCGTGCAGGCAGTGGCAACCTTAACCACAAAGCTAACGAGCTGTACGACTTGGTCGGTCGCTTTACGGTTTAACGCTTTCCTCACTCTTACATCATGCATACAGCGACGCCAAAACGTCGCTGTTTTTATTTCTGCTATCCTCATACGACTTAGCTATAATGCCGCCAACTTAGCACCCATAAGGGCAAACCAGATGATTATTATGACCACCAATTTCGGTGATATCGAGATTGAACTGAACCTAGAACGAGCGCCAGTTAGCTCAAAGAACTTCAAAAAATACTGTGAAGATGGCTTCTACAACGGCACCATTTTCCACCGCGTTATCGACGGCTTTATGATCCAAGGTGGCGGTCATACAGAAGACATGGCAGAAAAGCCAACACGCGCCCCTATCGCGAACGAAGCAAACCGTGGTCTAAAGAATCTTGTTGGCACTATCGCAATGGCGCGTACCGATGCTCCGCACTCTGCAACGGCACAGTTCTTCATTAACTTGGAAGACAATGATTTCCTAGACCACACCGCAACTACCAACCTAGGCTGGGGCTACGCCGTGTTTGGTAAAGTGACTGCGGGTATGGATGTCGTAAACCGCATCGCGAAAGTAAAAACGACCTCTAAGCTTGGTCACGATGATGTGCCATGCGATCCAATCATTATCGAGAAAGTGACGATCAGCGAATAAACCCATTCGCCTCTGCAGAGAAATCGTCGCTATAAAACGAAGAAAGCGCCTAACGTCTGATGACTTAGGCGCTTTTTGTTTTTATGACTCAGCCGATTAGTTGGGCTTATAACGAAGTTATTGATAGAAAAGCTCAGCTTTGGCTCCGACTAAATCAAGCTCAGAGCCTTGAAAATCAGCCAGATATTCAGCAACAAGGTTGTACCCAACCCAATACCCCATGTATTTCGGCCAGCGGCTTTCATCGCTGCCAAGAAAGTAAGCGTCGAAGTTGTAATCTAGGCTGGTCAACTTATCTTTCACCTCAGCATAGAAAGGGCGCCAATCTTGATCCTTGATGTTCTCAAACAAGCTCGGAGTGACGCCGCCATTCACCTTACGTTCGAAGTGACAAGCTAACCCTTCCATAATCAGTACATCACCAAGTGCAACGCCACTTTCTCCCGCTCGCATACGGAACAGGTGATGCAACTCATGCGCTAACACCGCAGCTAGTTCTTTCTCAATAACGTTTTTAATATCAGTACGTTGAGTATCAAGCAGAATCTCTACACGATAGGCACTTAAGCAATAGCCACCGATCCCCGTCTGCGGTACGTCATTGCGATCAAACGGGCTAATGGTGAGGTCAATGTAACTCAAATCAAAGTAACTAGAAAGTTGTGAGCTCAGATCATCAAGTTTTTGATGTAAATACTCAGAGATTGGAGACAACTCTCCCGTCGCATTTAACAGGGTTACGCTATAATTCATTTATCTTCCTTGATAACTTGGGTTAAGAGTAGCGAGTTTACAGTGTAAAGAGTGAGCAGTTCTAGCGATTACATCCCTTTGAACAAACTTTGAGATGCACGGCTCACAGCGAGCTTAGTTTCTCCAACGTGAACAAACATTCTTCCAGCAAAGTCTTTGTTTACTTTGCTAATTTTGCACACTTGCACAACGCTTGAACGGTGTACTTGCCAGAACTGTTCTGGGTTAAGCTGCCCTATCAACTCTTTCAACGATGTGCGAATCAAATACTCCTGCACTTTGCCCTGTCCTTGTTGGGCATACACAGAAACGTATTTTTCTTCCGCTTTGAAATACAACACATCAGACGTGGCAATCAGATGAATATCTTTCCCTTGCGTCGCTTTGATCCACTGAAGATATTGCGGCGTTTGTGGCGCAGATAATTGTTGTAACTGTTCTAACAGGCTGCTCATCTGCACATTACTGCTTTCTTTCT
Organism: Vibrio sp. 1402; assembly: GCF_033340275.1. Lineage (NCBI taxonomy): Bacteria > Pseudomonadati > Pseudomonadota > Gammaproteobacteria > Vibrionales > Vibrionaceae > Vibrio > Vibrio sp. 1402. Next base: position 87,099 of record NZ_JAWOWE010000013.1, read on the forward strand.
CTCGCTTAGCAAGGCGTGCTTTCACTCTTTCACACGTCGTCAGGAGGCGCTCATCCGAGATAGGCTTGAGCAAATAATCGGCGGCATTTTGCTCAAAAGCTTTGATGGCGTAATCATCGTACGCGGTGACAAACACAATCAAAGGTGGATTAGCGAATTGATTGAGTTTTTGCGCTAATGTCATGCCATCCAAAACTGGCATACGAATATCAAGAAACGCGATGTCAGGTTGGCTTTGCTCAATGGCTTGCAACGCTTGTTCACCATCGGCGACTTTGGCTATCACCTCTAGCTCTGGCCACACTTCAGCTAGGCTTTTATCAAGATGACGCCTCAATAGCGGTTCATCATCAGCAATAATGGCAGTAAACCCTGTATTCATTCCTTTCTTCCTTGATTACGATTCCATTGGCCAGCGCAAGCGAACACAAACGCCACCCTGAGCAGACTCACTGATAGAGACCTCTCCTTGCCCTGCGAACAAAGCTTCAACTCGCTGCTTGAGATTACTTAGACCCACGCCAGAGCCCATGTGCCCACTAACGTGATTCAAGCCAACACCTGTGTCTCTGACTTCAATCTTCAAGTTCTGCTGTTCGCGCTTAATGAGCAAGCTGACTTCACCACCTTCTCGCTTTGGCTCAATACCATGGATGATGGCGTTTTCGATTAAGGGTTGAAGCATCATCGGCGGTAGCTCGGTTCTGCCTAATCCCTCTTCCACCTCAATCTTGTAACTGAGTCGGTCACCTAAACGGGTTTGCTGGATGCCTAAGTAAGCCTCAAGTAACGCCGTTTCATTGTCTATGGTGGTGTGTTCTTCGCGTGAGCTTTTTAGCGTTGCTCGCAGCAGTGCGGTTAACTGTTCTAGCATCAGCTTAGCTTTATCGACATCTTGCGACATGAGCGCGCTGATATTCGCCAAGGTATTAAATAGGAAATGTGGTTCAATCTGGCTTTGCATCTGCTTAAGCTGACTCAGCAACAGCGCACGATCTTGCTCTGCTTTCTCGCGTTTGATGGCTTCCAACTCTCGTTGAGCGATTGCATGTTGCTCGCGTGAGTAGAAATAGAAAAAGCACATGGCACTGAATAACAACCCCATGAGACCAACCGACAGCATACTTGAGATACCAAAGTATTCCCCAAGCCAAAGCTGGGCGTTCACCACACCAAACAATAGGCATGCCGTCAGCGAGATAGCCACTTCCGCCAAACGAGGAATGGTAGGAAATAGGCGGTCGACAAGCCATGAGAAGAAAATAGCCGAATAGCCAAATCCAAAGCTAACCGCCACATGAATATAGAATGGACCGCCCCAAACCGAGAGCGTCATTGCTGCGATAAAGAGACAAAATGCCGTGGTCACTAATAAGCTACGCGGCCATCCACTTTTCACCACTGATTTTGCTGAACACATTTAGAATTTCCCTTTGATGTTAAATACAATCATATGCTTATCATTGATTTGTGCGTAAGCAGATTGGTCGTCTCCGGTTAAAAAGCGTGCGGCAACTTCCACTTCTACACTTTGATCGCCGGTATCAATCCATTGGTAGTTAAGCCACTGCGTGACAATCACACCACCATCTTGTGGCGACAGCATCACATCCAACGTAGGGGTTACATCACTTAGCCAGCCCATATCCGCTTCGCCGTTCCATGCAGCCCATGCTTCTACATCCCAACTCCAGTGCAGCATTACGTTATGCTGAACGATATTGGCATGCTGAAACCCTTGGGCGTAGCTTGTCGCAAGTAGAGCGCTGCTAGCCAACAGAGAGTTGTTAGGTTCAGGGATCTGAGAGAGAAACTCTCCACGCTCTATTGCTTGTTGCCATTCGTTTTTCGACCATGCTCGGCTGTCGTACCAATATTCAGCAATCACGTTGTGTCCGGCTTGGTTTGCCCAGTTCAATCCAACTAAGGCTTGGAATGCGCTGCCCTGCTCCTCAACTGAAACGGGTTGGTAAAGGTCATCTTGCTGAAACTGATAGCCGACACTTTGCTTTTGCCACAGCATGGAACCGTGCATGGCGATGGATTCATCCCACACGGCAATGGCACTGGCTCCGAGTAAACCTCGGCGCACATCATCGTAATAACCAATAAGTTGATACTCGGTGTCACCCACCAGCGCATAACGACGAATACCAACACCTTGTTGCTCTGCGTCTTGATCAAGTGCACTTTGGTCTTGTTGCCCCCAGCTTGAATCCGTTGCAATCACCGTCCACTCGCCTGCCATATCGTAGTGTGAAAGTGAAAACACACCCGCACCTTCTTCTGCTACTAAGCCAACAGGATTTTGTCGATAAGGCTTAAACAGATCCAAAGGTCGGTAGCCATAACCCACGCCCCAATCAATGCGCAACTTACCTAAGCTCACATCAAGTGTGGTGTCACCGACTTGCCACTCCCCTAGCCAAGCAAGTTCTCGAATCAGTAGTTGGTTATCAGCTTCACTCCACCAGTCACTCTCTCCTTGTTGGTTGAGGTACAAACCTTGGCTGTACAGAGCGAACAAGCCACTGAAGTTTTGATAGTTCACTTGCACATCCAACAGTGCATTAAGTGAATCACGAGAACTGCCCTGCGCCTGCATAAATGCGCTATCACGCTGCTTGGCAGTTTCGTAACTGACAGCCCAATCCCACTCAAAACTCAGCTCATCATTGGCAAAAACTGGGGCTGCTGCGCCCACACACAACGACGCAGCAATCAACAAACTGGTGCTTTTGTTAAGGTTAGGCTGGTGCGATTTCATGTGACTTCCTTGCTCGTTTTCATGGTTCTATTTAAGGAGTTCAGGCTAAAGCTGAGTCGTATTGGCTTTCGGCAAATAGCTTGGGTTGTAGAACTTGTTGTCCAGCTGCCAAGGCACGATCTCTTGATACTCGATAACGGTCTTTTTGCTCGGCTGAATGCTATCAAGCAAGGTCATCTCACTGACGTAGTCTTCACCTTTGTCAGTTGCACGCCCATATTGCGCTTGCTTGGCGAGTTTGCCAGAGCGCAAGTAAAGATCAGCTTTGATTGGAAACGCATCTTGCTCAGACAACCACAAGTCGATCTTCTGATAGCTCGCCCCTTTGGTTTTCGCGGTTAACGCAAGGTGATAAGCCGCGACACTTTCCCCGTTTACCGAGACAGTTTCTGTCGCTTTCCATTCACCTTGATAATCTTGGCTCCACGTCAAAGTTGAGATGTCGCCGATAGACGCTTCACCAAGCAGCTTCTGCATTGGCGTAATGCGAATCGGACGGCGGCTCTTTGGCATTTGTAGCCAATAGTTGTCGCCCATCATCAACATCTTTTGCCCGGCTTCGACTGCCGATTTGAACACCACCAGCGATTCACGATTTGGGCGCGTGTACACGTGGTAAAGGCGGGTTTTATCTAGTTCTTGGTCTTGATATAAGCGCACCAATGACACCACTTTGGAGGAATCATCTTGCAAGCGGTAGCTGTCGGCTTTTTCAATCAATTGCGCGACTTGCTGTGCATCTAACGCTGTTTCATTCGCACTGGTATTGATGCTTGCAACGCCAGTTACCATCAGCAATGCAATTGGTAATAGTGATTTGAAATTAAACATAAATCAGTGCCTCCGTAATTGGCTTGTTCACCCCTTTGCGTGCCGAGAAAAACGCCGCAACCAAACAAATCATCAATACTGCAAATCCTGCTATAGCTACCAGCTCCCAAGAGAAGTAAATCGTTAATGGGTAACCTTCTGTGCGTCCTGGCGGTGGCGGCATTTGCACATCCACGACCATCAGTAAGACGGTGACTAGCGCCGTAAACAAAGCGCCGATTAAGCTACCAATCACCGCAAGTAACCCTGCTTCGCGCAAGAACCCAGCAATAATTTCGCGAGGGTAGCTACCAAGAGCCGATAAGGTGCCGATTTCACGGGTGCGCTCAGTCACCGACATAGTCATGGTGTTGAACAGCGCAACAAAGACCACCAGCGCCATTACTGCACCCATGATGCCGAAGATACGATCGTACAAATCTTTCACTTTGAGATAGAAGAACGCGCGCTCTTGCCAAGGCGTAATCTCAATATCTTGATCACCAAAGTTCTGTTTTTGCTTACTCAGAACCGAAGCCACTTGTTGCTCGACTTGGTTAGTTAAACTGGTGTCGAACAGGAAGACAGATAACGCACTGACTTTGTCTGAACCGAGCAGCGATTGCGCGCTGTTGATATGCACGTACAGTTGGCGTTTATCAAGCTCAGGCACGCCAGTTGAATAGATACCACGAACTTTGAAGTCATACGCGTTCAATGCGCCGTCGGTAGTGGTCGCCAGCAAGGTAATCCAATCGCCAACGTGCACACTTAGGTTGTTCGCCAAATCAACGCCAAGCATCACTTCTGGCTCTGTAGGGTCATAACGCGATGCATGAATGTCGGACAGCGTTTGCCCTTCGCGCACATCCAAAAACGGTCCTTTCATATCGAATTCACGTTCGTTCACGCCAATGCCGATAAAGATCGATGATTTGTTACCGTTGGAAATCAAACCACTGAACTCAACTCGTGGTTGCACACCTCGCACTTCATTCAACCCAATCAATTGCTTGGTAATGTCGTCTGCATGAGTTAAACCGTTACTCAGTGGCATCTCTTCTTCTTTGGCGAAGTAACCCGGTGTGGTTAACGTCAGATGCCCCGTGTCACGCGCTGTCGATTCTTTCAAACTGTCGTAGGTGTATAGACCAAAACCGCCCGCACTGGTTAAGGCAAACACGGCAATGGCAATGATCAACATCGACAATAAACTGCGACGGCGATTGCGTTGCAGGTTCAACCAAGCAAGGCGAACTGAAACTGGAATTAGCTTGCCCATGAAACCTCCTCCACACTTGCGTGCGTTTGGGTAATTTTGCCGTCCACCAATTCAATGGTGCGATCGCAGCGGGATGCCATACGAGGGTCGTGTGTAGCGACGACAAAAGTGGTGCCTAGCTCGTGTCCGAGCCCTTTCATAATGTCGATGACCTTGTTGGCAGTTTGGCTATCAAGACTTGCGGTTGGCTCATCAGCAATCACCAACGCTGGTTTGTGCACTAACGCACGAGCAATTGCCACACGCTGCTGCTGACCGCCCGACAAGTTATCGGGCATGTGATGAATAAACTCACCCAACCCAACGTGTTCTAGCATTTGTGTGGCGAGCTCGGTTTGTTCTGCTTTTGAAAAGCCGTTGAGATGCAGCGGATAAGCCACGTTCTCTAGCGCCGTCATCACGGGGACAAGATTGAATTTTTGGAACACAAAACCAAGCTTTTCTCGGCGCATTTTCGCCGCATGCATTTGTCCGGTTGGGTATGGGCTGCCTGCAAATGTCACCTGACCTTGGTATTGAGTATCCAGCATGCCAAGCACGTTAAGTAAGGTGCTTTTGCCTGAGCCCGACGGTCCACACAATGCCACCATTTCGCCGGCAAACACTTCACCAGACACATCTCGCAATGCACGCACCGTTTGGCTGCCAAGGGCGTAATCGCGGCTAAGTTGATTAAAAACGATCATGACGCCTCTCTAATATTTCGCTAGCAGCGCTTTCGCGGTTTGCGTTTCTAAATTGCTGTCACCCAACTGCTCCATTTGTGCTAACCATGTTTTGGCTTGTTGAACATCTTCAGCGCGCAGTGCCGCTTCAATGGCGTAGCGATAAATCCAAGACGTTGCGGCGAAAGGTTGCTGGCTAAAACTCGGTTCATCGAGCAGAGAAAGGTACAGCTCGTAGCCACGCTCAAAGTGATTGAACATGTCAGGTAGAGAAGTAAATGTGGTAGCTGCCATAGCGGTGGCTAGTTGGTATTCCGGCAAACCTTGTAAGCGTTGTTGCTCTTGCAGTGGTACTGGCTGATTCGCCATTAGATCCAAACCTTTTTGGATAGTAGCAAGACCGCGCTCGGTGAACTTCATCTTGTTCCAAGGCATAAACGCCTCACGACCTTGCAACGTCTCAGCACTGCCCAAGTAAACCAAGGTCACCGGCGTTGCGCCCTGCTCTTCGAGTTGTTTGGATAGTTCGCCATAAACAGTATCAACTAAGCCAGAGTCACCCTGCGCCGCTTGGTTGAATTGACTGAGTGTGCGCTCGCTTGGGTTAGCCAGAGCCAGATTGCTGCTAAGTGCAAATGTGGCGATAAAGGTACTTGCCAGTTTAAGAGCTTTGATTAAGCGAGATTGAGAAACCATCATGTACTGTCCTTAGTTGAACGTGATTTGATGGTTTCAGATTAAGGGAGAAGATCGCACGCTGCTTTTGCATGCGACCAATGGCAATTATGCGGAGTGAATGGTATTGAGAGAGGATGAATGACATTCACTTAAACAGAAAATACAATTCCGTTCATTCGTAACGCTACATTTTTACGGCAGTCACAATAAAAACACTGGCTTAAAATCTGAGGCTAGTGTATTTATCCATCCCACAACTACCCATAACAGACAGTGCGCACTCTCCTTTCTTACACACCTTTGCATGGTGTCTGTTGTTTCGAAATCGAGATTCTTAGCATCGGAATAGTTTGAACTCTTCGAGTTTTAGTTGTTTTCGCACTCAAAATAGGTGCGTTATTAGGTCGTTGAAAATGAATAAGCGTTATTTCCCAAGAGTTGATTTACCACTGCTCATGGCGATCATTCCGATCATGCTGTTAAGTTCGCTCACTCTCTGGAGTGCCAGTAGCTTTAATGAGGCGATGCTCTTCAAACATTTGGCGCGCTGCGGACTGACATTAGTTTGCATCTTGGTCATGTCCTCGATTCCAGCGTCCAGCTATCAGCGCTCAGCTCCATATCTCTACATTATTGCGGTTGCTCTGCTACTTGCTGTCGCTTTATTTGGTGATAGCACCAATGGCTCTAAACGTTGGCTCGATATCGGCTTCTTCCGCTTTCAACCGTCCGAACTAATCAAACTTTCCATTCCAATCATGATCGCCTGGATGCTTCATATTGAAGGAGGTCGACCAAACATTCGGAAAATTGCGTTTTGCTTACTTATTACAATGATTCCTGCCGGGTTAATCGCGCTACAACCGGATTTAGACGGTGCAGTTTTTACCATCATTTATGCATTGTTCGTTTTGTTTTTGGCTGGCATGAGCTGGAAAATAATCTGCGGGTTTATTGCGAGCATTTTAACGTTAGCACCTATTTTATGGTTCTTCGTTATGGAAACCTATCAAAAGAGCCGTGTAACACAGTTCTTGCACCCTGAGTCCGATCCACTGGGTTCGGGTTACCAAATCATCCAATCTTTGATTGCGATTGGCTCAGGCGGTATGAAAGGCAAAGGTTGGATGAATGCAACGCAGGGAACACTTGGCTTTATTCCAGAAAGTCATACGGACTTTATTTTTTCGACCTATGCAGAAGAGTGGGGCTTTGTTGGCAGTTTAGTCTTACTCGCATTGTACTTGTTTATTACTGCACGCGTTATGTTGCTTGCATGTCAGTCTGACCACTTTTTTAGTCGGCTGGTAAGTGGCGCATTAGCGATGAGCTTTTTTCTGTATGCTTTTATCAATACGGGCATGGTGAGTGGCTTGTTGCCAGTAATGGGTAGCCCACTTCCCTTCTTTAGCTATGGCGGCACGGCGATGCTAACTCAAGGTATCTGTTTTGGTGTAATCATGTCGCTGTGTTATTCCAAATATCGTAACGCATAGCGTTGCTTGAGAAAAAGCGATCAAAAAAGGCTTCCCTAAAGAAGCCTTTTTACAACGATATGAGCGAATTAATTACAGCTCTGCGTTGTGGTAAACCTGCTGAACATCATCACAGTCATCTAGAAGATCTAGGAATTTCTGGAACTTCTCAGCATCTTCACCCGATACAGGCGTATGAGTTTGCGGAACGAATGTGATTTCTTCAACATCGATCGTTAGATCTGGGAATGCACCGTTAAGCGCAGTTTTTGTTTTGAAGAATTCTGTGTGAGGTGCGAATACAGTGATAACACCGTCTTCTAGCTCAACGTCAGTAACGTCTACGTCTTCCATCATTAGCGTTTCTAGGATGATTTCATCATCGTCGCCTTTGAACTGGAATACCGCTTGGTGATCGAACATGTGAGAAACCGAGCCCTCAACACCAATTTTCGCACCGACTTTCACAAAGCATTGGCGTACATCTTGGAAAGTACGGTTGCCGTTGTCTGTTAGACAGTCAACGATAACGCTAGTACCGCCAGGGCCGAAGCCTTCGTAACGTGCTGGAGTGTAGTCTTCACCACCGCCACCGTTCGCTTTGTCGATCGCTTTATCGATAACGTGCGCAGGAACTTGGTCTTTTTTCGCTTTTGCGATCAGGTGTTTCAAAGACAAGTTCATGTCTGGATCACCACCACCGTTTTTCGCGCACATGTAAATTTCTTTACCGTATTTGGAATAAACTTTAATTTTCGCGCCTGCAGTTTTCGCCATAGAGGCTTTGCGCACTTCAAAACTTCTTCCCATCGGGATGTCTCTCTAAATTCAAATTTAATGCGAAGGATTTTAGCAAAAAGCGAAACCTTTTCAATTTCGCTTAGCAAAGGAATAGGGAGGTTACCTCATTCGTCGCATTGGATTGAACCATTGCCACGGTTCGCGTTAAGCGACACCCATTACTCGTTTGTACTTTTCGACCGATTGCTGGAAAAACGCCTTTTCATCAGCATCGTTAATCTTGGACAACTGTTCTTCTATTGCTTCAGGACCAGATTTGGCCTCTCTGAGCTTCCAAACCAAAAACGACGCCTGCTTATCCAGTTCGATTTTGTTTTTTTCGTCAGGCGGCAATAGGGATAGATTAAACGACATTCACAGCCTCAAGGTACTTTAAATACTAGCCGGGCACTATATCACACAGAGTTACAATTACAGAATAGAAACGCACTTAACTTGATCGATTTCAAGTTAACTATTTAGGCACAGCGCTGATTTTCAGTGCTTTTGGTAAATGCTGTTCGAATATTTGTTGTAATCGAGTCTTGGTAACGGGTTTAGCCACGAACTCGTTCATCCCGACATCGAAGCAATGTTGCTGATCCTCTTTAATGACATTGGCACTTAGCGCAATAATTGGAACGTGTTTCCCCCACTCTCCCATTTTTCGAATTCGCTCCGTAGCAATAAACCCATCCATCACAGGCATTTGGCAGTCCATAAAAATCAAATCGAAAGGCTGCTGATCACACAGCTGCAATGCTTCTTCGCCATGGTTGGCGACACTCACTCGCACACCCAGTTTTTCTAACATGATGCGAACTACCTTCTGATTGACGATGGTATCTTCAACAACCAATACCCAAGGTTTATCATTATCTTGAGGGCTGATTTCGTTGTCTTCCGCTTTCCGGAAATCTAATACATTAAGTTGGTCGGTATAGGTCGGTTGCGCATTTATTACAGCAACAGGAATCGAAAATTCAAAACAGCTTCCCAGCCCAAGCTCACTTGTTAGTTGTATTTCCCCTCCCATCAAGTTAACCAACTGTGCAGCTATCGCCAAACCAAGCCCTGTCCCACCATACTTTCTGGTGGTACTACCATCAGCTTGTTGGAAGCGTTCGAAGATTGCTTGTTGGTGCTCTTTCGCAATACCAATACCAGAATCCACAACTCGAAACCGGATATGAGCGGTCTCTCCATCAAGTCGAGATAACGCTACAAGAAGCTTCACATGGCCGCGCTCGGTAAATTTAATCGCGTTGCTCAACAAATTGTTCAGAACTTGTTTCAATCGTGTGGCATCACCTTGCACTTCCATTGGCAAGTGAGGATCAATATCGCTGAGCAGCTGTAAGTTTTTCTGCTTGGCTTTGACACTATGTAAACTGATGACATCGTCAAGTAGCTCGCGAAGATCATAGCTCGTGTATTCCAGCTCTACTTTGCCAGCTTCAACTTTAGAGAAGTCCAAAATGTCGTCGATGATCGTCATTAGTGAGTGAGAAGAACTGTCAATGATCTCTACAAACTCTTTTTGCTGGGGATCGAGGTCGGTGTCATTGAGCAACGACGACACACCAATAATGCCATTCATCGGTGTGCGGATCTCATGACTCATAGTGGCGAGAAACTCACTTTTTTTACGATTAGCGACTTCTGCCCTATCGCGTTCAGCCTCTAACTCAGTCTGGTGCTCTTTCACTTTCTCAACACTTCGGTTGTATTTCTCTGCCAAAACACTCACTTCATCAAAGCACCATCGTTTAGGGAGAGTCACTTTACTCGGCACTGTACCGCCACGAAAATCGCTCACCGCACCAGACAGCAATTGTAACGGATTGACCAACAAGCGAAACGCCACCCAAAGAACACCAATGATGAGGACAAGAATTTTGATCGCTTCTGTCGTAAGTAGAAAAAAGAACTGCTGCCAAAGATCTTCATATATCGCGCTAAGATCCGATTGAACCGTTAATATCGCGAGATCATACGTTTTATCGCCGACCCGATACTGCATCGGCCAGCTTCTCTCGACAACATCCTCAGAAAGCGCCGAACCTAATTCAATGATAACTTCGTCTTCACTAGCAATACGCAAGTAGTCCACCGAGGGCATACGCATTGCACCTTGAGCTTGTGTCAGCAACAGCTCCCTATCCTCTACCCACAAACTCGCAGAAAAGCTCGATAAATAGCTAGACTCAACCTGCTTTAATTCAACATCTAAATGGGCTAAATCTTCGTGAAAAACTCGATATAAGCTCACTGTAGAAATGATGACCGTAAAGATTAAACTCAACGTTAATACCGCCAACATAAGTTGGTTGCCGATACTAAAACGACGTTGAGATCGCTCTTTTTCATCCATATGAAACCGCTCCGATAAACTTGCGCTACTCTAAATATAGCTACGCACAAATAATAATCGAGGATACGATGAAAAGACTTCTACTTAGATTGGCTTTTAGCTTAATTGTTGTAAGTTCTCATGTGACCGCAAATCAAGTGAACTATTACGTCATTGCTGAACAAGCTCGACCATTTCAAATTGAACAACAGGGACAAATGCACTCCGGAATTGTGACCGATATCGTCAGCGCTATCTTCGCGGAGTCGGATTACCAAGTGAATTATCATACTTATCCATTTAAACGTATGATTTCCATATTGGAAGAAGGCGCTGAGCCAAACTGGTTAACTTATGGCAGCCCGAACTGGGGCAAGGTGCAATCGGAAAATTTATCTGAGGAGCCCATTTACACTGTAAAACATGTACTGGTGTCGAGTAGCGAGAAGCCTTTAGAATTCAAAAATATGGATACCATGCATGGTCGTTCTATTGTATTACTGCTGGGGTTTGATTATCCAAATTTAACACCGTTCTTTGAAAATGGCAGTGTCAATGAAATGCGCGTGAAAGACTACAACGCCGCATACCGAGTGATAAGCCGAACCCCTGGAGATACAGCTTTTGTCGAGATGGAATCCCGAGTCCTTTACAACTTAAAGCGACTCAATTTGCAGTTAGAGAATTTTCAGATACAGCCTTTCAGCTCGGTTATTCCTGACTACTCAATCTACCTAGCTTTTTCACCTCAAATGCAACCAGAAACTCAAAATTACATCAATACACGACTCGTTGAATTAAAAGCCTCAGGGGAAATTGATGAAATCATTCAAAAGTATCAATGAATCAACTCATTAACAAAAACGCCAACGATGATACGTTGGCGTTTTTGTTTCTGGGAAATCTGTAGCACTTACTTAATGTGGTTAACAAACTTAGGATCAAACATGTGCCCCAATTTACTCGCCTTGGTTTTCAGGTAATGTTGATTACTTGGGTTATTCCCTTCTTGTAATGGCACTCGTTCAATGACGTTAATATCAACCGCTTTTAAGGCGGCGAGCTTGCGTGGGTTATTCGTCATTAGACGCACAGCGTCAATCCCCAAATGCTCTAGCATTCCTTTACAGAACGCGTAATCACGCATATCAGCGGCAAAACCTAAACGCTCATTTGCTTCCACGGTATCTGCGCCATCATCTTGTAAGTGATAGGCACGAATTTTATTAATCAAGCCGATTCCACGCCCTTCTTGACGTAAATAAAGCAGCACACCACATCCCTCTTTGACGATGTTTTGTAGCGCTCTATTAAGCTGAAAACCACAGTCACAACGCGTGCTAAATAGAGCATCTCCGGTAAGACACTCCGAATGCAACCGAATAAGTGGTGCTGCACTTTTTGTTGGCTCGCCATAGACCAGAGCAAGATGCTCTTTATTTGTCGCGGCTTCAATAAAGCCGTACATCATAAATGTGCCCCACTGGGTGGGCAGTTTGGCTTTATCGATAAACTTCACGAGATTGTAAGGCTCAACATGTCTCAGCTCTGCCCGCACATTCATCAGAATCTCTCCTAGATGATTTTCTCCTTTACCATCTCCCCCGTCTCCCCAAAAGGCATCTTTATGAGAATGCTCTGTTAGGCAAGCGTTACCCGTTCTCATTAATTGCTGCGCTAATGGTGGATTTTGTAGAAACTTTTCCCTAACGATGAAAGCCATAACAGCCAACTTTATATCGTCCCAATCGCTTCTGACAAAGTGTTCGTATTTACGGCTTAAAGCAAACGCTTCATCAGGGGTGCTTGCGTGCTGAATTTTACTTTGCAACTGAGCATCGAGAAACTTTTGGGCTTGGTAATAATGTTCGCTGGTGGGCCAAGTTTGGGAGGAGATATTGACTGGGGCATGGCAAAAATTTGAGAGAAAACCGTGGGGCTCATCGGGCTCATAAAAAAGGATTTGATCAACCATACTTGCGCTCCTTGCTTTGTGGTTGCGATAATCAACAAAAAGCATATCGCTACTGATATATCTAGTAACACAAGGTCAGATTGTCAAACTTCTTCGGGACGGGAGTGTGAAACTCGTGCTTTTGAGGCGCAAGACAGATAAATGGAGGGTTTGAATAAGAGAGTAATAGAGTGAAAAAATAAAAAGGGCAGTCCGTCGACTACCCTATGGGTTGCTAAACCAACCTGAGGCGATCAGTGTATCAAGCCAAGCTCCCTTGCTTCTTCAATGGTCAACCCACTTTCACGGATCTCACGTAACGCTTCAATGCGTCTTCTGGCTTCTGCTGATTTCACTGTTTTCTCTGGCTTCACAACGGTTTCCTCATCAGGTAATTCCCATTTGTGAGCGATGTTGGTCATCTCGTCATGGTCGATAGAATTAATGGACATATTTCCTCCGAACACACCATGTTTTCGATGCGTAATCTATAGCAAAACCGGAACAAGGTGGTAAGAAAAACTGTAGGGAAATGTGACCCCTCCCGCCCTTTCGTTAACTCCTTAATAGATTCATCATTTAAGTTTTGCTAAGGGACAAATTTACGATTAAATTTGAGTAATTCCCCCTACGAAAAGTGTGCTGATCTAGCTCTCAATTCTGCTCTTCTTTAGTTTTATCAACGACGCATTACACCACTTCCTGTTTAACCTAACTTTCGAGTCACTTCACTGATTCATAGCTTGATACTTTCTAAAAACCGCCACACCTGATAATGATAATAATTATCTTTTAGATTGGTAAGGTGTTTATATGGATGGTATTAACTTAAGTCATGCATACCACAATGACCCGGTCATCCAGATCCGAGATTTGTGCGTCGATTACATCACTGATAATGGTGATTTTAATGCGGTAAAGTCCGTCAGCTTTGATATCGGCAAAGGCGAAGTATTTGGTCTTGCCGGTGAATCTGGATGTGGTAAAAGCACAATCGCATTCTCAATAAATCGTCTTCATAAGCCGCCAGCGTTCATTTCTGGCGGTAAAATATGGTTTGATGGCAAGGATATCCTTAGTATCTCAGACTCTGAGCTGACCGCTCTAAGGTGGAGTGAAATCGCCATGGTGTTCCAGAGCGCGATGAACTCACTCAACCCTGTCTTAACGATACAAGAGCAATTTGCAGATGTGTTACGACACCATCAAGGCCTCACTAACGCTCAAGCAAAAGATAGAGCAGAAAAGTTGTTGGACTTGGTCAATATTCCTCGAGAACGCTTAGCAGAATATCCTCATCAATTTTCAGGAGGAATGCGTCAGCGGTTGGTGATAGCCATTGCTTTGTCTCTAAATCCAAAACTGATCATTATGGATGAACCCACAACAGCATTAGATGTAGTGGTACAGAGAGAAATTTTACAGCAAATTTATCAGCTTAGAGATGAGTTCGGTTTTTCAGTCCTCTTTATCACTCATGACCTGGCACTCATGAGCCAACTATGTGATCGAATTGCAATCATGCGTCACGGAGAAATCGTCGAAGTCAATCGAGCATACGATATACGCAATCATCCTCAACACCCCTACACGCAAAAGCTATGGGCTTCTTTCCCAAACATCCATGACGTCCACAAACAACCAGAGTTACAAGGAGCGTAACCATGAGCCAGCCTATCATCCAAATGAAAAATGTGATTAAAGAATTCAAAGTGGGCGGTGGTTTAGCGAAAGAGGAAACCTTTCGTGCGCTTCAAGGAGTGACTTTTGATCTGTACGCAGGAAAAACCTTGGCTTTGGTTGGAGAATCAGGCTGCGGTAAGAGTACTTGCGCTCGCTTAATAACCAAAGTCTACCCTGCAACGCAAGGCGAGATCCTTTTCAATGGCACTGACATAAATGAGATCACGTCACGATCGGCTCTACAAGAATATCGCAGTAAAGTACAAATGGTGTTTCAAGATCCGTTTGGCTCTCTCAATCCAACTCATACCATTCGCCATCACCTAACACGTCCTTTAAAAATTCATAAACAAGTCAAAAACGAGCGCGACATCCCAGCCCGCTTGGAAGAGCTCCTAAAGCTGGTGGAACTACCAGAAGAGACACTGAATAAGTTCCCTCACGAACTCAGTGGTGGGCAACGTCAGCGAGTAAACTTAGCAAGGGCTTTAGCGGTAGGTTCGCAAATCATTCTTGCGGATGAGCCTACGTCTATGCTGGATGTTTCTATTCGCTTGGGAGTGTTGAATTTAATGCAACGAATGAAGCAAGAACTGGGAATTGGTTTTTTATACATCACTCATGATCTGGCGACTGCGCACTACATCGCGGAAGAAACCGCAGTAATGTACAAAGGGCAAATCGTTGAATGGGGCGACACTCATTCAATACTTAAGAACCCGCAGCATCCTTATACTAAGCTGTTGATTTCTGCCGTTCCTGATCCTGACTTACCTTTTGGTAACTTAGTGAAAAATGAGCCAAACTATTCGATAGATGCCGATGAAATTCGTCAACGTAGCAGCATAATTGTCGACGAATTTGATCAAATAGGGCCAAATCACTATGTAAAACAATGGACTGAGGTAGCGTAATGGATTTGAGTACTTGGCAAGATCAAATCGCCATGTGGTACGAACAGCGGAAACATGATCAAGTAGAAAAATTGGAAACGATCTTATATCAGGTGCCTGATGACGTGTTTGGACCCGAATTGAGTGATCTTCAAAGTAAAGCGATTGCTTGCTGGTTGGATGGATGTTTACGCGTGTTTCAACATGCAAGGTACCAAGACCCTCAGAAAGCATATCAAACCTTGCTTTATACGAGTGCAAAGCTTGAACAAGCAGCATGCCAAGTCTCGACTGATATTCTGATCAAAGATTGGTGTTTGAGACGACTTCAGCATCTCACCGTTGTGGCGTTAGAGTTTTGTAATCAGCAGTGTGATCAAAACAAGTGGCAGGAACAAGCCCATAGCTTAATCGAATCACATGTTGCGTTGATGCGTTCATTACATTGGAATGAACCTAAGAAGCATGATCAAGGTTTGCCTCATTAGTCCGGAAAAATGATCAAGGCTTAATTAGCGGAATTTTAGGTAAAAAAAAGCGAGTTTCCTGAGGAGAAACTCGCGAAGTCTATTCAGAATGAATGTAACAATATGAGCCAATCTATTAATCATCAGAAAGGACAAAAGGTTGTCTATTCGGGATAAATAGTAGTATTAGGCTTGGCTTCTAATGTCAGTGGTTTGTAAGAGTTAAGTCTGTTTTTTATCATCGAAAGACATTGTTACATTTCAAACCGATACATCACACCTATAGCTTGGTACACATCAAGCGACACTTTTAAATCGCCATTTCATCCAAGGCACGAAATACCATTTCATCCATGTGACCATCGAAGATTTGACGACAAACTTTCCGACGCACCGCTAACCCCGCAATCAAGCGCTCGATGGTAAGATGCTTAACATCGTTCTGGGTGTTAAACAGCTCGACGGTTTTACTTAATGTCTCATAAGGAATCGGCTCATCCCCTACCCTTAGCCAATCGAGCTTCTCTATGTAATCTGAGCACTCTTCTTTGATTGAGGCATAGGAGTGCCCTGTCATCGCAGACAAAGCCGTTATACTGCGTTCTAGAGCCTCTGGTGAGGTATATTTAGATAGAGTAATGGTGATCTCATCAGCATTGATCTCTACCAAATGTTTTCTTTGCTTCACGCGTCGCCCTAAATTTCCTCTTGGAGACGGTGCTTTGCGTTGAATGGGCTCAAATTCGCCGTCTATGATGCCTGAGAGCTCCTCAAGCTGTTGTCGGGTTACCATCTCATTACGAAGTGGATTTGGCAGCGTAGGCGCCATGTTACGCTTTCCTGCGTTGGTCGTTCGCGCTCGCGAGTAACGTAAGACCTCTTCGACATCACATTTGATGTCGATCTGGTAGTCCATCACTTTGTCATTTTCGATCATGGTTTCGATCGTCAGGTGATAACCCCACAAATTAACGACGAATAGATCATCATTCCCTTTTCCATCAGACAACCGCTTTAGTTCTCGGATCAGATCCATGGAGAAACGTCGCCATTCAATGTTACGTGCAAGTTTCTGGTTTAACTCACTCAGTAGCATGCAATCCGTGTGACGACGAACCATGCGACTACGGAAGAAAGAGTACAGTTGAAACACCAAAGTATGTTGTTTCAAGATCTCTGGTGGGAACAAGAAGAAATAATCGCGTGTTAGTAGTTCTTCGTAGAACGACGGTTCCCACACCAAGATGTATAAGTTGGGTTTAATACGAATTTCGCCATCACTGCCCTCAACGGGCGCTTCTTCTGAAGCCGTGATGGTACGGGCTAAGAAGCGGAAGCGGTCACTCTTAAAGCCTTCGGGCATGTTTTCACTTAGCCAACGTCCAGTAAGTTCATGGAGCTGAAAATCAGTGAATTCAATGCGATCAATGCTATCGCGAATGGAATCACGAGCTGGGCCACTGTCTTTTTTGCCTCTGAGCGACAAAATATCAGTGATGTATAGCGGCGTTTTGTTTGGTACGTGAGCCGCATCAAGCTGATACTGATCTTTGTGATGATCATGGTACTGAACTGTTAACGTGAAGAGAGCGAACAGGGTCATGAGATCATCCACAGTCATGATATTTTTGGATGATCGCGTCTCAATAACGGCTTTTGTGCCAGAGATCGACACCATGGATTTCTGATAACTTTTTCGAGTTCTTGGTGGCGCAAGTGCTTGGTCAATTATCCCAGCCCAATTTGTTGGAGATACAACAAATTGATCGGCTTCATCTTTCATCGTGGGAGGTGTGTTTAACCCGTGCTCATTCAACAAACGTTTGTTTACTTGAGTCTGAGCCAATGCTTTCGAACGTTTTTGTTTCTCGTTCTGGCGAACTTTGTCGGTAACAAGACTTGTTGCTCCCAACACAGATATAAGCTGATTGGGATTCACAAATTTGTGTAGCATCGTTTTACCAGCAAGTCCCTCTTCAAAACGCACTGGAGTTTGAGTAAATAAACCAATATTTACTGCCGCGCGCAAACGTTGTTGCAGGGCTGCACGTGTGAGTTGCCCATCTGTTGCTTCCACAATCTCTGTGGTTGAAACCAAACCATCCTTGCTGCTGAAGCCTCGTAATGAGATCAGATTAAGCAACTCTAAGATGCTTTTAGTCACCCCTTTGAAATGTTGGTACTGCTCTACCCAATCCGCAGAGGATTCATGTACCTCAAAAAGATGGCCATCTTTGTGGCTTCTCGGTGCTTTAATCAGAATTTTTTCATCAGCCGTCATTTTAGATCCAGATCACACTAGCCGTAGTTGTGCTATGGTTCCGAAGAATAAAGAAAAACAGATCATAAATAAAGAAAAAAGATTGTTTTTTAAATAACTGATCTTTTTGATTAATCTGATCTTAATTGATTATATGATCTAATGATCTGGCTTGGAATTTTCCTCTAAGTTTTTGTTCTATAAGGCTATTATTTTCATGTATTTCGGAACTATGATCATAAGAAGTCTGAAAGTATGATCAACAATAACCTGAAAGCATGATCATATTTATTCGTAAGCATGATCATTAAGGTTATGAAAAGAT
This sequence comes from Vibrio sp. 1402, assembly GCF_033340275.1. Taxonomy (NCBI): domain Bacteria; kingdom Pseudomonadati; phylum Pseudomonadota; class Gammaproteobacteria; order Vibrionales; family Vibrionaceae; genus Vibrio; species Vibrio sp. 1402. The sequence continues at coordinate 105,491 of NZ_JAWOWE010000013.1, forward strand.
GATCAAAAGAGTCTTGAAACGATGATCATGATGTTTTTACAGGTTATCCACAGATGCAGTATTTAATAATTATCTTCACGATGATTATATTGTGCATTGGTAATGTTATTTATACTCGGATCGATGATCAAGAGCCAATATATCTATCGTTCTGGCGCCCATATTGATGAGATATCACTCATCTGATTAAAATACATTCAAGTCGCTCATATTTAGAAGTAAATCCTAGTCTCTGCTTATTTACAGGAAGCATGATCATGAGAGTGTGATTTATCATAGCAACTTGCGCAATTTCATTGTTCCGGCTTCTATACCGTCAATTTCTGCTCAATCCCCCATTCTGTCTGCACTCAACCGTAAATCAGAGAAGAAAACTCATGCTTCCGAGAGATTCTAAGGCTTGATCATATTTCCGATTAATGGATCTTATTTTATTTGCGTGTTTACACCGTACTCTGCTCAATTTTGCCATGATCATGCTTTCGGATTTGTTTATTAACACGGAAGCATGATCATAAGTATACCTTGATCATACTTCCATAGATGTTTCGCTGGAACTACCCTATTTTGTTCGGAGACATGATCAAGGTGTTCAGGTCTTTATTGTTCCGATATTACTTACTATTTTTCGTTTAAATTAGGTTGGTCTAACATAATCCGTAATTTAGCTTAAGATTATAATCGTTCCGGTAGAAAATTGATTTACATTGTAAATGAGTGACGCTGTAACACTTTTTATTTTTAAGTTTAGGTGTCCACTTATGAGAAGATTATTTGATTAAAAATAGTTATCTTTTTGACCATAAATCATAAAAGCGTCGATTTGGGTGTTTTTTTATGTGATGGTTATTCAAAATGTTCGTGCACCTTTTTGTTGTTTTTGGTCTTTACTGCTGTACAATTGAAATTATAAATCCTTCCAACGGAATTTGGCATGAAAAGAGAAAAAACGATTGAAAACCTTCTTGAGTTAGCGGAGCTGACTCAGCAGGTTCAAGCTGACCGTATTGAAATTGTTTTAGAAGAGCGAAGCGATAACTACTTCCCACCAATGTCGAAAGCGATGATGGAAACCCGTTCTGGTCTAACTCGCCGTAAGCTCGACGACGCGATTGGTAAAATGGAAGCCGCTGGGCATCAATTTACCAAAAACAACGCGAATCATTATTCAATTACGTTAGAAGAAGCACACATGCTCATGGATGCGGCTGAAGTGCCTAAATTTCATGAGCGTAAAAAGAATTCAGGTAACAAACCTTGGATTATTAATGTGCAGAACCAAAAGGGCGGTACAGGTAAATCAATGACCGCGGTTCATTTAGCGGCATGTTTAGCGCTAAATTTGGATAAACGATACCGTATTTGTTTAATCGACTTAGACCCACAAGGCTCGCTACGTTTATTCCTCAACCCGCAAATCAGCATGGCAGAGCATGATAATATCTATTCTGCGGTAGACATTATGTTGGGTAACGTGCCTGATGGTGTGGAAATTGACAGTGAATTTTTACGTAAAAACGTATTGCTGCCAACGCAATATCCGAACTTAAAGTCGATTTCAGCATTTCCAGAAGACGCGATGTTTAATGCGGAAGCATGGCAAACGCTATCTGAAGACCCATCACTCGATATCGTCCGTCTGCTGAAAGAGCAACTGATTGATAAAATTGCTGATGACTTCGATATCATTATGATTGATACCGGTCCACACGTTGACCCATTAGTATGGAATGCGATGTATGCATCAAATGCCTTGCTAATTCCTTGTGCGGCTAAGCGTCTGGACTGGGCTTCAACAGTAAACTTCTTCCAGCATTTGCCTACGGTATATGAAATGTTCCCGGAGGACTGGAATGGTCTTGAGTTTGTTCGCTTGATGCCAACCATGTTTGAGGACGACAATAAGAAGCAAGTTTCTGTTTTAACTGAAATGAACTATCTTCTAGGTGACCAAGTTATGATGGCTACTATTCCTCGTAGCCGTGCGTTTGAAACCTGTGCCGATACCTACAGCACAGTATTTGATCTGACAGTAAGCGATTTTGAAGGCGGTAAGAAGACACTAGCTACCGCGCAAGACGCTGTTCATAAGAGCGCACTGGAATTAGAGCGTGTGCTGCACTCTAATTGGCCGTCATTGAATCAGGGGTAATAAGTAAATGGCTTTGAAAACGTCTGAATTAAACGCGAAATTATTTGGCAAAACGAATAAGCGTCGTGTTGTGACTCCGCAAGAGGCGCAAACTGCGGCAAAAGAGAAAGCTCAAACGATTGAACTAGCAGTTGCAGGTGAAAATATTGTTCAGTTTGAACTTGTGCGTATTCCTGCAAATAAAGTTGCGACAGAAACAACAGTATTTGTTGATAACGCTCGTGAGCAATCGTTCTTAAACGAACATGCTTTATCTGATGTTTTAGTCACACTCAAAGAGCGTGGCCAACAATATCCAGCAGTGGGTCGTAGAACTGAAGATGGCAAGATTGAAGTTTTAGATGGTAGCCGTCGTCGCATGTCTTGTATCCTCGCTGAACAAGACTTTTTGGTTTATGTTGCTGACAACATTAATACTGACCATGCTAAGTTTTTGTCTGATGTGGCAAATGCTCACAAGCCGCTCTCTTTATATGAAAAAGGGAAAGAGATGCAGGCTAAGCTTGATAGTGGTGAAGCTGAAGATCAGAAAGCATTGGCAAAAATGTTCCAGTGCAGTGAAGCGTTGGTAAGTGGCGCTTTAAAAGCCGCAGCATTACCGTTAGAACTGCTTCAAGCGTATCCGAATGTTGGCGATCTCGGTCGTCCAACTATCGTGAAACTGCACAAACAGTTTTCAACGCTGACGCCAGAGCAGCAGCAAGAGCTGTTAGATAAATGTCGCTCTAGCGAAGGGTTTTTATGGCAGCGAAGCACAGCTCAAGGCGTTGCTCGTCTGACAAAAGAAGTCACGGAAAGCATCGAAAATTGGATTACTGAACTTGCACCAGCAAAACCTGGCAAGAAGACGGAAAAAGTCGACTTAGTAAAAGGTCGAGCAAGCTATAGCCGAAAAGGTAGCAGCCTGGCGTTGAACTTGAAGAAAGTTGACGACAGCTTAATGGAAGAGATTCTTGCGTTTTTACAAACCAAACTGCAATAACAAACGATGATTGAATCAACCGCCTCCGGGCGGTTTTTTTATATCTGAGAAGCGTCAAATTAAAGATGTGATACCATTGCGTCAGTTCAACGTTGGATAGACAAAATGCAGACACAATCTGATTTCCTTTCATCACTTCAACATCAAGCTCACCAATCTTTCCAAAGGATTGGTGTTGTCATTCAAGGCGAGGCTTCTTGGCAAAATGCGTTGATGTTAGAGTTCCATAAAACGCAGCGCCATCAACGTTGGTTTTCTGTTGGTGATTTTGGTTTGAAAAACGTATCCAGTGTTTCGTCTAAACAAGGGCACATGTTGCTAGGCAGAGAGTGTGACGTTCTATTGTTTGATGCTCGAAATGGCTTTGACGCCAATAGTTTTACCGCCGCGCTTGGCTCATTGGTTGGCGGCGGTTTTCTTATTGTCATTACTGAGTCGCGACAAACTGCGAATTTTTCTCAGCAATGGATGCACAAACAATGGGAGAAGCTCGTTGTTATTGAGCAAGAAAAACCATTGCCAACGGCTCCAGACATCAAGCAAGCAGAAAAAGAAAGCCACTACACGGAACAAGAACATGCCATTTCTCTAATTGAAAAGGTGGTGACAGGACATCGAAAGCGACCATTAATTTTGACCGCTGATCGTGGACGTGGAAAAACAAGTGCCCTCGGAATTGCGTGTGCGAACTTATTACAGCAGAAGCCGCTTAGAATCTTAATTACGGCACCATCTATAAAAGCCGTTGAGCCTGTTTACCAACATGCTTTACGTTTACTCCCTAGCGCACAGCGTATTAAGAAGGACAGATTAGAATCAGGGCAGGGAGCCATTCAATTTATTGCTCCAGATGAACTATTATTGAGTCGACCTGAATGTGATTTGTTACTTGTCGATGAAGCGGCTGCAATTCCAGTTCCTATGCTCAAGAGCATTACCGAACATTATCATCGACTCATTTTTTCTACGACTATTCACGGTTATGAAGGTTGTGGCCGGGGCTTTACGATTAAATTTGTTGATTGGCTTCAGAAACAGCGTTCGGGAATGAAAACGTGGCACATGACACAGCCCATCCGCTGGAGCATGAATGATGCGCTCGAATCATGGCTCTATGACGCGTTTTTGTTGGATGCGGAGTTAACGCACCATCAACTTAACCAGGTCGACTCAATTTCCCTTTCTAAAGCCGATAAGGACGATTTGATATCGCAGCCTAGTTTGCTGCGCGAGTGCTTCGCTCTTTTGGTTAATGCTCATTATCAGACCTCGCCGAATGATTTGATTCACCTTTTGCAAGACGACAACAGTCAGCTCTATTTTGCTAAGCAAGATAATGCGGTTGTGGGGGTAATATTAGCGGTCGAAGAGGGTGGGCTTGACGCTGAATTGGTTGAAGAAATTCAGCTTGGTAAGCGTCGTCCTAAAGGACACTTAGCCCCAGTTACGATTGCAAACCACCTAGGATTTCCGAATGTCGCGAATCTATCGACGCTGCGAGTCATGAGAATTGCTGTTCATCCGGAATTGCAAGGAAGAGGCATCGGTCAAAAAATGCTGCAGCAACTTGATCAAATGGCGGCTAAACACATTGCTTACTTATCCACGAGTTTCGGTGCGACGGAAGAGTTGGTCCATTTCTGGCTACAATCGAACTTCCGTGCAATTCGTTTAGGGTCAATGCGCGATGCTGCTAGCGGTTGTTATTCAGTCTTGATGGTCAAACCTTGTGATTCCCAACAGACGGCTTGGGTCGATGAATCTCAGGCGCTATTTGAAGAAATGTTGTCTAACAATGTGGCTGACGTCTATCCAAAATTAGAAGCCTCTATTTTTCGAGCTCTATTACCGCAACCTTTGGGAATGAGTCCACTTCATCCCGCTAAGTTATTACTAATTGAATGCTATGCTGATGGTGGTAACAGTTATGAGTCCGTGTCTGCTTGGCTTCAGCAGTGGTTACTTAACTTAGGTTTGAACTCCGCTTCCGACTTGATGATCAGTAAGCTTTTTCTTAACCGTAGTTGGACTGAATGTGCTCAGCAATTTGGTTTACCTGGAAGAAGGCAAGTTGAGCAGCAGTTAAGGGACGAAGTAAGACATATTTGGAACGATTTACACTGTAAACACTAAAGGGAAATTTACACTGTAAATGAAATTATTAGGAGCTGATTTTACACTGTAAATCCAGCTCCTTTTTATTTCAGCGTGTATTTTGATTGAGCTTTAGGTTAAATCGAGTTTTCTCTTAATATCCTGTTTAACCGTTATTGATGGATTACTTTCTTTAGTGACGTGAGCCCTATAATAAGAAATGCGAGGTTTGTTCAGAAAACGGATTTGGTTAGACTGAAAGTGTTGATGGGATGCAAAGTGGTAAGGGTATGTGGAAGCTGTGTCTTGAGTTATCTGAAGATAAAACCAAGGTGATAGCCCGTCTTCCGGGTGAAGTGGATCTCGGTGGTGAGCTAAATCAAAATGAATTAAACGAGCAGCTCGTCGTAATGAACGCCGAAAAGATGTTTGTTGTAGAGGGGGAAGCCGTTAGGTTCATTAACTGCGCCAAAGAACGTAAAGCTGAAGCTTACGAAGGCATCGTCATTGCAGAAAAACGCAACGCACAAGTTGAGGTCGAATTGTCGAATAATGACATGCTCGCCAGTATGAACGTTGTCGGTGCTTATGGAGGCCGAGGTTTACGCGGCCCCGAGATTGTTCAAGCTCTTGCTCAAGCGCGAGTTTCGAAAGGCATCAACAAACTGGCTTTGAAGAAAGTGTTGGTTGTCAGCACTCAGCTCAAACCTGGCGAAACTTTTTCTCAACCTGTAGCGGTTGGTAAGCAACCTATCAAAGGCAAAGACGCTCTTTTTACTCCTCTTGTTAAAGACATCACCAAACGCATCCTCAAACCCAAAGACGGCCAATCTGCTAGCGACAAAATTGATTTACGTAACCTCGGTGAAACTATCGCGGTTGACGTAGGCGATGAGGTGATGCGCCGCACGCCTGCGACCAAAGGCACGCCTGGTTTTACTGTTCAAGGGCGAGTGATTCCTCCACAAGCCGGAAAAGATAGCCCAATGAAGCCAGGCAAGGGCACCGAGATAAGCAAGCACGACCCAAACCTATTGATTGCATCGGTATCCGGTACGCCTCTGATTAAAGACAAAACCATCGAAGTTGATAACGCACTCTGCCTCAATAGCGTTGGCGTGAATACAGGCCACGTGAAATTCAAAGGGAATGTGATTATCGGTGGCAACATTGAATCTGGCATGATTGTTAAAGCGACGGGCTCTATTACTGTAGGCGGCTTCATTGAATCGGCTGACGTACAAGCGCAAGACGACATTCAAGTTGGTAAAGGGATCATTGGCCACACCGTGAGTGATGGCCAGCCAAAGAGTTGTCACGTCAAAGCCAAAGGTTCGATTCGCGCAAGCTACGCCCAATATTGTGATTTGCAAGCCGGAGAAGATATTGAATTGGCGGTGCACAGCATGAATAACGATATTGTTTGTGGGCGCAATCTGACGGTGCTGGATGCGAACGGTAGGAACGGTACGCTCAGCGGCGGAGATGCAAAAGTCGGTGACAAAGTGGTGTGCTTACAATTGGGCGTAGAAGGCGACACCGCCACTAAGGTAGAAGCGTTCGCGCGCTATTCTGCATTTAAGGAGCGATTAGCAGAGCTCAAAGATCAATACAAACGCGCTCAAGAAGGCACGATGGATGTGATTCGTAAAGAGCTCGAATTTAAGAAACGTCCTAAAGCCGAACGTACCGACGAAGAACAAGCTCAGATTGATGTGATGAAAACACAAAACAACGAGCAGCTTGAAGCGATAAAGCAAAAGCTAGAACAAACGGAACATGACTTTGAAGTCGCGTTAGAAGAAAATATTGTCGAAGCCAAAGAGCGTGTATTCACTCGCGTGACGGTGCAGTTTGGCGACGAACAAGTAACGACAAAGCGCACTCATGGCGGTTGTTCGTTCCGTTTCAATCAATACGAAATTAAAGTCTCGGCGAACTTGGAAGAAGAGGACGTCGCTGCGGTTTAAGCTTTCTTACTCACTGAGCCCACACGTCGCAACAAGATGTGTGGGCTTTTTTTATCTACAAATCGACAATGTGCTCTTGATAGTAGTCCGCAAGCGCACCCACTTGGCTGCTACACATTACTTTCATTGCTTGTTTAATGTGTTCTATTGGCCAGTTCCACCATTGGATATTGAGTAGAGTTTCAATCTCTTTATCGCTGAATCGTTGACGTACGACTTGGTTGTTTCCAACCACCACAGAATAAGGTTGCACGTCTTTCGTCACTACGGCGCGTGCTCCGACGACGGCTCCATCGCCGATGTTTACTCCGGGCATGATCATCGCCTCACTGCCAATCCAAACATCATTTCCCACCACTGTGTCTCCGGCACGCTCGAAACCGTCTTGTACGCCTTCTCCAAATTCTTCAGGAGAGAAGGGGAAGGTCGAAATCCAGTCAATGCGATGACCTTGGTTTCCTGCCATCATGAAGGTGGCTCCAGAAGCGATGGAACAAAACTTGCCAATGATTAATTTGTCGATGCTATCGGGTTCTCTACTTTGCCATTCTTGAAGTGTGACGGGGTCACCCAACAAGTAGCGTACCGCTTGCTCTTCGAAGCTTTTTTGATGATAGAAGCCCGAGTAATAGCTGTAATCGCCAACGATGATATTGGTATTAGTGATGTGATCTTTAATGACTTGACCTTTTAACCACGTGTCGAAAACACTCATAACTCATCCTTTCAAATTTAGGTTGTACAGAGTTTAGAGGCTTTCTATTATTTCCAGTAGTTTGATTTTAGAGATTCAGAATTACTGTATGGAAATAAAATGGCTCAGCTACGTACCACTTTACGTCGCTTTGTGCGAGGAGCGAAGTATTGCTGGCGCAGCAAAGCGCCTGAATTGTTCGAATGCGCATGTAAGTCGGCAACTTAAACAGCTTGAAGACATATTGTCGGTGCAGCTTATTCAGCGAACTACGCGCCAGTTTAATTTGACCTACGATGGTTTGCGGTTTTATCAGCAGGTAAAGCAACTGCTCGAAGGCGCTGAGCAGATCAATGAGCAAGTCATGGCAAACGAGATCGTATCGGGAAAATTGAGAATAGCGGCGTCTGCTTCTTTCGGAGCCGCGTTACTCAGCCAAACATTGATCGAGTTTCGATTGCAACATCCACAAGTGAGCGTCGAAGTGATCTTCACAGAGACACCTCTCGACTTGATTGAGGCTGGGTTTGATATCGCATTCTACTTTACCGATACTCCTCCAGAGGGATACGTCGGCTATCAGCTACGCACTTTACACTGTAAACCGATCGCTCATCGCTCGTATTTAGCTGATAAACCAAATGTAAGTACGCCAGAGGAGCTTGGTGACTTAGAGCACATCCTTTATAAAAGTCGCGACTTGGTGTTAGATAAGTGGACGTTTACGCATAAGCAAACTCAACAGCAGTGCAGCATTGAGTTAAAAAGTACGCTGAGTTTTAATCTTGTCCAGTCCATGTTGGATGCTACTTTGGCTGGCTGTGGTGTAGCCATGTTAGATGAATTTGCACTGGCTAAACTCGACCCTGCACAAAAAGAAAAACTCGTGAGTTTGCTGCCAGAATGGCAAACGGATGCGATTTTGCCGCTTTATCTGCTTTACCCAAAACGTGAGCACTTACCAAGAAGAACGCGAGCGTTCATTGATCACTTTAGGAACATATATTCTGTCGGCGAATAGCGACAACAAACTTAGCAACAATTGAGGAAGCAAAGGAATGCGAAAACACTGTATTGCGATTGGCGGTGGGGGCTGGATGATGGGAGAGAATCCGAGCCCACTCGATCAATACATTTTGTCTTTGTCTGGTAAGGAGAATCCAAACATTTGTTTTCTACCGACAGCCACGGGAGACGCCGATGAAGTGATTGAACGTTTTTACGATGCGAAGCTTAGTGAAAACGTGACCCATTTTCCGCTGTTTAAGTTTGAAGCTGGTTGGAAAGAAACGCTATTTGAACAAGACATCATTTACGTCGGTGGCGGTAATACGCGTTCGATGTTGGCCATTTGGCGCGAATGGGGTATCGATAGAATACTCAAGCAGTGTTATGAACAAGGCATCATCATTTGTGGCATGAGCGCAGGTGCAATTTGTTGGTTTGAGTTTGCGGTGACAGACAGTGATCCCGAAGCATACCAAGTTATGCGTTGTCTTGGATTTATTGACGGTTTGGCTGCGGCGCATTTTTCTCATGTAGGTGAGAAGTTCGAGGTTTTCCAAGCCTTTGCTCGTTCTCAACCGAGCATCACTTGTTATGGCATTCACGATTATGCGGCATTGCACTTTGTCGATGGAAAATTGTTAGCTACTGTCACCAGCTTTCCTGATGCCGGTGTGTTGGTTAAAACAGGTAACGAAGAAAACATATTGCGAGGATGAGCTTCTTCAAATCAGCATTAAAGGCAATAACTACTGACCGGACATAGAAGAAGCTCATGGATTCAGCTAACTTACATTAAGTATCGTGCTTACAGCTCGTAACGCAGACCTAAGTGGTAGTAGCTTTCGTCTGCGTGTGCACCGCCAAACGAGACTTCTTGTCCATTGCTGTAGCCACGCGAGCCGTTACGATCAACGTAGTTTGTGTAGATAGAAGAACGAGGCGTCAGTTTGTATTGCACTTCTAGCGTTGTATCTTTCAGCTCTAGCTCGTCACCATCACTGTTTTCTAAAGAACGATAACCAGCACGCAGTACCCATTTGTCATTTACACTGTAAACCGCCGTTAGTTCCATCACTTTGTCGGTACTGGTTTGTGAGTAATAGCCCTCTAGTTCATCTTCCGAGTACAACGCACCCAACATCAAATCACCTAGGTAGTAACGCGTACCTGCGCCCCAGAATGTGTAATCGGTGTCGTTGCTTTCACGTGCATCACCTTTATTCTTCTGCATCGCTATCACTGGTGCCAAGGTACCCAAATTCCCCATGTCTAGCGTATAACGCAGTGCAGCGTTGTAACCGTAGTCGAGCTCAGAAGTGTTGTTTCCTAAAATGTACGCGACAGAAAAATCGACATTACCTAGGCTGTTTTGGTATTGCAGCGTGCCATCTTGACGGAAAACTTGCGTTGCGGTTTTGTCGACTTTATTCGCTTGGCGCGCCATAGAAACATCGGAAGAGGCGAACACATCACCAATGTCGGTAAACATAATCAACCCAGATGCCACGCGACCACCAGTAATGCGACCATAATCTTTCGCATCAATACCCGCCCATACATAACGTGCGGTCAGAGACGGTTTGTCGTTTACTTGGTTTGCGTATTCAGCGGCACCCACTTGGTATTGCGCTTGGCCGATGATCGACGCGTACTCGTTGATGGTTTGTGAACCGTTTAAACCAATACGGCCATCAAACTCGCCATTTGCATCGCCGTGCTCATCATTTTTACTGGTGACATTGAAACCAAGACGAGAGTAAATATTTAAAACTGACCCATCTTCCGCTTGATACAGCTGCGCTGAAATTGCGTTTGATGCCATCAATGTTGGGAGAAGTAGAGTCAAAATGTGCTTTTTCATGATTAACGACCTTTCATTTCTATTGTTTTAGGTACGACAAAGCCCCTTCCGAGTAACGGAATAAGAAAAATTGTCGTGAAGTAGAGAGAGGGTGCGCCCTTGTTTGCCAAGGGCGCGAGCTAGTCCATTCCTATAGGGGAAGAATGATTTAGCTTAAATCGACGTCTTTGCAGCCAAAGAAGTAAGTCGCGAGGAAGCCGACGATGTAAGAGATAAGCAGTCCGGCAACAAACACCATCATGCCCGGGAAGATGCCATTTTCAGATGTCATGAGAGGAATCGCCACGATACCGGACGGGCCAAACACCGTATTAAGACCAACTGGTAAGCCAAGGTAAGAAACTAAACCGATAAAGAAGCCGCCCGCAGCACCACCAATACAAGCGGTAACGAATGGTTTTACGCGTGGTAATGTCACGCCGTAAATCAATGGTTCGCCAATGCCTAGAAGACCCGGAATAATAGCGCCTTTAACTTGAGTGCGCAGTAGAGCGTCTTTTTTGGCTTTGAAATACAGCGCCATTGACGCGCCAACCTGACCGCCACCAGCCATTGCCAGGATAGGGAATAGCGAGTTAAAGCCCTGTGCTTCCATCAATGCGAAGTACACTGGAACAAAACCCTGGTGGATGCCAAATACCACAGAAATTAAGAACAAACCTGCCAAGATTGCAGCGCCTAATGGGTTATCGTTTAAGTTGAGGAACAACCAAGACATCCCTTTAAATAACTCGCCGCCGATCGGCATGATGATCAAGAAGGTTACCGCACCCATGATCAATAGAGTGATAACGGACGTTAAGATCATGTCCAGATCATCAGGCATGTATTGACGAACCTTACGCTCGACTTGTGCACCGATGATCGCTGCCAAAAGTACGCCGATAATGTTGCCGCGCGGATCAATCGCAAAGCCGAAAAACTCGTTCATGCCAGAGTAAATGCCAGATGTAGCCTCTGGGTTGTAACCCAGCACAAACAAAGAGGCGAGAATGGCACCATTAACACCAGAGCCGCCAAACGCTTGCTGCGCGTTGTAACCAATCAGAATACTTAGGAAAGCAAACAGACCCTTACCAAAGACTTTCATGTAGGCGATCAAATCTAGCATAAACTGGCTTGGTGTCTGGTCGAGAACAAACATTTGTTCCAATAACGTCGCAAAACCTAACAACAGACCAGCGGCAATAAAACCAGGGATCAACGGCGTAAAGATGGTGGCAAACTTGCTTAAAAAACGCTGAACCGCACTGGTTTGTTTGCTCTTCATCTGTTTTTTCTGCTCGGCCGCGACGGCAGAAAGATCTTGTTGCGGCATATCTGCTTCTTCACTGTCACCAGAGGTTAAGCTGTCGATCAATTGATTCATCATCTCAGCCGCTTGTTGAGCTTTTCCGGGACCGAGAATGATCTGAAACTGCTCATCGCTTTCCACCACACCCATTACGCCGGGAATTTGCTTGATAACTGATTGATCAGCCAAGCCATTGTTGGCGAGCGATAAACGCAAACGCGTCATACAGTTACCACATTTGCTTACGTTGTTACTGCCACCCACTGCGGACAGCAACTGCGATACTGTGTTTGAAGTTATTTTTGCCATAGGGTCTATCCTTCAGAACTCGGATTATTTAGTTATTATTTAGTGCTGCGCGAATAAAGCCGTTGTGCGCGGCGAGGCGTGATTTGGCTTGTTTGGCATCCAAATCGGCCAAAATCATTAAGATGGCGGTTTTGCAGTGGCGACCGCAGGCATTTAATGCTCGCTCTGCTTCTTCTTTTGATGCGTCGGTTGCTTCCACAACAATGTTGGTTTGGCGTTGGATGAGCTTGGCGTTAGTGGCTTCTACATCCACCATTAAGTTGCCAAATACCTTACCGCTACGAATCATTGCGCCTGTCGTGAGCATGTTTAGCACCAGTTTTTGTGCGGTGCCGGCTTTCATGCGAGAAGATCCAGTGACAACCTCTGCGCCAACTATCGGCAGAATCGCGATGTCGGCCGCTTCTGCCATGGTACATTCTGGATTACAAGCGATAGATGCGGTCGTGGCTCCGATGGATTTAGCGTAGTCCAAACCACCTAGTACATAAGGTGTACGGCCACTCGCTGCAATGCCTACAACCACGTCATGTTTGGTGAGGTGAAGCGCTTTTAAGTCGTCTTGACCCATTTTCGCGTTGTCTTCTGCGTTTTCTACCGCTTTCAAAATCGCTTGGTGTCCACCAGCAATTAAGCCAATCACCATATCTGGATGCGTGCCGTAGGTAGGAGGACACTCGCTCGCATCAAGAATTCCTAAGCGGCCTGATGTGCCAGCTCCCATGTAAACCAAACGGCCACCATTGGCGAACGCTGCAGTAATTGCATCAACCGTCTTTGCAATTTGTGGTAGCACTGCTTTGACCGCGAGCGCGACTTTTTGATCCTCTTCATTAATGACTTGCAGCATCTCGATGGTCGAAAGCGTATCAATCTCTGCACTGGCTGGATTACGGCTTTCTGTCACCAATCGGCTTAAATCAATTTTCATGTTTTACACTCTTCGTAATGTTCAATCTGAGGGCGATTCTATGGAATAAAATATTCTGTTTTGGTGATAAGAATCACACTTGAGGTTATTCTTTGTGCAGGAGAAATTTGGAATAATGAGAGAAAATATACGTCCATTACATCCGATATAAACTGGCTTGGTTAGAATAATCATGGAGTTAAATCAAACTCCAATTATTTTTGTTTTGGAATAATTTATTTAAATTTTTTGAGGTTTTTGTTGTGTCAGTTATCAATAAGATAGTCGCGAGGCGTACTCAGCTTTCGCAAAGTGGTCGTTTGGTCGGCGATTGGATTGTTGAAAACGCAGAAAAGGCGGCGCTGCTCACTAGCCAAGAACTTGCGGCGCAAGTAAAAGTGAGTCAATCGAGCATTGTGAAATTTACTCAGCGTATCGGCTTTAAAGGTTACAGCGAGTTTAAATTAGCTCTGAATGAAGAGATTGGCCGTAAGCATGCGATGCAGTCGACACCGCTGCACAGTGATATTTTGGCTGACGACCCCATTGCGGTAATTTCACAGAAACTGGTGAAAGCGAAAACCGACGCTATGTTTCAAACTACCAATACGCTGTCTTACGAAGCGTGTCACCAAGCGGTGAAATGGTTGAGTGAAGCGCGTCGAGTGCAAGTGGTCGGGATTGGGGGCTCTGCACTGACCGCGAAGGATTTAAGCTTTAAACTGCTTAAACTTGGTATTACGGCGCTTTCTGAACAAGACAGCCACGTGCAGATTGCTGTTGCCCGCACGCTCTCTCCAGAAGATGTTCAGATCGCAATCTCGTTTTCGGGTGAGCGCAAAGAAATTCTCGTCGCGGCAGAAGCGGCAAAAGAGCAGGGCGCGAAGGTGATTGCGTTATCTGCGCCAGGAAGAAGTCGCTTGCGCGGTATTGCCGATATTACGTTTGATACGATTGCCAATGAAACGGAACATCGCAGCTCATCCATTGCTTCGCGTACCGCGCAAAACGTGATCACCGATTTGCTGTTTATCATCTTGGTTCAGCAAAGAGACGACAGTGCCCGTCAGTTGATCAGCGATATCAGTACCGACATCAAACAGATCCTCACATGATCGCTTGTTTAACAGCGGACTAGAGATCCGGATCGTGCCTCAGCAAAGCAATAAAAGCAGAGAGATGTTTTTCAATGGTGAGATCGGCAGAAATCGCTGGTAACTCCAACGTGATGCAAGGTAAATCACGTTCACTACACCAAGTGCCGAATGAGCCGGGTGTTTCGTAGTCGATATCGTCAACGATTGGCAGTTGGAACTGCTCGCCGAGCCATTTGGCAAGGTCGGAATGTTTGGGATCATCCACAAAAGCAAGCGGTTCATGAAACGACACCACAAACTTTGGCTTGCGCAGTTCAATCAAGTTAATTAATGCGCTAACTTCAGGCTCTAGTTGGTTTTTAGTGCCAGTTTTCACCTGTACGTCTCGAACGGGTGTGTGAGAGCTCCATCGATACACTGTGCCATGCTCAGTCCAATTTTGGGTTGGAAACGCGCGATTGAGATCCACTTGGTTTGCATTTGCGCGTGTGCCTAGTTGGTTGCCGTCAGGATTCATTGACAGAATCACATCATGTCGTAAGTTTTCAGCAGGCAAGCTTCTTAGCGCGCAGGACAAACCTGCAATCGAGGCCGTCTCGTCCCCGTGAGTGCCTGCCAAAATCAAACCTCGCGAAGCACTTTCGACTTGAGCCGGAAAATACAGTAATGGCGCACCAAGCACGGATTGACCGTATGATGTTGGCCGAATTAAAAATGCCGCTCTTTCCGTTCTTGGAATTAGACTCACCGTAATCTCCTGATTGATGAAGTAGTATCAATATCTAAGCTAATTACACCTAGCTAAACTGAACCGTTTAAACTCGTCAACGGTTGAAATGTTAATTGTGGCACTTGCTTCACAAGACGCGTTAGGAGAACGAAAAACGATATGGATTTTAAAAAACATTCAACGGCGTTGCTGATTTCCTCTTTATTCACCCCTTTTCTTGCTACATCAGTTGCTGCGGAGACCTTACCTAAAGGCATTCAACTTGCCGCAGAACAGCATGTAGTACGTGCGAATGACGCAGAGGCGGCGACGCTTGACCCAGCGAAAGCCGAAGGTCTGCCAGAAATGCATGTGATTCGTGACTTATTTGAAGGGCTTGTGATTCAAGATCGTGACGGAAACATTATTCCCGGTGTGGCAGAATCATGGGAAACCAACGACAACCAAACCTTTACTTTTCACTTGCGCAAAGACGCGAAATGGTCGAATGGCGAGCCTGTGACAGCGGATGATTTTGTCTATTCACTGCGCCGAGCGGTAGATCCGAAAACCGCTTCTCCAAATGTTTGGTATCTCAAACTCACCAAGATCAAAAACATCACCGATGTAGCAGAGGGCAAAAAGCCTTTGGACGATCTCGGTATCAAGGCAGTGGATAAATACACCCTACGTTTTGAGTTGGACAGTCAAGTGCCGTACTTTGTTGCTATGACTGGGCACACGTCCATGATGCCAGTGCATCAAGCGACAGTGGAAAACCGCGACAAGCCGTGGAGTGATCCAGACCAATTTGTTAGCAACGGTGCATTCACATTGGATAAGTGGGTCGTGAATGAGCGCATTGAACTGGTTAAGAGTCCAAGTTACTGGGACAGCGCAGATACGCATTTAAACAAAGTGACTTACATTCCGTTTGAAAACCAAAACGCGTCAATCAATCGTTATGCGGCAGGAGAGCTGGATATCACGTCAGATGTGCCGACTCATATGGCGCAGAAGCTTAAACAAGATTACAAGCAGGCTTACACGGTGGTGCCATTACTGTGCACGTATTACTACGCGTTCAATACCACTCGTCCGCCATTTGATGATGCGCGAGTGCGTCAAGCGGTGTCGTACTCCATCATGCGTGATGTGATTACGAATGGTGTCACGCAAGTGGGCAACCTTCCTGCGTACACCTTTGCGCATCAGTACACTGCCGGTTTTGATGCGACGCCCCCTGAGTATAGTAAATGGAGTCAGCAACAACGTGACGAGAAAGCGCGTCAGTTGTTAAAAGAAGCGGGTTACAGCCAAGACAAGCCGCTCGATTTTAAATTGCTGTACAACACCAGTGAGGCAAACAAATCGATCGCGGTTGCGATAGCGTCGATGCTACAAAAAAATCTCGGTGCACACGTGGAGTTAGAAAACCAAGAGTGGAAGTCATACTTAGTGGCGCGTAAACAAGGCAATTTCGATGTGATGCGCGCTTCCTGGTGTGGTGATTACAATGAAGCGTCTACTTTCCTGAGCTTACTTCGCTCAGGTTCTTCGGGTAACTTTGCACGTTACAGCAATGAAGCGTACGACAACGCGATGAACAGTGCATTGGCCGCAACCGATGAGAAAGCGCGCCAAGGTTTCTATGATCAAGCCGAGCAATTGTTGGCGGCGGATATGCCAATCGCACCGATTTACTACTACATGCAAGCGCGTTTGGTTCGTCCTACGGTTGGCGGTTTTGCCAAGAGCAACGTAGAAGGTCGTATCTACTCGAAAGACCTCTACATCAAGAAGTAGCGCTCAAAACAAGCGATAAATATGAAGCCCCGAAGATGTATCTTACGGGGCTTCTTTTTATTGTTAGCGAGTGGAGAGCTTGTTCACGAGCATAGCGACTCGTTTGCCAAGATACTCTGCTGTTGCAACATCAGAAGCATGCAACTGACCATCTTCACCACCTTGTGCAACAATACCACCTTGTACACCATAACGATTCAGGTTTTGCTCCCCAGAATTGCTGATCTTATCCAACCCGACCCACATCATGCCGTGTTGGTTAGCGAGCGTTTGTAGATATTGTAATGTGCAAGATTGGTCGCCATTCATTGCCCCACCACTGGTAAAGCCAGCCGCGATTTTGCTCGCCCATTTTTGGTAATACCAAGATTCACTGCTTGCATCTGCAAATGCTTTAAACTGCGCTGCTACACCGCCCATATAGGTCGGTGAGCCAAAGATAATCGCATCACACTCAGCAAGTTCATCCATTAGTTTAGGGTTCACAAAACGTCCCTCAATAATCTCATTGCCTTCAATTCGGTGAGAGAGGATTTCACAGTCATCTTGCTGCTTAATGCCTTGTTGTTCAACGCCTGCGGCAATCGCGCGAGCAAGCTGACCAGTAACGTCGGTTTTAGAGAAATAAATAATCGCAATTTTGGACACAATGGTTCCTTTTTTCATTGTTGATTTTTAATCGTGCGACTAAGGCTAAAACCTCAAGCTAAGTTGAGGTCAAGAAGAGATTTGAGATAGATAAAGTACGAATTGGTATCTAAAGAGCTTTCTTATAGGGTAAGTCGACGGCATAACTACAGTGAATGCAACGACGATGAATGTCGTGTATAAAAGCGTTAAAGGAAGATCTTAAAGATGTAGAAAACTCTCTTGGAAACAATGATAAAGGTACCGATGCTAGTGATGATTAATAGGCGGAAAAATAGATTAAAATATGTAAACTCAGATCTGATCCAAGGCGGGAAAAGTTCATTTCATCGTTTCTTAAGGCGAGGGATTATTATCATTATGGTAGGAGGCCTTTCTACAGCCTCTTCCACGGTATTTGCACACTTTATAGCGGGTGTGTTTGATGTGGATATGAATGTTCATCCAGAGAGCTTAGAAGAAAAAGTGCATGCACTACTTTTTGTTTCGGTCAGTCTTGTTTTTTACCTCTTTTATGCCCTTATCTCGCTAAATATTAGTGGGTGGCTCATAATGAAGCTAAAAATATAAGCTTAACTAAAACCATGTCCTTGTATTTTAAGGAAGATGGAACTAGTGACGATTTTTTCTTTGCTTGCACCATCTCTATTTTTTGTATTTATTTAAGGTTCGTAAATAAGAAGCTTCCTTTGGTTAAAGTGGCGCTTTTGGTTTCGGCGATGTGTCATGTTTTTATCATGAAAGAATACAGTGGTGACCTTCAGCTTATACGTTTTGTCTCTTCACTGTTTTTCGCCATTAACTTTGGGTTATTTGTGACCACCAAGTGATACTAAAAAGCCGATGTAGATACATCGGCTTTTTAGTGGGTTATGTGCCGTCCTAAATAAGGTTGACACTTTCTACCCCCAAAATTGGAGAGTGTTATGAAATCAACAACTAAAAGAACT
>NZ_JAWOWE010000014.1:0-99925 GCF_033340275.1 Vibrio sp. 1402
AGCGTTCAATCTGAGCCATGATCAAACTCTTCAATTTAAGATTTTGTTCGGCTCAATGAATACTGAACATTACATAAAGTAATGTTTGAATTGACTGTGCTCTTATTGGTTTTTACTTTTGAAAAAGTAAAACAAAACAGCTCAAGGCTGCTTCCCAATTCAAATGGTCACTTCGTTTCATTGAAACCTAATTTGATACCGAGGTATCTAATTGGATTATCATCAACGAGTGCCCACACAGATTGATAGGTCTATATTGTTAAAGAGCTTGCTTTGCGAGAAGTTTTTCTCTCAAAGCGGAGGTGCATTCTAGCGATTTAGTTGTTAGTGTCAAACACTTTTTTAAACTAATTTTTTGTAGAAGCTTTTTACCTCTTCGACCCTGCTAAAGCCTTGTGGCGTCTGCCGTGTCGATGGATGCGCATTATAGGGAGAAGATTTTCTTTGGCAATACTAAAAATGCATTTTTTCTAAAAAAACATGCCAAATGGATACTTTCCATCCAACCCTAAAATTACCCAGAAATAACACTCAGGATTTATACAATTTACCCACAAAAAGCTGTGGATAACTACTCATCACTATCAAAGAAATAAGAAATACGCGAACGCGGATTTAGATACTCTTTTACTTTATCCGGTAATTTTGACGGATGAATCGCGTTAACTATCTTTATATCTTTTGAGGCAAGATCAATGATTGGCGCTTGCGTCCTTGGTACTGATGGATCGTAAACCAAGACATTCGGGAATAATAAATGCGATGCATTCACTGAGATAACCAGGCCGACCATATTATTAGAAAGCTGAACTACGGTACCCGGAGGAAACACGCCCATAAACTTAATTAGGATGTTCAGGTTCTCTTCTTTATATAGGTGTTTACAGTTCTTATATAAATGAGAGAGTGCGGTATAAGGAATCTTTTGATCTGAGACTATCGGTGTATGACACAAGTTATCAAACGCATTGGCTACAGCAATAATTTGAGCAAACTCGTTGATCTCATCTCCTTTCAGGCCTTTAGGATAACCAGACCCATCTCTTAGCTCATGGTGCTGCGCGATCACAATTCTCGCGACTTCGGGAAAAGCCTCGATTTGACTCGCAAGATCGACGCCATATTTAGTGTGCAACTTTAAGTAGTTGGTTTCTGGCTCTGTTAGAGGTAGTTGCTTTCTTAATATTGCAGTCGGGATTTTTATTTTCCCGATATCATGGAATAGTGCGGAGAAGGAAAGCTCTTTCAACTGTGCTGCTGAGTACCCTTTAGCACGGCCAATCATCATCGAGATAACAGCCACGTTCAATGAGTGGAAATAAATATCTTCAAACTCATTTTTTCCGTTCATCAGATGTAACGTAACATTATCATCGCACATTAACTTCTCGACGATATCTTCAATAAGAAGCTTTGCTTCATCAACTGCTGCTGTCGGACGGTTACGGATTTTAGTCATGACTGAACGCATACGTGCCAGAGAGCGCTCAAACTCTTTTTCACACTGAATCACGCGTCGACGGTATGCACTTAACTTTTCTATGCGGTTCTGTTTTTCTTGCCACATTTTTTGAGTTTCATGATCTAACGACGCTTCATTTGTTACTCTGTCAGCTTGTCTTTGATCAACAGGGAGTGGAACGGCATCGCTTTGCTCTGGATTAAAGTAAACGAACTTTACGCCGAGGTGGCGGATCATCTCGACTTGCTCTTGGTCTTTAATCTTAAAGCTATTGAGTAGAAAGGGGTGATCGTTCCACTTTAGCGGAAGACGGATATGTAATCCGGGTTGAATACGATCGACCGTTAGTTTAATGGCTGCCACTTATTCACTACTGATTTATATTTCTTAAGAGAGTTAGAATACTAGTAAATTTTGTGAATAAATTCATCAGTAACTAGCAAAACATCAAACCGTTATTTCTAAGCGACTCACTTAATTAGATAGAAGTAAGCTACTTTAAGGAGCGATCTGCTTTGCGTATTTTAAGCTTGGCCTCGAACACTGGCTTGTCTATTACTTCTTGCTCTTTGACTAGCCCCATTAACGTTTGTACCGCTACACGGGCCATGTCACTGATAGGAAAGTGCACTGCTGATACTGTAGGGTAAAGACTTTCACAAAGATCAACACTGTCAAAGCTAGTTAATGAGATTTGCTCTGGTACAGAAATACTGTGCTCGTGTAAGTACTGCATTGCGCCAACCGTCATTTCTTCACTGCACGAAAAGACAGCCGTCACATCAGGGTGTCGTTGTAAAATTGCAGCCATTGCATCATAACCACTTTGCCGACCATAATTCCCTTCTTCACACCAGCTTTCATCAATATCTATACCAGCATCCTTCATTGCATCAATATACCCAAGCTTTCTCAATACACTGTTATGACGTTGGGATGGACCGGTAATACAAGCAATCTTTCGATGACCACCAGCTAAAAGGTGCTCAACGGCAATACGGCTTGCATGATGATGGTTAAAGGTAACACAACGCTCTTCTATTCCTTCCACGTAGCGATCCAGGAGAACGAAAGGTGTTGGTTGTTTAGCTAATTCACGTAAGTCATCATCTGACAAATAACGACTATGAAGTACATAGCCGTCACAACGTAAATCATTAAAACGCTGAATTGCCTCTTTTTCACCTTGTGCAGAATGATGGCCTTGAGCTGTAATCAAAAACTTCTTATGAATATCCAGCTCGGTTTGAACCTGCTCCATCATCTCGCCAAAGAAGCCCCCCGTATAGTAAGTCACCAATAACCCAACCATATTACTGGATGAGGTTGCGAGTGAACGAGCAATTGCACTGGGACGATAATTCAGTTGCGCCATAGCTTGCTCTACTTTTTTTCGAGTTTCTTCGCGAAACTTCCCCTCCCCATTAATGATTCGAGAAACGGTAGAGCGATTTACACCGGCGAGTTCGGCGACATCTTTAATCCTTGCCATAATGCTATTGGGTCCAACTGCAATTGTTATTAAATATCCGTTTGTGTAGAACGGCTGCCAGCAATTCGTAAGGTGCTTATAGGGGGCGAAGCTGGCAGCCTTTAATCATACACCGACCATTTGATTGGTAGAAACGAGCTCAGAGTAATCCGTGACAGCTATACCATGATGAGCTAACTGTTCTTTTAAAATGGGAGAGGTAAGAACTTGTAACTCTAGCTCTCGCTGAAGCGCATAGCCACTCTTTAAGATAAGCGCCTGATCGGCCTCTGCCGGGTGGCACATCACCTCAACCAAGTCATAGTCAGCTTTTAAGCTCAATAAATGTGTCATTAAACCATCCAAGCTCACTTTTTGGTCATAAAACTCATCAGTAAAGATATACCTGATTGTCATCGATTCTTGACACAAGCCAGTGCCCCGCAGTGGCACTCGGTATTCATTCGCTACTTCTTTAATAACGGGCAAAATTTGAGGGTGAGTATGCGCGTGATGATGGCTATCTAAGTGGCTTAGCTCTAACCCAAGCGATAAAAAATGTTCCACCTGAGCTTTTGCTTCATCATAAACGACCTGAGTTTCGAAGTCCTGCTTACTCCAAAGTTCGTCATAGTTGATAAAGTGCGATCGGCCGTTGGTCAAGTTAGGATGCTTCGTTATAGGCACACCTGCTGTAAACCTAAGATGAACGCCAGTTTTCAAGTCTGGATTATGGCGAGCTAGTTCTAAGGCATGTTGCTCAGCATCCATACCCACCATCATGGTGGTTGAATGAACCACACCTTGCTGATGAGCTTTAACGATGCCGCTATTTACACCTCTCGTTAAACCAAAATCATCAGCATTAAAAATGACTTTCATCGGCGCCCTTCCTTAGTTTTACAACGTCGTTAGTTTAAATTGAGGTAAATACGGAGCGTTCACCGCCAGAATATCATCCAGGATTGACTTGGCGCGGCCAATGTCAGGCACCAATGGGTTATTGGTTAATGCCATAAGCGCCTTGTTATAATTACCTTCGACAGCAGCTTCTATTGTTAGCTGCTCATACGCTTTAACTTGATGGAGTAATCCTTTGATATTGTTTGACAACTCGCCAACCGCAAGAGGTTTCGCCCCCCAGCTACCAATCACGGCACTACATTCAATCACAGCATCGTCAGGTAGGCCGTTGATCGCTCCATTATTTAAAACGTTAACAACATGAATACTATTACGATTGTTATAAATTGAATCAACTAGGTTCAGTGATGCATCAGAATAATAAGCACCACCCCGCTCCTCTAACTCTTTCGGCTTATGATCGAGGGTAGGATCTTGATAGAGCTTAAATAGCGCATTTTCTGTTTCCATTACCTGCTCAGCACGAGTGCCTTTTTCATCGGCACTTTGTTTCTCTTCAGCAAGCATGGCATCAGTTTGATAGAAGTAGCGATGATAAGGACATGGTATCGCCCCCAGTGCTTTTAGAAATGCCGGATCCCACGGTTCTTCCCAGATATTCTTCATACTGAAGTTGGCACCATCACCGACTTTCTCTAATACCGTTTGAGTAATATCTTCCCCATTGAGCCATGCTTTGTGTACCCACACGAGATGGTTTAACCCAGCAAACTCAAGTTGTAGCTCTTTTGGCTCGCACTCCATCATTTCTGCAATCATCATTTCCATTGAAACGGGCACATTGCATAAACCAATACTCTTTACTTTGGTGTACTTACTGACCGCTTCGGAAACTAAACCCGCTGGGTTGGTGAAATTGAGCATCCATGCGTTTGGAGCCAACTCTTCAATGTCTTTACAGATATCAAGAATGACCGGAATGGTTCGCAGTGCTTTAGCAAAACCACCAGGGCCCGTTGTTTCTTGGCCGATGACGTCGTACTTGATTGGGATTCGCTCATCGTTAGCGCGTGCAGCAAGGCCACCAACACGAAACTGCGTCATCACAAAATCTGCATCTTTTATCGCAGCACGGCGATCGAAACCGGCTTTTATCTCAATTTTTGCGCCGGCTTTATCGACCATTCGCTGAGCCAATCCTTTGATGATCTCAAGCTTCTCAGCTCCTGACTCAATGTCCACAAAATGAATCTTCTTAACGGGTAAATATTCTAAGCGCTTAATAACCCCTTCAACCAATTCCGGGGTATAGCTACTACCACCGCCAATAATGGCAAGTTTGATCGCCTCTCTAGACATTTTCATCCCCCTTTATTTGTTCGAGATTTTTTTGTTCAGTGCGACGATTTCTACAGCCATCTCTTGAGCCAAAATCGTAGTCATTAGGTGATCTTGAGCATGCACCATCACTAACGTCATCGGGACTTTCCCTTCTCCCTGATCTTCTTCAATAAGCTGAGTCTGTATTAAGTGGGCTTTATTAATACACTCTCTTGCTTGAGAGAGCTTCTCATCAGCCGCTTCAAAATCTTGTTCTCGAGATAAACGCAATGCCTCGTAGCTTAAACTTCTGGCTTCACCAGCATTGCAAATGATCTCCATTACAACCAATTCTTGTTCCATCATTTTCTCTCCGAAAATCGGGCCGCGGTAATTGCGGCCCATTAAGCACAGTTAAGCAGTAACGCCTTCGCCTGACGGCTGCGTGTCACCTTTAGTTTCCTTCGTCGTTGGTAGTTCTTGCTCCAACATTTGCTTCTCAAACATTTTGAAGAATGGGAAGTAGATGATTAGATCAAGAATTAATAAACCAATGACGAGCAATACTGGCGCAAAGGTCCAACCGCTACCCCACGAAGCACCTATCAGTGCCGGTGTTGTCCAAGGTGTTGTAGCGACACCCATACCCACAAAGCCGACATGCACAGCAAAGTACGCAATCGTAGCGTTGATGACTGGAGCGAAGACGAACGGGATAAACAAGGTCGGGTTCATCACAACTGGGCTACCGAAGATCACAGGTTCGTTGATTTGGAAAAAGCCAGGCACCGCACTCATTCGACCAATGCTCTTAAGGTGAACAGAACGGCTAAACGACATCAGCATAACAAGAGCAAGTGTTGCACCAGAGCCGCCAATAAAGATGTAAAAATCCCAGAACGGTTGAGTAAATACGTTTGGAATCGGTTCACCTGCAACAAAGGCTTCAATGTTGGCACCAATGTTGGTCAAAAAGATTGGAGAAAGCAGTCCAACAACAATTGCAGCACCATGAATACCCGCAAACCAAAGTAGCTGGCAAAGCAATAAAGCGCCAATAATGGCAGGCAATGAGTTAGACGCACTAATTAGCGGTTTAAAGATAGCCATAACAGCGTCTGGAATCAGCATGTCGTACTGGGTTTGTACGAAAAGGCTAAGTGGATATAAGGTAATGAATATCGCTAAGACTGGTAGCAATACTTCAAATGATCGCGCAATCGCCGGTGGCACCTGCTCTGGCATGCGAATCGTAATATTGTGCTTTTTCATAAAACGGTAGAGCTCCACCGAGAAAAATGCACACATCACTGCGGTGAAGATCCCGGTTCCGCCCATGTGAGACATAGACAACGCGCCATCTTTAGCTGGGGCCGCAATGAGTAAAAAAGACATTAGTGACAATACAGCACTCGTGATCCCATCCATCTTGTAAGCCTTCGCTAAACTATAAGCAACGCCCAGCGAAACAAAAATGGTCATGATCCCCATCGACATGTTGTAGGGCATCATTATGGTATCAAAATGTGTAGTGGCGAAATCGAGCCAAATTCGACCAAAAGTAAAGGTTGTATCTTCGGCAAATGGGGGGAATGCAAAAATCAAAATGAAACTACCGACAATAATAAACGGCATTGCGACAATAAAACCGTCTCTCATTGCGCGAACATGGGGCTGATTCCCCACTTTAGCTGCTATAGGGGCTATATGCTTTTCGACTGCGCCTATAATTGCGTCATAAAGCTTCATAGAATCCATCCTTATTTTAGGCAAAAGAATCCCGCATCAAATATTTATATTTGATGTACAGTTATCTTTTTAATTTAAAACTATAGTTTAGTTAATTAATTCTAATGCTTGCTCTAGTACTTCTTCTCCCTTCATCATTCCATAATGCTGAGGAGAAATAGCATCAATGTTTTTACCATGCTCTTGCGCCGTTTTTCTTAGCTCTTCTAGCTGAAAACGTACTTGAGGCCCGAGAAGACAAACATCGTACTCTTTAATTGCATCTTCAAACGCATTCACTGACATTGCATCAATTTTGCACTCAATTCCTTTATTTTCAGCAGCTTGCTCCATTTTCTTAACAAGCATACTGGTGGACATCCCTGCGCTACAGCATAAAAGGATCTTTTTCATAGCCTTACTCCCGTTGTGTAAATTTCAACCTGTAAAAACTGTAGCAAAAATAACCAAGACAAAAAAGCGCAACCGGTTGCATTATTCGTGAACACAATCCCAATTTAGAAAATACCACCTATTTTTTTGTAATTATTTAGGTCTAGGATAAAAGTCATAAAATAATTTAAGACATCACATTAAGTTTCAAATTATCAATATTTTACTACTGACAACGTCGTTATTAATTTCTTAAAAGGAATAGAGAATGAAATTTAATAAATTGGCTATTGCAACGCTTGTAAGTGCCGCACTATCACAACACTCATTTGCTCAAACCGACTCTAAAGGCACCATTTATCTAACGTTTGATGATGGACCAATCAATGCATCTATTGACGTTATTCAAGTACTTAACCAGGAAGATATCAAAGCGACGTTTTACTTTAATGCTTGGCATTTAGATGGAATTGGTGATGAAAATGAAGACCGTTCCCTAGAAGCCTTAAAGCTCGCATTAGACACTGGTCATATTGTTGCGAACCACAGTTACGATCACATGGTGCACAACTGCGTGGATGAGTTTGGACCGAACAGTGCTGCGGAGTGTAATGCGACCGGGGACCACCAGCTTAACTCGTATCAAGACCCTGTTTACGATGCCTCAATGTTTACGGAAAACTTATCTGTGTTAGCAAAGTATTTGCCGAACATTACAAGCTACCCGAACTACAAGGCAACAGAGTTTGCTAGACTGCCCTACACCAACGGTTGGCGCGTGACGAAAGACTTCAAAGCAGATGGGTTATGTGCCACGTCTGATGACCTGAAACCTTGGGAACCAGGATATGTATGCGATACATCCAACCCATCCAACAGTGTAAAAGCAGCTATCGAGGTTCAAAATATCCTAGCGAATAACGGCTATCAAACTCACGGTTGGGATGTGGACTGGGCACCCGAAAATTGGGGCATTGAAATGCCAGCAAACAGCCTTACAGAAGCAGAAGCATTTCTTGGATATGTGGATTCCGCGTTAAACACTTGTGCACCAACAACGATTAACCCGATCAACTCCAAAGCTCAAGAGTTCCCATGTGGTACACCTTTACACGCAGATAAAGTTATCGTATTAACTCACGAGTTCCTATTTGAAGATGGTAAGCGTGGCATGGGGGCAACGCAAAACCTACCTAAGCTCGCTAAGTTTATACAGTTAGCAAAACAAGCGGGTTATGACTTCGACACAATGGATAACTACACACCGAACTGGCAAGTTGGTCATAACTACGACGCTGGCGATTACGTCTTACACCTAGGTACTGTATACCAGGCTGTAACAAACCATACTGCGCAACAAGATTGGGCACCGTCTCTAACCTCTAGCCTTTGGACAAATGCAGACCCAGCCACTAACTGGACTCAGAATGTTTCCTATAAACAAGGTGATGTGGTGACTTATCAAGGTTTGCGTTATCTAGTTGATGTACCGCACGTGTCCCAAGCAGACTGGACTCCGAACACTCAAAATACCTTGTTCACAGCTCTATAGGCTGTTCCTACTATCACCATGTAGTAGTTTGCGCGAGGCATACCCCTCGCGCTTTTTTTGTTTTGAAGATCCAGATACAACAAAGCCCCGACTTTCATCGAGGCTCTGTCTTAAAATATGGTACCGGTGGACGGAGTTGATTGGACTGGCATTCCTGCCGCCACCGCGAAGGCAACGCTAACTTTCTTTTGATATTTACGAACACCTAAAACGACGAAAGGCCGCTATAAAAGCGACCTTTCTAATATGGTACCGGTGGGCGGACTTGAACCGCCACGCCCGAAGGCAACGGATTTTGAATCCGTCGTGTATACCAATTTCACCACACCGGCATCTTTGGGCTATTGCCCTTTGATGGTTGGCATTATACGTAAGCTTTTGACCTGCGCAAGCAGAAATACCTTAAATAACTATCGTTTGCTGATAATTTCGCCACAAAGTGTGACAAAGCTGTACTCATAAGAAACGTACGCTCCATTTTCTACTACTCTTCCAGATGAAAGTGAGTATACGAAACTCTTTTTAAATTCTATTCACTGTAATATCAGAAACATAACCATTCCCAATGCTCGACAACGCATTATGGAGCATCTCTGCGGCATCTTCTGCTTGCATGAAGTGACTCGTGTCCATCGTATTGCCGCTTGTTTTCCAGAATTCCGTATCCATTCCACCAGGATAAACCGCGATAATTTTCATAGGTTTTCCTTTTAGCTCCAAACGAACCGACTCAATTAATCCTTTGACGGCCCATTTCACTGCACAATACGTAGACTCTTGCGCTTTAGGTTGTTGCGCGGCTGTGGACATGATCATGACCACTTTTATTGGATGATCTTTGTAACGCTTTACTAACTCTCTTAACACATGAATCGCAGAATTCAGGTTGTTATCAATCAACTTTTGAATCTCTTCCGGCTCCTGCTCTTCCAGTAAGCCAAAATAACCACTTCCTGCACTATGAATGACCATTTCAGGAGGCTGTTTCATCCCATCAAAGAGCTGTTTCACACCTTGATGTAATGAGAGGTTGCAAGCTTGATAGCCGACGTTATGAGAGAGTTGTTTTGCTAGTGCGGATAGTTTTTCTGTATTTCTTCCTATTACATACGTCTCTTTGCCTTCCGCATCATAACGCTTTGCTAGTTCCGCCCCTAAGCCGCTACTTGCACCTGTAATTACAATCATGCGCTACCTCTTTTCAATCACATACTTTTAATTCATCTATCAATTAAGGTAACAGAATCGTGGTAATTCACACCTCAAGAGCACCATTCTTTGAAGCAAGCAGCTTTCTTACTTTCGTGATGCATGAAATATCAAGCAGAACGACGGGCATTTAACCTATGCTTAAGCAAGAATAACTTTCTGAATTTTCTATCGACTTTCTAGTGAGAACTGAATAGGAGCAAAGAATGACTGGGTCAAAATGGCAGTGGTTACTGAAACAGATGACACGAAAACTGTGGGTCCGGACGTCACTCTACGCATTACTAGCTGTTGCTACCGCCTTAATGTCGATTGTTTTAAACCAGTTCATTACTCTGCCCCCTGCCATCAACGTCAGCAAGGATTTGTTGAACAACATATTAAATATCCTCGCAACCTCCATGCTTGCAGTGACTACATTCTCTCTCAATATTATGGTCTCAGCATACAGTGCCGCTAGTGCGGGGGTAACGCCACGAGCGACAAAACTGTTGATGGAAGACAGCACAACACAAAATGCCTTAGCAACCTTTCTTGGCTCTTTTCTATTTAGTTTGGTAGGAATTATCGCGCTAGGTATTGGGGCCTATCATCAACAAGCACAAATTTATCTGTTCATCGTAACTATCGCCGTAATCGTGATGATCATACTCACTCTGCTACGTTGGATTCAGCACCTTTCCGTACTAGGAAGGGTCAGTGAAACCACTTCATACGTGGAGCAAGCCTTGTTAGATGCGATAAGAAAACGGGGCAAAGAGCGTTGGCTAGGTGCTCACCCGTGGAGCCACCCAGAACATAAACCCAGAGGAAGTAAACCTATTTTGAGCCAAGAAATTGGCTACTTACAGCATGTTGATATGCATCATCTCGATAGTATTGCTGAAGCAAACCAATGCACCATCTACCTTGAGCGACAACCGGGAAGTTTTGTGTACGTAGGTCAACCATTGGCTTGGGTTTGTGGAGAATTGCCAGACGAAAGCGAAGTAACGGCAGCCTTCACGATTCGAACGGAGCGTTCATATGATCAGGACCCTCGCTTTGGTTTAGTCGTTATGGCGGAAATCGCCTCACGAGCACTATCTCCGGCTGTAAATGATAATGGCACCGCAATTGACGTTCTTGGGCGTTCTGTACGAGCACTTTCATTATGGGGAGACCTACTCAGTGAGCCTCCTACCAAAACTCGATATCCTAGACTATTTGTGCCCGCATTGAGCTGCCAGGATTTGTTTGATGATGTCTTTTTGCCGATAGCACACGATGGTGCAGCGCAACTCCAAATACAGATTCGCCTACAAAAGGCCTTGCTAGCTCTCTCTAGTATGCACCCTAAGTTATTTTTGTCACCAGCAATCAAGCTGTCAGAAAAAGCTTTAGAGCTTTCGTTAAGCCAACATTATACCGAAGATGAGAAACACCAACTCTCTCAGCTATCTAATCTGGTCACAGACCAAAGAGCCAATGGTTAAGAGAGTCGAATTCAGTTGAAACATATTGCTGCACGGCCTCGTGTATCATGACATGTGCTGATAACGTAGGGCAGAAAAGTCACTTAGTTTATACACAATTAAAGACTCTGTGCGTTAGGTCTCTTTTCTCTTGGTGAGGGAATCTATATTCTGACGCACAATTTTTAAGGTAAGTGATGGAATAATGGCAACGTCTACAACTCTTCCACCTGCTGGTCTCTTTCGTCGACTTGCAGCGTTGATTTACGACACATTGATTATTATCGCAATTGAAATGATGGCCGCTGGTATTGTTATGGCCGTTGTGTTTGCACTAAATGCAGCAGGATTGTTGAGCTATGGCGAGTACGCAGATGCCGCAGATATGCTCGGAAAGCACCCTGTATTGAGCCCTCTATTTACACTTTATCTTGCGGGTGTGTGGATATATTTCTTTGTGTTCTTCTGGACGCGAGCAGGACAAACTCTTGGGATGCGCGCTTGGAAGCTTCGAGTTCGCAATGCCAAAGACGGTGCACCAATTACGGTAACTCAAGCTCTGATTCGTATTTCGACATCTGGCTTTGGCTTGGCAAATCTGACTGTACCGATTGATCCGAAGAAACGTGGTTTCCACGACATTTGGGCCAAAACAGAGGTAGTTGTATTACCCAAGGCAAACTAACTTGTCTAGGAACACAAAAAAGGAAGGCGAAATGCCTTCCTTTTACATTTGGTTCGGTAAAACTTGGTTTATTCGATGATGCTTCAGTCATAGCTTTCTTCGTAGCAATGCAATCGCAATAGCTAAGAACACCAAACTCGGGGCCAAAGCACCAAACACTGGGGATATGCCATACACCAAGCTTAATGGGCCAAAGAACTCACTGGATATGTAAAAAGTAAACCCGGCAACCACGCCCGACAATACCCTTGCCCCCATGGTCACGCTTCTGAGTGGACCGAAAACAAAAGATAGCGCCATTAACATCATCACAGCAATTGAAAGCGGCTGAGTCAACTTACGCCAAAACGCCAACTCATAGCGAGATGCATCTTGTTCCGATGCTTTTAGGTAAGTCACATAATCATACAAACCGCTCAGCGACAGTTCTTCTGGCTTCACGGTCACCACAGCTAACTTATCTGGTGCCAAAGAGGTGTGCCACTCCATCTGTTCGATGTCTTGCTTTGAAATTACGTTTTCATTTTCCATGTCCGTAATTTGTACGTAGCGCATCAGCCAGTTGTTATCTTGTTGGTAGTCGACTTCTTCGGCGAAAATAACTTTTTGTAGATTCTTATCATCATCAAAACGCCACATATTTAAAGCATGAAGCTTGTCGTCTTCGACTTTACCTATAAAGATAAAGTCGTTTGCGTCACGAGCCCACACACCTGAGCGCACAGACACAATGCTACCACCTGATATCGCAAACGCACGTAAGTCACGGGCCATCTTCTGGGCCTCAGGAGCGCCCCATTGACCTAACGCCATAACGACAATCATGAGCGGGACGGCCGTTTTTAGTACCGATAACCCGATATCCAGCTTAGAGAAACCAGCAGCTTGCATCACCACCAGCTCAGAGCTTGAAGCCAACATACCTAAGCCGATCAGGGCACCGAGTAATGCCGCCATTGGAAAGAACATTTCGATATCACGCGGCACACTGAGTAACACAAAGTACAACGCATGAGTGAGGTCGTACACACCTCGCCCTACTTTACGTAGCTGTTCTACATATTTGATGATGCCCGATAAGCCAACAAACGTCGCTAAAACCAAGGCAGTGGTAGAGATGATGGTTCTACCGATGTAAAGGTCTAAGATTTTGAACACAGCTTACGCGAGCCTCTTCTTGCGGAATTTGTCTTTTATTCGTCTAGCAGCAACGCTGTCCATCATATTCGCCATGATAGCAACAATCAGCAACATCGCATTGATTGGCCACATACCAATAGCAGCCGGGATGTCACCATCTTCTAATGCAGATTTGGTTGCACTGATCGCCAAGAAATACGCTAGATAGATCAGAATCGCAGGCCCCATTTTGGCAAACCGTCCCTGACGCGGATTCACCGCAGACAAAGGAATAACGAGCATTGTTAAGAGTGGAATACACACAAATAACGAAATTCGCCATTGTAGCTCCGCTTGCGCCTCTGGATCTGGGTGACCTATCAAGTCAACCGTTGGGTATGCTTCCCAGTCTCGCCCTTTCTTTTTGACCTCACGTTGGCCGATAACACCTTCGTATTCATCGAATTTCGTGATCATATATTCAACGCGAGTAGGCACACCTTCATAACGCGTACCTTCTTTCATAGTGATGATCTGACGACCGTCCGAAAGCTCTTTTACTTCACCAGAAGATGAGAACATCACACTCGGTAACACTGAATCTCGAGGGCGCATCTGCGCAACAAAAACGTTGCTCAAGGTATTGTCTTTAATGTCATCGATGAACACAACCGATGAACCGTCTGGTGTACCTTGGAACTGACCTTTTTTAAGTAGGTCAACGCTGTTTTCTGACGCTACCTGCTCATAAAGCTGCTCAACGCGGTCTTGAGACCACGGCGATAGCCACAACGCATTGAAAGCCGCCACCGCTGAAGTAATCAACGCTAGGTATAAGGCCGCTTGAACCAAGAATTTATTACCAATACCTGTCGCGTTCATTACGACAATTTCGCTCTCTGCATACAGACGACCAAATGTGATCAATATGCCGATATACAGACTTAAAGGCAGCATTAACAGACCCATTGCTGGCATGTTCAAACCAACAATCGAGAAAATCAATCCAGCAGGAATATCCCCATCAGAAGCATCAGCAAGAACACTTATGAATTTCTGGCTTACAAACACCAAAAAAAGTACGAAAAAAATCGCAAATTGGCTCTTGAGTGTTTCGCGGATCAAATATCTAACAATAATCACGCTGAAATTACCTATACAAAACTTGTTTTTTTGGTCGAATCACTATAGTTTCCCGTTGAACCATTTATTTTTTTAAAAATTATAAACTAGATGTTAGTCGCTTAATCAGCTCTGCATGTAAGCCTGGAGCTAAAATTCAACAAGTAAGCGATCATTATCTAACATTTAGAGCAATTTGTCTTCAGGATGTAGGAGTACGCATGGAGTTCAGTGTAAAAAGTGGCAGTCCAGAGAAACAACGTAGCGCATGTATCGTTGTTGGTGTGTTTGAACCACGTCGCCTTTCTCCAGTAGCCGAACAACTTGATAAAATCAGTGACGGTTACATCAGTTCACTACTTCGCCGTGGTGATCTAGAGGGTAAACCTGGTCAGATGCTGCTACTGCATCAAGTACCAGGTGTTTTGTCAGAGCGCGTTTTACTTGTCGGTTGCGGCAAAGAGCGTGAACTTGGCGAGCGCCAGTACAAGGAAATCATTCAAAAGACGATCAGCACACTTAACGAGACAGGCTCAATGGAAGCGGTATGTTTCCTAACTGAACTGCATGTTAAGGGTCGTGATACATACTGGAAAGTGCGCCAGGCTGTAGAAGCGACTAAAGATGGTCTATACACATTTAATCAATTCAAGAGCGTGAAACCTGAGACTCGCCGCCCACTGCGCAAGCTTGTTTTCAACGTACCAACGCGTCGTGAATTGAACTTGGGTGAAAAAGCAATCACTCATGGTCTTGCTATCGCATCAGGTGTCAAAGCCTCAAAAGACCTTGGCAACATGCCGCCAAACGTAGCTAATCCAGCTTACCTTGCTTCTCAAGCTCGTCGTCTAGCGGACGACTACGAAACCGTAACCACCAAAATTATTGGTGAGCAAGAGATGGAAAAACTGGGTATGACCTCTTACCTAGCAGTAGGCCGTGGTTCTAAAAACGAATCTATGATGTCTATCATCGAGTACAAAGGTAACCCTGACTCAGATGCAAAACCGATTGTGCTCGTAGGTAAAGGTCTAACCTTCGACTCAGGCGGTATCTCTCTAAAGCCGGGCGAAGGTATGGATGAGATGAAGTACGACATGTGTGGTGCGGCATCGGTATTCGGTACAATGAAAGCGCTGGCGAAGCTAAACCTACCAATCAACGTTATTGGTGTTCTAGCGGGTTGTGAAAACATGCCTGGCAGCAACGCTTACCGTCCAGGTGACATCCTAACGACCATGTCTGGTCAAACTGTAGAAGTTCTGAACACGGATGCTGAAGGCCGTCTTGTTCTTTGTGACGCACTGACTTACGTAGAGCGTTTCGAACCAGACTGCGTGGTTGACGTTGCAACGCTAACTGGTGCTTGTGTTATCGCACTAGGCCACCATATCAGCGGCGTAATCTCTAACCACAACCCTCTTTCTCATGAGCTAGTAAACGCTTCTGAGCAAGCGAGTGACCGTGCATGGCGTCTACCAATGGCAGACGAGTACCACGAACAGTTGAAAAGCCCGTTTGCGGATATGGCAAACATTGGTGGTCGCCCTGGTGGCACAATTACTGCGGGTTGCTTCTTATCTAAGTTCGCGAAGAAGTACAACTGGGCACACGTCGATATCGCAGGTACCGCGTGGAAATCAGGCGCAGCGAAAGGCTCAACGGGCCGTCCTGTCTCAATGCTTGTCCAATTCCTTTTGAACCGCAGCGGCCAAGAGACAGAAGAGTAATTTCTGAACAACATCTAAAAGGGCCGCAAGGCCCTTTTTTATTATCCTAATTTTCTAAAATGAAAGTGGGACTTAAGATGGTCTTAGGAAGAGACCCAAGGCAAGTGAGAGAATGATGCAAACTGCAACCTTCTACATCATTAACGAAGAGAGCCCGCAAGCAACGGTGGCTGGCTTTGAAGAATACATCGTGTTTTTGGCTCAGCACTTTGCTCGCCAAGGCGCTAAAGTGTATTTAAACTGCCAAGACAAACCACACGCCGAGCAGCTCGCTGAAGCCTTTTGGCAAGTTGATGCAGACAAGTTCATGGCACATAACCTCGTAGGCGAGGGACCGAAATACGCCACCAACATTGAAATCGGCCATGAAGGTGTAAAACCTAATTGGAACCGTCAGCTGGTAATTAATTTGGCGGAAAATGAGACAACCTTTGCGAACAAGTTTGCTCAAGTGGTAGACTTCGTGCCCTGCGAAGAAAAAGCTAAACAACTCGCAAGAGAAAGATATAAAATTTACCGTCAAGCAGGTTACCAGCTGCAAACGATCGAAATTCAATATCCTTAACGGTCAATCCTTATAGTTAAGGCGATCTTGTTAAGATCCCTCACTTATAAAGATTGACTAAGATTCAACCATCAACGTATCCATTAAAAGAGCGCTATG
The DNA here is from genome assembly GCF_033340275.1 of Vibrio sp. 1402. NCBI lineage: Bacteria > Pseudomonadati > Pseudomonadota > Gammaproteobacteria > Vibrionales > Vibrionaceae > Vibrio > Vibrio sp. 1402. The sequence continues at coordinate 16,774 of NZ_JAWOWE010000014.1, forward strand.
GAAAAGACATACAACCCAACTTCAATCGAACAAGCTCTGTATCAGACTTGGGAAGAGAAAGGCTACTTTAAGCCACACGGTGACACTACTAAAGAATCATACAGCATCATGATCCCGCCACCGAACGTCACTGGTAGCCTACACATGGGCCACGCGTTCCAAGATACGATCATGGATACGCTTATCCGTTGTGAACGTATGAAGGGTAAAAACACCCTTTGGCAAGTAGGTACTGACCACGCTGGTATCGCAACTCAGATGGTTGTTGAGCGTAAGATCGCTGCAGAAGAAGGCAAAACAAAACACGATTACGGTCGTGAAGCTTTCATCGACAAAATCTGGGAATGGAAAGGCGAATCTGGCGGCACTATCACTAAGCAGCTTCGTCGTCTTGGCGCATCTGTAGACTGGGATCGTGAACGCTTCACGATGGACGATGGTCTATCTAACGCCGTTCAAGAAGTGTTCGTACGTCTATACGAAGACGATCTAATCTACCGCGGTAAGCGTCTAGTTAACTGGGATCCAAAGCTACACACCGCGATTTCAGATCTAGAAGTAGAGAACAAAGACACTAAAGGCAACATGTGGCACTTCCGCTACCCACTAGCAGATGGCGCAAAAACAGCGGATGGCAAAGACTACATCGTTGTTGCAACGACTCGTCCAGAGACCGTGCTAGGCGATACAGGTGTTGCAGTTAACCCAGAAGATCCACGTTACAAAGATCTTATCGGTAAAGAAATCATCCTTCCTATCGTTGATCGTCGCATCCCAATCGTGGGCGATGAGCACGCAGATATGGAAAAAGGTACTGGCTGTGTGAAAATCACACCTGCGCACGACTTCAACGACTACGAAGTAGGTAAGCGCCACCAGCTACCAATGATCAACATTCTGACTTTCGACGCGAACATCCGCGACTCAGCAGAAGTATTCAACACTAACGGCGAAGCAAGCGAAGCTTACAGCACTGAACTACCAGCTAAATACCACGGTATGGAGCGTTTTGCCGCTCGTAAAGCTATCGTTGCTGAATTCGACGAGCTAGGTCTACTTGAAGAAGTGAAAGATCACGATCTACAAGTTCCTTACGGCGACCGTGGTGGCGTGGTTATCGAACCAATGCTAACTGACCAATGGTACGTGCGTACTGCGCCTCTAGCGAAAACTGCAGTTGAAGCAGTAGAAAACGGCGACATCCAATTCGTTCCTAAGCAATACGAAAACATGTACTTCTCTTGGATGCGTGACGTTCAAGACTGGTGTATCTCTCGTCAGCTATGGTGGGGTCACCGCATCCCAGCTTGGTACGACAACCAAGGTAATGTTTACGTAGGTCGCACTGAAGAAGAAGTTCGTAAGAACAACAACCTAGAGTCAGTCATTGAACTGCACCAAGACGAAGACGTACTGGATACATGGTTCTCTTCTGCACTATGGACGTTCGGTACTCAAGGTTGGCCAGAGCAAACTGACGATCTGAAAGTATTCCACCCTTCAGACGTACTAGTAACTGGTTTCGACATTATCTTCTTCTGGGTTGCGCGCATGATCATGATGACCATGCACTTCGTGAAAGACGAAAACGGCAAACCACAAGTACCATTTAAGACAGTTTACGTTACTGGTCTAATCCGTGACGAAAACGGCGACAAGATGTCTAAGTCGAAAGGTAACGTCCTTGATCCAATCGACATGATCGATGGTATCGACCTAGAGTCTCTCGTAGAGAAGCGTTGTGGCAACATGATGCAGCCTCAACTAGCGAAGAAGATCGAGAAGAACACTCGTAAGACGTTTGAAAACGGTATCGAAGCATACGGTACAGACGCACTGCGTTTCACTCTTGCAGCAATGGCATCGACAGGTCGTGATATCAACTGGGATATGAAGCGTCTTGAGGGTTACCGTAACTTCTGTAACAAGCTATGGAACGCAAGCCGTTACGTAATGATGAACACAGAAGAGCAAGATTGTGGCTTCAACGGTGGTGAGATTGAATACTCACTAGCAGACAAGTGGATCGAGTCTCAGTTTGAACTAGCAGCGAAAGCGTTCAACAACCATATCGACAACTTCCGTCTAGATATGGCTGCGAACACGCTTTACGAATTCATCTGGAACCAATTCTGTGACTGGTACCTAGAGCTTACTAAGCCAGTTCTATGGAAAGGTACTGAAGCACAACAGCGTGGTACTCGTCGTACATTAATCACGGTTCTTGAGAAGACTCTACGTCTAGCTCACCCAGTGATTCCTTACATCACTGAAACTATCTGGCAAAGCATCAAGCCATTAGTTGAAGGTGTAGAAGGCGAGACAATCATGCTACAAACACTTCCTCAATTCGACGAAGCAAACTTCAACCAAGAAGCGCTAGATGATATCGAATGGGTGAAGGCGTTCATTACCAGCATCCGTAACCTACGTGCTGAATACGACATCAACCCTGGTAAGCCGCTTGACGTTATGCTGAAAGCAGCAAATGCAGAAGATGCCTCTCGTCTAGAAGCAAGCAAGCAAGTACTGATGTCACTAGCGAAGCTAGAAGCAGTACGCGTGCTTGAAACTGGCGAACAAACTCCTGCATGTGCGACAGCACTGGTTGGTAAGTCTGAGTTGATGATCCCAATGGCAGGTCTGATCGACAAAGATGCTGAGCTTGCTCGTCTAGATGGCGAAATCAAGAAGACTCACGGCGAAATCAAGCGTATCGAAGGCAAACTAGGTAACGAAGGCTTCGTAGCGAAAGCACCTGAAGCAGTTGTTGCTAAAGAGCGTGAGAAGCTTGAAGGCTACAAAGAGACACTAGCTAAGCTAGAAGAGCAGAAGACAACGATCGCTGCGCTTTAAGCCTCAGTGAAAGAGAAGAATTAACACTTCTCACTTTTGGTTCAAAGGTTGGTCATCATGGCCAACCTTTTTTGTATACATTTCACCAAAACCATCATCAATAGCTTCCCCCTATCACAACAATACTCATTACCCATTAGCATTAATGAGAATTATTATCGATAATGAACTCATCGAAACAAACACGATTGAGTAATTATCATGAAAAAGACACTAACTTTCGCAGCACTGCATTTTACTATCGCATTTAGTGTCGCTTACGTACTCACAGGCGACATTCTAATTGGTAGTTTAATTGCCATGATTGAGCCTTCAGTGAACACCGTAGCCTTCTACTTTCATGAAAAGGCATGGGCAAAAGTCCCAGCACTTAAAGCTCGTCAGTGGATGACCAAATTAAAAACCGCAAGCTTTGCGACCGTGCACTTCAGCGTCGCTTTTACCGTGGTTTACTTACTAACAGGTGATGCATTTGTCGGCGGCGTAATGGCGATGCTAGAGCCGAGTTTGAACACGGTGGCTTACTACTTCCACGAGAAAGTATGGATGCGTAAATCATCAGAAAAAGCTCCAGCACCGCAGTTTTGTTTACATCACCACGCTTAAACATGGAGGCTCACTACGTCTCCTAACGAGAAAAATGACATTTACCATTGACAAGGTTGCGCACCGCAATTAATTTAATTGCGGTGCGCAACTTTATTTTTAGAGGTAAGTGATAATGAACGCTCGTCAACTTCGACACTACTCCCGTCAAGCCGTCCGATTGCTTGGTATGCTTGATAAACAATGCGGCGATGTCGCTCTCACTCCAGTGCAAGCGCACGCATTGGGTGAAATCCAATTGCAGCCATTGACCATCAATCAGCTGGCACAGCAGCTTAATGTCGACAAGTCCAACGCGAGCCGAACCGTTACTGGTTTGATTAAATTAGGTTTGGTCGAGAGCATCGAAAACCCAAAAGACAAACGTAGTCAACTCGTAGCGATTACAGAGCAAGGCCAACAGGCGTTATCACAACTGGACCAACAGCAAAACCACTTCTTTGAACAACTGCTTACCCAACTCGATGACAGCGAGCAAGAGCAACTCAAACTTGGTCTAGAGACTTACCTAAAAGGGCTAACAAAAGTGTGTCAGTCTGAGGAATACGTTCTTCGGCCTCTTACTAAAGCAGACAACCCGCAAGTCGCAGATGTGATTCGTAAAGTCTCTGCAGAATACGGCTTAACCGCAGACAAAGGTTATGGTGTGGCCGATCCAACGCTTGATGATATGTATTCGGTTTACAATCAATGCGGGGCCGCCTATTGGGTCATTGAACATCGCGGAGAGATCGTTGGTGGCGGTGGCTTTGCCCCTTTAGCTGGCGAGCCAAATGTGTGTGAACTACAAAAGATGTACTTCTTACCTCAAACACGAGGACACGGTTTAGCCAAACGCATCGTCGCATTGAGCTTACAATTGGCGGAACAATTTGGGTATCAGCAGTGCTATTTAGAGACAACTGAATGTCTGAGAGAAGCGGTAAGCTTGTATGAAAAGCTAGGCTTTGAGCATCTCGATGCCCCGCTTGGACAAACAGGGCATGATGCATGTGAAGTCGTAATGCTTAAGATGCTGTAATAGATAATATTATTAGAAGTTAAAGCACAACATGGGTAACACAAAGCTCCTGGCTCAAGGCAACAGTGAAGTTTTGGTGCTGCCCATCCAACTCAACAGACAATTGGTAGAGATCACTTGGATCAGGATCAGTAAGATCGGCATACTTTGGCGCTTCGATCTGGAATAAAGCGCTCGCATGCTCCGCTCGGACATCAATAGGAATATGGTAAGTCATACCATTAAACTTAACCGATGCAGAGACCAGACCCGGCGCAAAAGTTTGATAGTACAAGTCTACTTTAAACTCGCAACCACCACCGTGGTGCCAAATCTGCTCGGTTGCCACGCGGTCTAAACGTACATTGCGAATGAACTGCAGATACGGTTCTTGCCATACCCCTAAGCGCTCATCACTTTTTTTATATTCATGATCGGACAGAGAGCACAGCTCAGGTTTATCTTCATCAAACAGAAGATCCTCTTCTTCCTCTAAGAACAAGATTTCAAAGCGGTTACGCCCCATTTGCATGAACGGACGAATGTCTTTCTTGTAGACATTTTGAGAACCGTCACAGTCGAACAATGCTACTCCGTTCAAACGCACTTCTGCATGGTAATCCACACCACCCAACACCATTTCTACCGCTGGGAATGCCATCATGGATTCGTCCACTTCAATGTCATGCATCAGGTGCCACTCTTGCTGACGAATTGCTTCTTCTGTCAGTTCAGCTGGCAATACCTGACTCAAAGGAGCAGGGAAAGTAATGTCATCCTGTGGGATAGAAAGGTCCGTCAGTGGAGAGACTTGCCATAAACCGGCGAGTGAGAGTTGCATATACACCTTGAGCTAGATCAATTTTCACGCATTATAGGGAGAAATCCCCTATAAACTCAATGTGAATTATTTATCGCCTCCACATTCGTCAGTTTTTCAAGGAATAAAAAAACCAGCGTTAAACGCTGGTTTTTCCAAAAGTAGTGAGCTTTGATTACTCGTCGTCTTCATCTTCTTCAGGGTAAAGCGCATCTTCGCCTTCGTAGTACGTACCCCAACCGTCATAGATGATGTCGTATTTTTCTGCCAAGTGAATCAATTTTTCAACTTGCGCATCAATCGCTTCTGCGTCTAGTGCGGACTCCATAGTCGCATCACAGCAAAGCAACTTGTTACCATCTTCATCTTCAGTTTCTTCTGCTTCAAGAACTTCAAAGCCCATCTTGAATGCTTCAACTACCGCTTTTTCTAGCGTGTCAAAATCTTCTGCAAACAGGTGGTGCTCAATTTCGTATAGCGAATCTGGATCGCTGCCATCTTCTAGCAATGCTGCAATGATATCGCGAGTCTCTTCCTTTTGAATCTCAATTAATTCTTCTACTGATAGATATTCATCTTCGTGAGACATGTTTTGGCTCCAGATTAGTTACTTGATGGAAACACAATACCCGATACTGAGTATGCTGATCCGGTGAAATATGGCATGGATTGCGATGAAAAGCCACAAACAAACATCATACCACTGCGATTCTTATCGGTTATTTGAATCTAAATATTAAACCGACCACACAAAGAAACAAAAAATTAACAAAGAATGGCATTTTTTAATATTCAGAACATCCTAATTGACACTTAATGTGGTTATTTTCTCTTTCTATGCGTGTTTATGATGCTTTCTTGAATACACTCACGTGTAAAACGAAGATGCATAACGAATAAATTCACTTTAATAATGCATAATTTAGAATAAAAATGCACGTTTTATGCACTGTGCATGTATTCTTTCTCAACGGGAAAATTAGAATAAAAACGCACGCACTCTAATTTTAGCAAAATAGCATTTATATCTAATAATAAATTTAATAAGAATCAAAATAAAAATAAAAAACTCACAAAACCAGAAACACCAGAATATAAACAAAGCTTGATAACTTGCATCTTTCTAGGAAGCTTGTCATAACTAATGGCTGGAAAATTTGTAAGGATACAAAATGAGCAAGCTGTACGTTGGATCAGAAGTTGGTCAACTTCGACGAGTTCTATTAAATCGCCCTGAACGCGCCCTAACCCACTTAACTCCGTCAAACTGTCATGAGTTGCTATTTGATGACGTTCTTGCTGTAGAAGCGGCAGGTGAAGAGCACGATGCATTCGCACGTACGCTGCGCGAGCAAGACGTTGAAGTGCTTCTCCTCCACGATTTACTGGTCGAAACCCTCGCTGTTCCAGATGCAAAACAATGGCTGCTGAACACTCAGATTTCTGACTTTCGTTACGGGCCAACCTTTGCGCGAGACCTACGCCAATACTTTTCAGAAATGGATGATGAACACCTTGCCTGCATCTTTTTAGGTGGCTTAGCTTACTCAGAGCTACCGATCTCCTCATCTTCTATGCTGCCAAAAATGAAGCGTCCTCTCGACTTTGTTATTGAGCCACTGCCTAATCACCTCTTTACTCGTGATACCTCATGCTGGGTTTATGGCGGCGTTTCTCTTAACCCGATGATGATGCCTGCACGCCAACGTGAAACAAACCACTTACGTGCGATTTATCGTTGGCACCCAATTTTTGCTGGCCAAGATTTTATCAAATACTTCGGTGACGATGATCTGCATTATGATAATGCGAATGTCGAAGGCGGTGATGTGTTGGTTATTGGTAAAGGTGCAGTTCTTATCGGTATGTCTGAGCGTACGACTGCACAAGGTGTAGAGAACCTTGCAGCAAGCCTATTTAAAGCAGGCCAAGCGACCGAAGTGATTGCAATTGATCTGCCTAAACACCGCTCATGTATGCATTTAGACACCGTGATGACCCATATGGATGTAGATACTTTCTCTGTCTACCCTGAGATCATGCGCAAAGATCTCGACACATGGCGCTTAACACCAAAAGGCAACGGTGAAATGCATGTTGAAGCCTCACATAACTATCTGCACGCGATTGAGTCCGCTCTTGGCTTAGATCAGCTGAAAATCATCACCACTGGTGGCGACAGCTATGAAGCGGAACGCGAACAATGGAATGACGCCAATAACGTTCTAACTGTAAAACCGGGCGTAGTAATTGGTTACGAACGCAACGTATACACCAACGAAAAATACGATAAAGCTGGCATCAAAGTACTGACAGTACCTGGTAACGAGCTTGGTCGTGGTCGCGGTGGCGCTCGCTGTATGAGCTGTCCAATAGAACGAGACGATATATAACTTACTCGTCCCTTTACATTAGGTGAATCAAAACTAAGGTTGATGTGAATACATCAACCTTTTTTAGCTTTAATTAAAAATAATTATTCACAATAAAAGCATTTATATGTTTTAATGAATTCTATTAATCTAATCACATGTACTAAGGGACGAGCTATGGCTTTCAATTTACGTAACCGCAACTTTTTGAAGCTATTGGACTTCTCAACCAAAGAAATCCAGTTTTTGCTCGAACTGTCTGCAGAGCTGAAAAAAGCTAAATATGCAGGAACAGAGCAGAAGACACTTCAAGGTAAAAACATCGCACTAATCTTTGAGAAATCTTCGACTCGTACCCGATGTGCGTTTGAAGTCGCTGCCTTTGACCAAGGTGCTCAAGTCTCTTACATCGGCCCTTCTGGCTCGCAAATCGGTCATAAGGAATCGATGAAAGACACCGCTCGCGTCCTTGGTCGTATGTACGACGGGATTGAATACCGAGGCTTTGGCCAATCCATTGTTGAAGAGCTTGGTACTTATGCTGGTGTTCCAGTGTGGAATGGTTTAACGGATGAGTTCCACCCAACCCAGATCCTTGCTGACTTCCTGACCATGCAAGAGCACAGCCGTGGTAAACAGCTACATGAAATAACCTTCGCTTACCTAGGTGATGCGCGCAACAACATGGGTAACTCACTTATGGTGGGCGCAGCGAAAATGGGCATGGATATTCGCCTTGTCGCGCCAAAAGCGTTCTGGCCTGAAGAAGAGCTCGTGGCAACTTGTCAAACTATCGCGCAACAAACCGGTGCAAAAATCACGTTAACAGAAAGCGTTGAGGAAGGTGTGAAAGGTTGTGACTTCCTATACACCGACGTTTGGGTGTCTATGGGTGAGTCTGCCGAGGCATGGGATGAACGTGTAGCGTTAATGACACCTTATCAAATCAATATGGACGTGATTAAGCAAACGGGTAATCCACATGTGAAATTCATGCACTGCCTTCCAGCTTTCCACAATGATGAAACCACCGTCGGCAAAGAAGTCGCTGAAAAATACGGTATGAAAGGCCTTGAAGTAACAGAAGAGGTATTTGAATCGGAATACTCCATCGTATTCGACGAAGCTGAAAACCGTATGCATACCATCAAAGCCGTGATGGTTGCGACGCTAGGAAGCTAAACCAGTGCGCAAAAACAGCCGATAAAAACCATGATGTAATCGCTTGCGCTCACGAAAGTTAAGCGTATAATGCTCGGCAATTTGTCTGAGGATTAAGAAATGACCACGCTGATTGCTGACGTAAAAACGCGATTTGCTCTCGCTAAGCGACTACGCTTACGTGGTGTTATTTTCGTTAATTCTATTGAATTTTAAAACCTCCCCATTGGGGAGGTTTTTTTATGTCCAAAATTCCTTTCGGTTATTTGGATGTAGTCATCAATGTTATAGGGAAGAAGATCATGGCGAACTCGCTTTACCAGAAGCACATCATCTCTATTCCAGAGCTTTCACGCGAAGAACTGGAACTTATCGTAGAAACAGCAGGTAGCCTTAAAAAAGCACCTCGACCAGAACTGATTAAAAACAAAGTCGTTGCAAGTTGTTTCTTTGAACCATCAACACGTACACGTTTATCGTTTGAAACAGCGATTCAGCGCATTGGTGGTGACGTGATTGGCTTTGATAATGATGGTAATACCTCTCTGGCGAAAAAAGGCGAAACACTCGCAGATTCAGTACAAGTCATCTCTTCTTACGTCGATGCCTTTGTGATGCGTCATCCACAAGAAGGCGCCGCTCGCTTGGCCTCTGAATTTTCAAATGGCGTGCCAGTGATCAACGCGGGCGACGGTGCAAACCAACACCCAACTCAAACGCTACTCGACCTATACACCATCGCGGAAACACAAGGGCGTCTAGACAACCTGAACGTCGCATTCGTAGGTGACCTAAAATATGGCCGCACAGTGCACTCACTGACTCAAGCCTTAGCAAAGTTTAACAACATCCGCTTCTTCTTTGTTGCACCAGATGCGCTGGCAATGCCAGATTACATCTGCGAAGAACTAGACGAAGCTGGCATTCAATATAGCCTACACACAGACATGGAAAGTGTGATTCCTGAACTGGATATTCTGTACATGACACGCGTACAGAAAGAACGCTTTGACGAATCGGAATACGCACATATTAAGTCGGCTTACATCCTAACGGCGGCACTACTAGAAGGCGCGCGTGAGAACTTGAAAGTACTGCACCCACTACCACGTGTGGATGAAATCACAACTGATGTTGATAAAACGCCTCATGCTTACTTCTTCCAGCAAGCTCAAAATGGCGTGTATGCTCGCCAAGCACTGCTGGCGCTTGTTCTAAACGAAACACTGTAATCGAGGGGAAAAATCATGGCTAAAGAAACTCAATTGCAGGTAGAAGCAATCAAAAATGGTACGGTCATCGACCACATCCCTGCGCAAATCGGTATCAAAGTATTAAGACTGTTCGATATGCACAATTCATCACAACGCGTAACGATTGGACTGAACTTGCCATCATCAGCACTCGGTCATAAAGATCTACTCAAAATCGAAAATGTGTTTATCAATGAAGAGCAAGCGAGCAAGCTAGCGTTGTATGCTCCTCACGCGACCGTGAATCAAATCGAGAATTATGAAGTGGTGAAAAAGCTAGCGTTAGAGCTTCCTGAGCGCATCAATGATGTATTTGAATGCCCGAATTCAAACTGTATTTCTCATAATGAACCAGTAGAAAGCAGCTTTAGCGTGTTCGAGAAGAAACAAGAAATCCGCCTAAAGTGTAAATACTGCGAGAAAGTGTTCTCACGCGAGATCGTAACCGAGCGATAAACACGCCGCACGACTAGGCTTTGATACGTTTAAAATACCCTGCAATGTCGGGGTATTTTGCTCTTTACCTACCGAGGGTTTAGAGGCAAACTGAGAATCTTTATTCCCTACAACTGATGGAAAAAATCAAATGACGAAAGTACTTCACACTGAGTCTGCACCAGCAGCAATCGGTCCTTACGTTCAAGGCGTAGATCTAGGTAACATGGTTCTTACTTCAGGCCAAATCCCAGTAAACCCAGCGACAGGTGAAGTGTCTGCTGATATCGCAGAACAAGCTCGTCAGTCTCTAGAAAACGTAAAGGCTGTAGTTGAATCTTCAGGTCTTAAAGTATCTGATATTGTAAAGCTAACGGTTTTTGTTAAAGACCTAAATGACTTTGGCACAGTGAACGAAGTTTACGGCAAGTTCTTTGATGAGCACGGCGTAGCAAACTACCCTGCACGCTCTTGTGTAGAAGTGGCTCGCCTACCAAAAGATGTTGGCATCGAGATTGAAGCAATCGCTGTTCGCAAATAATTGCACTTGCTGACAAACATAAAAAAACGGGTAGCTCAGGCTACCCGTTTTTTATTGTTTTCTCGTGATGATATCGCAGTAAAACTTAAGCAGCGTTGCGCTGTTTGACTTCTTCATCTAACGATTCAAGCTTCTCTTTCATCTGTTCACGACAGATATTCGCTAACTCGCGAATGCCCTCTTTACCATAGCCTTCAGTGCTGATTGGAGGTAGCATTTCAACAATCACATGACCATTGTTCCAACGGTTCAGCTTAATTTTATTCGTCGAGCTACATACGATAGGAATGATTGGCACACCTGCACCAATTGCCGCATGAAAAGCACCTGTTTTGAATGGCAGCAAACCACGCCCACGAGAACGCGTGCCTTCTGGGAACATCCACACCGAAACATCACTTTCTTTCATGCTGCTCACGACCTGATCGATAGTACCTTTTGCTTTAGAGCGATTCGCTCGGTCAATCAGAATGTTACCCGTAAGCCAGTAAAGCTGACCAAACAGTGGCATCCAAGCCAAGCTCTTTTTACCTACTGTCACAACTTTCGGAGTCACAGCCGCAGAAACAGTAAACATGTCCCAGTTGTTCTGGTGGTTAGCAATGTAAACATGTTGGCCGCGTGAATACGCATCTTCAGGGATACGCAACTCTAACTTAATCCCAAACACACGAGACATCTTGGCAAACAAACGGCCAAAAGTGAAAACGTGCTTAGGGTTTCTAGGGCTTAATAGGCAGTAACCACAACCACCAATAAACATAACAATCGCAAAGATAGCGACAGCAAATACACGTAACAGTGCAATCATTCTTGTTCTCCAGGAACCGGCTTTTGCCAGATACAGCTATTAATATCTCTCTTTCCATAAAGGGAAAATATGGTCATGAGAGTGATATAAAAAAGCCGAAACTCAGGTTTCGGCTCTCTTGATATCCAAGTTACCTGCGGTGCAGTTTAACTTGCCTAGCTCACTCGCTCAATATTTGCGCCAAGTGCAGCCAGTTTATTTTCGATTTTGTCGTAACCACGGTCGATATGGTAAATACGATCAACGACGGTTTCGCCTTTAGCAATGCAACCTGCAATAACCAAACTAGCCGAAGCTCGTAGATCGGTTGCCATCACTTGCGCACCGCTGAGTGACTCAACATCACCACAGATAACCGTATTGCCTTCGATCTCAGCTTTAGCGCCCATACGCATGAGTTCTGGTACGTGCATAAAGCGGTTTTCAAAGATAGTCTCTGTGATCACGCCGCCACCTTTCGCCATCATATTCAGAAGCGTAAATTGAGCTTGCATATCCGTCGGAAAACCAGGATGTGGCGCAGTACGTACACTTACCGCTTTTAGCTCGCGGTCGGTCATATCAACGGAGATCCAATCTTCACCCGTTTCGACAAGCGCGCCAGCTTCTTCCAGCTTGGCGAGAACCGCTTCAAGCAAATGAGCATTAGTGTTGCGACATACCACTTTACCGCCAGATACTGCTGCTGCGACAAGGAATGTTCCCGTCTCAATACGGTCAGCAACCACGTTGTGTTTACAACCGCCTAGGCGCTCAACACCTTCAATCGTAATGGTATCTGTGCCAGCGCCAGAGATTTTTGCGCCAAGCTTATTTAGGAAATCAGCGGTATCGACGATTTCAGGCTCACGCGCAGCGTTATCTAGTGTTGTTGTGCCTTCCGCCAGCGCTGCGGCACACATGATGGTAATCGTCGCGCCTACGCTGACTTTATCCATCACGATGTGCGCGCCTTTTAGACGACCATCCACTTCTGCTTTCACATAACCATCTTCTAATGTAATGGTTGCGCCAAGCTGCTCTAAACCAGAAATATGTAGATCCACAGGACGAGCGCCAATAGCACAACCGCCTGGTAAAGAAACCTGACCTTGACCAAAGCGCGCCACCAAAGGACCCAAAGCCCAAATAGAAGCACGCATGGTTTTCACCAAGTCATAAGGCGCACAGTATTCTGTAATACTGCTTGGATCAACATGAACAGAGCCATTGCGGCTTACTTTCGCGCCTAAACGCTTAAGCAATTCCATGGTTGTATCGATATCACGAAGGTGTGGTACGTTTGCCACTTCTACTGGCTCTTCCGCCAAGATAGACGCAAATAAAATCGGCAGTGCTGCGTTTTTTGCACCTGAAATGGTCACTTCACCAACTAGTGGTTTATCTGACCCAATAACTCGAAACTTTTCCATCAATAAACCTTAAAGCGACATCAATTTCTTATCACGAGCCCACTCTTCTGGTGTGAACGCTTTGATTGATAATGCGTGAATGTCGTTACGCTGGATGTATTCCATCAGAGGAGCATAAATTAGCTGCTGCTTCTTAACGCGGCTCATTCCATCGAAACAAGCATCAACAGCAACCACTTCATAGTGGCTACCTTCACCTTTCACATGCACTTCTTGAAGGTTTAGTGCTTCTTCTAATAACTGTTGTACTTTTGCGCTATCCACAATTTACCCCTGATAATTCTGTATGTGTTTGGCCACTAAAGATTCAACATTGCTCAGTTGAAACAAAGTGCGCAGTTGCGCCGGCACGAAACTGAGCATTATATGACAGTTTTGCTTTTTTGCATGCTCTAATAAGTGGATTAACATCACCATTCCTGCAGAGTCGACGCGCTCTATCTCTTTTAGCGAGCATTCCAGCTCCGATTGAGCAGGTTGCCATTGCTGTGCATACGCCCACAATGAAGGCACTGTATCTCTATCAAGTGCCCCTGTTAGCTTAAGAATGTTTTGATCCAATTGCCACTGAGCGGGAGTCTGGGCCATTATTTCTTCGCCTCGAAGCGGATCGGTTCTGCGGCCAATTTTTCTAAGTCTTTAGCAACAGATAGAATGCCTTCTTGACGAATTTTACTGTTCCATTCGGATTGTTTACTAGAAAGCAAACTAATGCCCTCTGCAATCATATCGAATGCTTCCCACTCACCAGACTGGTTGTCTTTACGCAGTTTAAACTCAAGTTTGATGTTTGGACGCGGAGTATCGATGATATCAACTTTAATGCTTGTAATACGCTTAGAGTCATCAATGCTAGGCTCAGGACCAAACTCAATTTTTTGGTCAGAGTATTGCGTCAACACTTGTGCATAAGACGCAATCAGGTAAGCACGAAATGCATCGATAAACTCAAGTACATCTTCACGCTTAGCACCTTTTAAGTTTGGACCAAGAAGTTTTAACCCTGCATAGCGGTAGTTGACGTAAGGCATTAGCTCTTCTTCAACGATCACTTTAAGTAAATTTGGATCTTGTTTGATTTTCGGCTGTTCGGCTTTCAATCTTTCGAACGTGACTTCAGCTACCTGCTTCATCATCTTATAAGGTTCAGTTTTATCCACCTCTGCTGCTGTTGTTCCAAAGACGCTAAACACAGCACAAACTGAAAGTAGTAATCTCGCTAACATAGTTATTCCTTACTTGAGTCGTCTGAACCACCTACGCTGTATAGTACTTGACCAATTAAGTCTTCAAGCACAAGCGCCGATTTGGTGTCTTCGATGGTATCACCATCCACCAGCATGACTTCATCATCAAAAACGAAGCCAGGTACTAAACCAATGTATTGCTCACCAATCAGGCCAGATGTCAAAATTTGTACGCTCGACGTTTCTGGGAACTGATTGTATTTGCTATTGATAGATAGTGTTACAACTGGCAATAAGTTGTCTGGGTTAAGCGAAATACTACTTACTCGACCAATCACAACGCCCCCCACTTTTACGGGCGAACGAACTTTTAAACTGCCAATATTATCGAACTCGGCTTTGAGGGTATAAGTATCACCAGAGCCAATGCTTTTTACGTCAGCAACTTGAAAAATCATCACAAGAATCGCGCAAATTCCCGCTAATACAAAGCTGCCAACCCATAATTCAGTTTTACGTGTTTGTTGCATGATTAATTCCCAAACATCAATGCGGTCAGTACAAAGTCTAATCCTAGTACTGCTAAAGAAGAATGCACAACAGTGCGCGTAGTTGCTCGGCTGATCCCTTCCGATGTTGGAATAGCATCATAACCGTTAAATAGAGCGACCCAAGTAACCGTAATTGCAAACGCAAAACATTTGATCATACTGTTACCAATGTCTTGTCCTAGCTCAACAGAGGACTGCATCGCTGACCAAAAACTGCCGTAATCAACGCCTTTCCAGTCAACACCAACAAGCTGAGCGCCCCAAATTCCCACTGCCATGAAAATCATAGCCAGTAAAGGCATTGAGATAACCCCAGCCCAAAACCGTGGTGCAATCACTCGTTTCAATGGGTCTACCGCCATCATTTCAAGGCTAGACAGTTGTTCCGTTGCTTTCATTAGACCTATCTCTGCGGTTAACGCAGAACCGGCACGACCAGCAAACAAAAGTGCAGTAACAACGGGTCCTAATTCACGGAGTAACGAAAGCGCTACCATTTGCCCCAAACTGCCTTCTGCGCCGTAATCCACCAACACAACATAGCCTTGTAGACTCAAAACCATTCCAATGAACAGACCAGATACGACGATGATCGCCAGCGACTGAACACCAACAGAATAAAGTTGCTTAACAAGCAGAGGAAAGCTTCTGATCGGTTGTGGCTTAGAAAATAGCGCCCCAATCAACATGAAAGTCGCACGACCAAATGCTCCGCAAATAGAAAGCGTGCGTCGACCCAACGAGGCGACAAAGTGAATGAAGTTATCGACCATCAAATAAGTCCTTTTCGATACTTTGAGAGGGGAAACGAAACGGTACAGGACCGTCGGCATCACCTTGTAAGAACTGCTGGACACGAGGATCAGAGTTTTGAGTCAGCTCTTCTGGCGTACCATAGGCGATGATTTTTCCATCGGCCATCAGGTATACCCAGTCAGCAATACTCATGACTTCAGGTACGTCGTGAGAAACCACAATAGAGGTCAAACCTAACGCTTGGTTTAGATTGCTAATTAGCTCAACCAAAACGCCCATAGTGATTGGGTCTTGCCCCACAAACGGCTCATCGTACATGATCAAGTCAGGGTCAAGTGCGATTGCCCGAGCCAAAGCAGCGCGTCTTGCCATACCACCTGAAAGCTCACTCGGCATTAATTGCGCCGCGCCGCGCAGACCGACAGCTTCGAGCTTGAGTAACACCATGGTGCGAATCAAATCTTCCGATAAATCGGTATGCTCTCTTAATGGAAAGGCGACATTATCAAAAACATTCAAATCAGTGAATAAAGCCCCTGACTGGAACAACATGCTCATTTTCTTTCGAGCGTGGTAGAGTTTTTTACGCGAGAGAGAGGGAATATTGTCGCCATCAAACCAGATCTCTCCTTGCTCGGGATACAACTGACCACCAATCAAACGCAGCAGTGTTGTTTTACCAATTCCCGATGGTCCCATAATGGCCGTCACTTTGCCCTCAGGAACATGCAGATCAATATCATCAAAGATCATGCGTTCTCCCCGTGAAAAAGTGAGGTTGTTCACGGTGACTAAATCGTTGTTCGACATATCATCTCTTCTACTGTAGGAGCGTTGCAACTCACGGAATCATCAAGCAGATACTCATCGGAGTTGAATTCTACGTTTAATAAAGTAACGTCGGTACATTTATTAGGCTGCAATCATAAGCACATTGGCGTTGAATTTAAAGCACTGTTCAATTAAATAAAGTCGAGTATATCCCTGCAATTTCTCATGGTTTATGACCGAATTAGCACGAAGTGTTTAAATCCTAGACCAGAATTGCTCATTTAAATGAGTGAGATTTACATACATTTTCGTTACTAACCTTTAATTTATTCTTCGTTTATCTTCCATTTTAGGCCGCAAAAGGTCAAAATTAGCGGTTATTCATTTTACTTATTTAATACTTAGGAATTCTCATGCTCGAAGCCGTTGCGTTGCTTATAGTCGGTCTTGTTTTGCTTGTTTGGAGTGCAGATAAACTTGTTTTTGGCTCTGCAGCGATAGCCCGCAACGTCGGTATTTCCCCGCTTGTCATCGGCATGACAATCCTCGCGATGGGCTCATCCGCCCCTGAGATGATGGTATCTGCAACCGCTGCTTGGGATGGCAAAACAGATACAGCGGTGGGTAACGTATTAGGCTCAAACATAGCGAACATTGCGTTAATCCTAGGTATTACAGCGCTGATCAAGCCTTTGTCGATTAGCTCCGCCGTCATCCGCCGAGAACTTCCACTCATGATAGCCGTAACCGTACTCGCTGGTATTCTGCTTTGGAATAGCCATCTCGGTTTTTATGAGGGTGT
Organism: Vibrio sp. 1402; assembly: GCF_033340275.1. NCBI lineage: Bacteria > Pseudomonadati > Pseudomonadota > Gammaproteobacteria > Vibrionales > Vibrionaceae > Vibrio > Vibrio sp. 1402. The sequence continues at coordinate 34,108 of NZ_JAWOWE010000014.1, forward strand.
CTTATTGTTTGTACTCTTTGGGGCATTTTTATTTGCTATGTTGCAAATCAGCCGCAAAGAGCAAAAATCAGGTGATGTTTTTCTTGATGACCAAGAGTCAGAGATCCCTGAAGGCGTCAGTAACCCTAAAGCAATCATGTGGGTGGTTATTGGCTTGATACTGCTTCCTTTGGCAGCCAGCATGCTGGTTGATAACGCGGTAATTATTGCTAAACACTTTGGTATGAGCGACCTTGTTATCGGTCTAACTATTATCGCCATTGGCACTAGCCTGCCTGAACTGGCCGCATCACTTGCGGGAGTTTTAAAGGGTGAAGACGACATGGCTGTCGGTAACATTATCGGTTCGAATGTGTTTAACATTCTGGCGGTAATGGGGATTCCTGGCATCATTAATCCATCGGTGCTCAGTGAGTACGCGATGGGACGTGACTTCTGGGTCATGTTAGGCGTTTCATTGTTACTTGTCGCGATGTGTTTGGGTAAATCACGCAGTATTAACCGTATTGAAGGTGCCATCTTGTTTGTGTGCTTCTTAGGTTACCAAGTGTACTTATTCGCAAACATGACCGCTTAATTACCACGATCAATAAGTAGAGATCTGATATGTCCAATCAATTTGATTTTCGCGCTGCTGCTAAACAAGTTCTTGATATCGAAGTTGCTGCTCTGCAAGAGCTAGATACCTACTTTGATGATCAATTTGAAAAAGCGTGTGAACTTATCCTTTCCAACAACGGCAAAGTTGTCGTTATGGGTATTGGCAAGTCAGGCCATATTGGTAACAAGATTGCCGCCACTCTGGCAAGCACTGGGACTTCGGCGTTTTTCGTTCATCCAGGCGAAGCCGCACATGGTGACTTGGGTATGATTAGCCCTGGTGACATTGTGCTGGCAATTTCTAACTCTGGTGAATCAAACGAAATTCTGTCTCTATTTCCAGTATTAAAGCGCCTGAATATTAAGATCATCAGCATGACAGGTAAGCCAGAATCAAATATGGCCAAGCTGTCTGACTTACACCTGCAAATTACGGTACCTCAAGAAGCTTGTCCGTTAGGCCTGGCGCCAACTAGCAGTACGACTGCCACATTAGTGATGGGAGATGCATTAGCCGTAGCTCTGCTTCAAGCTCGTGGTTTTTCTGCCGAAGATTTTGCCCTGTCTCACCCAGGTGGTGCACTGGGGAGAAAACTGCTACTTAAGTTGTCTGATATTATGCACTTTGGAGAAGCGCTACCTAAAGTTTCTCCTGACGCATTAATTCGCGATGCCCTGCTTGAAATTTCAGAAAAGGGGTTAGGCATGACAGCCATCGTCGATGAGCACGATGCTATGCTTGGTATATTCACCGATGGTGATTTACGTCGTACCCTAGACAAGCGTATCGATATTCATACGACGGCAATTGGCGAGGTCATGACGACAAACCCAACCACAGCGCACCCTGATATGCTGGCGGTTGAAGGTTTGAACTTGATGCAGAATAAAAACATTAACGCTCTGATTTTATGTAAAGACGAAAAAATTGTGGGTGCACTGAACATGCACGATTTACTAAAAGCTGGCGTGATGTAATATCAGCACAAACATTTAAACCATTTATTAGACGAATAAAGGCAATGGTCAGGGAAGTACTGAGCTAAACGATAGGCCTTCATTATATGAGTTTTACTCGCCTTATTTATTTGCTCTTGATCTTCGTTGTAGCGTGGTGCGGTTATTACCTACTAACCCCTAAAGGCAACGACGCAATTCAAGTAGCACCAGATTCTGAACTGCCCATGTTCAGTGGTTCTGGATTAGAAAATATCACCTACGGTGAAGATGGTGTCCGCAGTTACATCATTCGCTCCACTAACTTAGACCATTATGCTAAGAGTGGAGATACTATTTTTAATAACCCGACTTTGATGGTTTACCGTGAAGGTAGCGTCATTGAATGGAAGGTGACTGCCACAAGAGCAGTGTTAGATGAAGACCAAGTTTTGACTTTATATGACAAAGTCTTAATGCAAAATCTTCTGCCTGGTGCGAGTTTTGATACCATGGCAACAGACAAATTGGTCATTAATCTAACCAATCGTGATTTTAAAGCTGACCAACAAGTGATGTTGGTTGGACCACAATTTGAAACTACTGGAGGCGCAATGCAAGGCAACTTAAAACAGCATACTGCGACTCTGACAGATGAAGTTCAAGGTCGATATGAAACCGTTACACCTTAGCCTACTGGCACTGGTATTGGCGGCGCCTCAAGCGCTGGCACTCAAGTCGGATACTCAACAGCCGGTTTACATAAACTCTGACACCCAACAGGTGGATATGAAGAGTAACCAGGTTGTTTTTGAAGGCGATGTATCTCTTAAGCAAGGGAGCATCAATATCGATGCTGATAGAATCGTGGTAACTCGCGATCCTAAAACCGAAGCAATTAAACAGATTCAAGCATTTGGTAAACCTGCGAAGTTTTCTCAGCTGATGGACGATGGTAAAACACTTAGTGGTCAAGCTACGGAGTTGGATTACCGTATTTCTACAGACGAACTGACCATGAAAGGTCAAGCGCAGCTGGCGCAAGACAACAACACCATCAAAGGTTCTTCGATTCGTTACCAAATTGGTAAACAAAAGCTAGTCGCAGATAGCTCTAAGGAAGAGCGCGTTACGACCATTTTGCAACCCAATCAGATAGAGAACTAATATGGCAGTACTGAGCGCGAAAAACTTGGCGAAAAGCTACAAAAAACGCAAAGTCGTCACTGATGTTAGCTTAGAAGTTGAATCTGGTCAGATTGTTGGGCTGCTCGGTCCAAACGGTGCGGGTAAAACCACCTCGTTTTACATGATTGTCGGCTTAGTACCTCGCGATGAAGGCACCATTACCATTGACGACAATGACATCAGTATTTTGCCGATGCATAGCCGTTCACGACTTGGCATTGGCTATCTTCCGCAAGAAGCGTCGATTTTCCGTAAGCTTTCAGTAGAAGATAACATCATGGCCGTACTTGAAACTCGTCAAGAAATGACGAGGGAAGAGCGCCAAGATAAACTGGAAGATTTGTTGGAAGAATTCCACATCCAGCACATCAGAACCAGTGCTGGTATGGCACTATCAGGGGGTGAGCGACGCAGGGTGGAAATCGCTCGAGCTTTAGCGGCCAACCCTCAGTTCATTTTATTGGATGAACCTTTCGCTGGTGTTGACCCAATTTCGGTTAATGACATCAAGAAAATCATTGAGCATCTGCGCGATCGTGGTCTCGGAGTGTTAATCACTGACCATAATGTACGTGAAACACTGGACGTATGTGAAAAAGCCTATATCGTGAGCCAAGGGCACCTAATTGCATCGGGAACTCCGGCAGAAGTTCTCAATAATGAACAGGTGAAACAAGTTTATCTCGGCGAACAATTCCGTCTATGATTATATTAGGAACGGTAAGATTCTGAGCATTACAAGGTAAGTAACACTGAATGAAACCTTCATTACAACTCAAGCTAGGTCAGCAGTTAGCCATGACGCCACAGTTGCAGCAAGCGATTCGCTTATTGCAATTGTCGACACTCGATCTTCAACAAGAAATCCAAGAAGCGTTGGACTCAAACCCATTATTGGAAGTTGAAGAAGGCCAAGACGAGCCTCTAGCAAACGGTGAAGATAAGTCAGCGGTCGAGGCTGCTGATAGCAACAGTGCTAGCGAACCAACAGAAATTGACGTTCCAGATAGCTCCGATGTGATAGAGAAATCAGAAATTAGCTCTGAACTTGAAATCGACACGACTTGGGATGACGTCTACAGCGCGAATACTGGTAGCACTGGCTTAGCTCTTGATGATGATATGCCCGTCTACCAAGGCGAAACCACTGAATCATTACATGATTACCTCATGTGGCAGCTTGACCTAACACCATTCAGTGAAACCGACCGCACGATTGCATTAGCGATTATTGACGCTGTTGACGACTACGGCTATTTAACTTTGTCGCCTGAAGAGATTCATGAGAGCTTCGATAATGAAGAGATAGAGTTAGACGAAGTAGAAGCCGTTCGTAAACGCATTCAACAATTCGATCCTCTTGGCGTTGCATCGCGTAACTTACAAGAATGTTTGTTACTGCAACTGACGACCTTCCCAGAAGACACGCCATGGCTTGCTGAAGCCAAAATGATACTTGCGGATCATATTGATCACCTAGGCAACCGTGACTACAAGCTCGTCATCAAAGAGACTAAGCTGAAAGAAGCCGATCTGCGTGAAGTCTTAAAGCTTATCCAACAGTTAGATCCTCGTCCAGGTAGTCGCATCACTCCTGATGATACCGAGTACGTAATTCCAGACGTATCCGTTTTTAAAGACAATGGCAAATGGACCGTTTCTATAAACCCGGATAGCGTGCCAAAATTAAAAGTAAATCAACAATATGCTCAGTTAGGCAAAGGTAATAGCGCGGATAGCCAGTACATCCGCAGCAATTTGCAAGAGGCAAAATGGTTAATTAAGAGCTTAGAGAGTAGAAACGAGACGCTACTCAAAGTTGCAAGATGTATTGTTGAACATCAACAAGATTTCTTCGAGTATGGTGAGGAAGCCATGAAGCCAATGGTACTCAATGATGTCGCTTTGGCTGTGGACATGCATGAATCCACGATTTCTCGTGTAACAACGCAAAAATTTATGCATACACCACGTGGTATTTTTGAATTGAAGTACTTCTTCTCTAGCCATGTTAGTACTGACAACGGCGGAGAATGTTCGTCAACAGCAATTCGTGCACTCATTAAAAAACTGGTCGCAGCAGAGAATACTGCCAAACCACTGAGTGATAGCAAGATTGCTGCTCTTCTGGCTGACCAAGGGATTCAGGTCGCAAGACGTACGATAGCCAAATATCGCGAATCCTTGGGAATTGCCCCTTCAAGTCAGCGTAAACGCCTATTATAAGGCACTAACTGAAAAGGAAAGTCTATGCAAATCAATATTCAAGGCCATCACGTTGATCTTACCGATTCAATGCAAGACTATGTAAATTCTAAGTTTCAGAAGCTCGAAAGGTTCTTCGACCATATCAATCAAGTGCATGTTGTACTAAAAGTTGAAAAAATTACTCAAATCGCGGAAGCTACGCTTCACATAAATCAAGGCGAAATCCACGCATCAGCCGATGACGAAAATATGTATGCCGCGATCGATTCGCTGGTAGATAAATTGGTTCGCCAACTTAATAAGCACAAAGAAAAACTAAACAGTCATTAATCATGCAACTGAGCGAAATACTGTCATTGGACTGCACCAAAAGTGCGGTCCACTGCACGAGTAAAAAACGCGCCCTTGAAATGATCAGCCGTATCGTGGCTGATCAAACGGGCCAAGATTCTACCGAGCTGTTCGAATGCATGCTCAATAGAGAAAAAATGGGCAGTACCGGTATCGGAAACGGTATTGCGATCCCTCACGCGAGAATGCAATCAAGCGACAAGGCCATTGCTGTCTTACTGCAATGTGATGAAGCAATCGAATTTGATGCGATTGACAATCGACCTGTCGATCTTCTTTTTGCGCTCCTTGTACCAGAAGAACAGTGCAAAGAGCACCTCAAGACTCTATCCTCTATGGCAGAACGTCTGAGCGATAAGCAAGTATTGAAACTACTGCGTAATGCTCAGAGTGATGAAGAACTTTACGACATCATGATTCACCAATAAGCAGGACTAACTCCATGCGACTAATCGTTGTTAGCGGGCACTCAGGTGCCGGTAAAAGTATTGCGCTTCGTGTACTGGAAGACTTAGGTTACTACTGTGTTGATAACCTACCAGTTAACTTGCTGGACGCATTTGTTCATTCTGTTGCTGACAGCAAACAGAATGTTGCAGTCAGCATTGATATTCGAAATATTCCTAAAAAGCTAAAAGAACTGACGAGTACACTAGAACAGTTAAAAACTGAGCTTGATGTGACCGTGCTTTTCTTGGACGCCAATAAAGAAACGCTACTCAAACGCTACAGCGAAACACGCCGAATTCACCCGTTATCTTTAGGTGGCACCTCCCTCTCGCTCGATCAAGCCATCGAGCGTGAGAAGCAAATTTTGACGCCACTCAAAGCGCATGCAGATCTGGTCCTAAATAGTAGTGGGCAGTCTTTGCATGAATTGAGTGAAACTGTGCGTATGCGCGTTGAAGGCAGAGATCGCAAAGGGCTCGTGATGGTATTTGAGTCTTTTGGTTTTAAATACGGCCTGCCTTCCGATGCCGATTACGTATTCGACGTTCGCTTCTTACCTAACCCACATTGGGAACCAGCACTACGCCCGCTTACAGGTCTGGATGCTCCTATCGCCGCATTTTTAGAGCAACACCAATCGGTGTTAAGTTTGAAATATCAAATTGAAAGCTTTATAGAGAATTGGTTACCTCTACTTGAGAAAAACAACCGCAGCTACCTGACCGTTGCAATCGGTTGTACTGGTGGTAAGCACCGCTCGGTGTACTTAACTCAGCAAATCGGTGAATACTTCGCCAACAAAGGACACCAAGTACAAATTCGCCATACCTCACTAGAGAAAAACGCTAAGGAATAGCCGTGGAGTTAAGTCGTAAAGTATTGATTCAAAACCGCCTTGGCTTACATGCTCGTGCAGCAGTCAAACTGGTCGAACTGGCACAGAGCTTTGAAGCGGTCATCACCATCGACAATGAAGAAGACAAAACCGCCACAGCAGACAGCGTAATGGGCCTGTTAATGCTAGAGTCCGCTCAAGGACAATACGTCACGATCCACGCAACGGGTGGGCAAGCGGAAGAAGCACTGGATGCCGTTTGCCACTTGATCGAAGATAAATTTGATGAAGGCGAGTAGTTTACTCGCTTTTTTCTTACCTCCCATTATCTTTCTCTTCCCTGACCTAATAAATAAATTTGCTTAGTATCATAAGTTGTTATTAAAAGGCGCCTAGAATTAAGTTATTATTCAACGCATTGTAAATATCAGGAATTGGGAGGAATGAATGGCAGAGCAAATTGAATTCGACCAAGCTCACCAAGCCCTCCAAGAAGTCACAGAAGCGCTAGAAAATGGCCGCTTCGTCCATGTTCGTCGTCAATTACAGGACATGGAACCTGAGGATATCGCTCACCTTTTAGAAGCCTCCCCACGTAAGAGCCGTGAAGTTCTTTGGCAACTCACCGACCCTGAAGATTATGGTGAAATCCTTGACGAGCTGAACGAAGACGTCAAAGACAGCCTCGTATCCAAAATGGCACCAGAAGCGCTTGCAGAAGCGACAGAAGGCATGGATACCGATGACGTGGCTTACGTACTGCGTAGCTTGCCTGACAACCTGTCACGCGAAGTCCTGTCGCAAATGGACTCATCTGACCGCCTACGGGTCGAAACCGCCCTATCCTACCCAGAAGACACCGCGGGTGGACTGATGAACACCGACGTCATCACAATTCGTGGTGACGTAGATGTGGACGTAGTTTTGCGTTATCTACGTATGAAAGGCGAGCTTCCAGAAGCTACAGATGCCCTGTATGTGATCGATGAAGAGAGTAAGCTCATCGGTGAACTGCCGATCACGACGCTTATTACCACTCAGCCAGACGTAAAAATCATTGATGTAATGGAAGACGCGGACGAGGCCATCACCGTCGATACTAGCGACTCAGATGTTGCGAGTCTGTTCGAACGCCGTAATTGGGTATCTGCACCTGTTGTTGATGAAAACTTGCATTTGGTCGGTCGTATCACCATCGATGACGTGGTTGACGTTATTCGTGAAGACGCGGAACACTCGATGATGAGTATGGCGGGTATGGACGATGACGAAGATACTTTCGCGCCTGTTGTAAAATCAGCTCGCAAACGCAGTATCTGGCTTGGCGCTAACGTATTAGCCGCCCTTGCTGCTGCTTCCGTTTCTAATATGTTTGAGGCCACATTAGATCAAATGGCGGCCATTGCGGTATTGATGACGATTGTTCCGTCCATGGGTGGTGTCGCTGGTAACCAAACCGTCGCACTAGTGATTCGTGGTCTTGCTCTTGGTCATATCGGTGACTCAAACAAACGTGAACTGTTAATGAAAGAAGCCTCGATCGGCTTACTCAACGGTATCATGTGGGCGCTGATTATTGGTGGTATTGTTGTTGCTTGGAAAGGTAACTGGATGCTCGGAGGAATCATTTCCGCCGCCATGCTGACCAACTTATTGGTCGCAGGTATTGCCGGAGTAACGATTCCAATCCTATTGAAAAAAATGAACATCGATCCTGCTTTAGCTGGTGGTATGGCATTAACAACGGTGACGGATGTGATTGGTTTATCTGTCTTCTTAGGGCTTGCCACAATACTGATTACCTAACAGAAAAAACGAAAAAGCCTGATGAACACATCAGGCTTTTTTGATTCTGAATTGCTAGAAAAGCTTATTCACCCGCCACTTTCATGCTATCCAGTAGGATAGAGCCCGTTTGGATTTGTGAGCGCGTTTCAATATCACTACCAACCGCCACAATCTTGGTGAACATGTCTTTTAGATTACCTGCGATGGTAATTTCTGATACTGGGTATTGGATTTCGCCATTCTCAACCCAGAAGCCTGCGGCACCGCGAGAGTAATCACCCGTTACCACGTTCACACCTTGTCCCATGACTTCTGTCACTAGAAGACCAGTACCGAGCTCTTTAAGCATTTGTTCGAAGTTTTGGCCTGTCGACTTCACGTACCAGTTATGAATCCCACCAGCGTGACCTGTCGGCGTCATCTTCATTTTACGTGCGGCATAACTGGTTAACAGATAAGTTGCTAGCACACCGTCGGTAATGATCTCACGGTCTTGAGTGTACACACCTTCACTATCGAATGGACTTGATGCCAAACCACGCAATACATGCGGACGTTCTGAGATATTGAACCATTCAGGAAGCACTTGTTTGCCTAGATGGTCAAGTAAGAAAGAAGATTTTCGGTACAAGTTACCACCGCTGATCGCCATAACGAGATGGCCAATCAAGCCTGTCGCAACATCAGCCGCAAACATGATTGGGTATTGACCTGTTTTTAGACGCTGCGCATCTAAGCGGTTAACCGTATTCTCTGCCGCCTTACGACCCACCGTTTCTGGGGTCCATAAGTCATCACGATGACGTGCCACGGTGTAGCTGTAATCACGTTCCATCTCGCCGTTTTGACCAACGCCAATTACACAACAGCTAGTACTATGGCGGCTAGACGCATAACTAGCTAATAAGCCATGGCTATTGCCATACACTTTCACGCCGTAATGACTATCATAACTCGCGCCATCACTTTGCTTGATTGCACTGTCATAACTTAGCGCCTCTTTTTCTGCTGCAATCGCCACATTGGCAGCATAGTCTGGATCGGGTGCGTCAGGGTGGAAAAGATCAAGCTCAGGGATCTCTTGCACCATGTATTCTTTTGCTGCAGGGCCTGCAAATGGGTCTTCAGATGTGTAATGTGCAATATCTAGCGCCGCTATAACGGTTTGCTCGATTGCCGCTTCACTTAAATCAGACGTGGAAGCACTGCCTTTGCGTTGACCTCGGTAAACGGTAATGCCCAGCGCACCATCGCTGTTGAACTCGACATTCTCTACTTCACCCATACGAGTTGAAACACTTAAACCAGTGCTTTTAGTAATTGCGACTTCGGCGGCGTCAGATTTTGCCGATGCAAGCTTTAAGGCTCTTGCGACGGCTTGCTCTAGCTCGGTACGTTGCTCAGCAACCTGCTGTTTAATATCCATTGTCTTTCACATCTTGTCTTTGATGAACAATAGGATAACAAGAATTTCGCTTTCTCCCCATGATTCTTGTTAAAATAGTCATAATATTAATCAAAACACAGGCAACTGAAATGGCACGTAAGAATCAAAAAGCGCCATGGGAACCAGAAGAAGAGATCATCTGGGTAAGTAAATCCGAGATGAAGCGAGACATGGAAGAACTGCAAAAGCTAGGTGAGGAGCTTGTCGGCCTCAAACCTTCAGTTCTAGAAAAGTTTCCATTGAGTGAAGATTTGCGAGAAGCAATTGCTGACGCGCAACGTTTTAAAAATGAAGCGCGTCGTCGCCAATTACAACGTATTGGTAAATTGATGCGTTACGAAGATCCAGAGCCAATCCAAGCCGCACTGGATAAAATTCGTAATAAGCACTCTCAATTAACGGCGGTATTCCACAAACTTGAAGCGTTGCGTGATCGCGTAGTGGAAGAAGGTGACAAAGCCATTGATGACGTAATGGAAATGTACCCAGAAGCGGATCGTCAGCGTCTACGCCAACTTGCTCGCCAAGCAGCGAAAGAGAAAAAATCTGGGAAACCAGCAAAAGCGTACCGCGAAATCTTTCAGCTCCTTAAAGGTCTAAACGAAGAAGAGTTTTAATTCGAGGGCTCACGCAATGAGCATTCGATTTAAACGCAAAAAGCAGACGTCAATGTCTGCTTTTTTTATCTTTGGTTTTACAGTCAGCGTTACACTAAGCGATTAACGCGGTCTCCGCGCTCGAAAGCGTTAATGTTCTCAATCAAGATTTCCGCTAAACGTTGAATAGATGAGTCGCTGCCCCATGCAACATGCGGTGTCAGTAACAAATTAGGTAAACTCATATTGGCAATCAGCGGATTGCTCTCATCAGCCGGTTCTTGTGTAAAAACATCAAAACCAGCCGCTGCAATTTCTTGCTGTTTTAAGGCATCCACCAGTGCGCTCTCATCCACCAAACCTCCACGCCCTGTATTAATCAAAATGGAGTTGGACTTCATTTGTTGCAACTCTGCTTGACCAATTAAATTCTGAGTATGATCGTTGAGCGGGCAATGCAAGGTCAGCGCATCGGAGCGTTTTAATACTTCCTCAAACGGCACATAACCAGGCCGACATTCTGCCGCCCCTTTACGCTCAGAAAACAACACGGTCATTCCTAACGCTTGAGCCAGATTCGCCGTCGCTTGCCCTAGTGCCCCGCTACCAACAACACCTAACGTGCTACCACCAATATCCCCGATTGGGTGCGTAAAAAAACAAAACTGCTGGTTACGCTGCCACTCACCTGCGGCAATATCTTGGTGGTACCCAAATAAATTCCGTCTTAAAGCGAATAACATTGACATCACATGCTCGGGCACCGAACGCGTCGCGTAACCACGTACATTAGCAACCGCAATATCATGATTAGCACAGTAGTTCACATCGACGTTGTTAAAACCAGTTGCGGCAACCGCGATCATCCGTAATTTTGGTAGTTGCTCTAATACATGTTGGTCAAGCAGGACTTTATTGCTAATCACGATATCGGCATCTGCTAACCTTTCTATTACCTGCTCAGGCGCAGTTAGGTCGTACTCACGCCAGTGGTGCGGAAAGCCAGGTCGTGGGACCTCAATATGTTCTGGGATGGTCGCTCGGTCTAAAAATACGATGCTTGGCAAAGACATAACAACTCCTTGTTCACGGCTGAAAGACAGGATACATCAACCACAGTAACGAAATAGCCAAAAATAGCGAACTAGAAAGAACCGCTGTTGAGTGCAATTGGCATTAAGGGTGTGGCAACGTTTTATAATCAGGCAATGTACGCTCTGGCGAAAAATAGTTAAAGATCATCGCCTCGGCTTCAGGAGAAAAGTCACAGGGTACAAAAATACTGCTCAACTGTTCTGTGACTGGGTGATAAAAACTTAACTCCGCAGCGTGCAACTCTAAACGCTCTGAAAACTGATACGCCTCTTCAGTTGCATAAAACTCATCACCAATAATCGCATGACCAATCGCCATCAAATGCACGCGTAACTGATGCGATCGACCAGTAATGGGCAGTAGTCGCACAACGGTCGTATGGGTGCCATCAGGGTGCACTTCACGCTTCACTACTTGGAATAAAGTTTGAGATGGTTTGCCGTCGTCAAAACATACTTTTTGTCGTGGACGATTTGGCCAATCACAAATTAATGGAAGATCAATATTCCCTTCTTGCGGCTCAACATGCCCCCAAACACGTGCGTAATACACCTTGTGAGTGAGGCGATATTGGAACTGCTTTTTTAATGCTCGCTCCGCGGGTTTGTTTTTCGCCAGCAACATCAACCCTGATGTCGACATATCCAAGCGATGCACAACTTGAATTTCTGGATGCAACTCTTTGAGGCGGCTCCACATGCTGTCGTAATGCTCTGCAAGGCGACCAGGGACAGACAGCAGCCCTGATGGCTTATTCACTGCCAGAATGTCGTCATCCTCAAAAACGATATCGACCCAAGGGTCGGTGGGAGGGGTATATTCAAGCATTGCCATGGGAGATCTCTACAAAATAAAAACGCCGCGATTATATACCCAAATAGCACCCAGATGCAGGATTCTGAAGAAAAGTTCAACCTAATAAAACAAAGTCAATCCTTTAGCATAAAAACTAAAAATAGCACGTTGTAAATTTAGTTTGACAACAAGACGCATAACTGAATAGAGTGCTAGATGCACACAGCATGATATTCGCAAAGAATACTTAAAATAAATACACCAAAACACAGCATTTAAAAGACATTACCGTTGCGCAGTATAGGGCGATCGCTCAGCTTGTCATGTACTGCGGTATGTATCTCTTTAGAAAGATACATAAGATAAAAAGGACAATAAGCAATGGACTCCGCCGTTATAGATAAACCCCAATCCAAACTTTCCTTATTTTTTCGTTCGCTAGGCCCCGGCATATTAATGGCATCTGCTGCGGTCGGTGGCTCTCACCTCGTGGCATCAACCAAGGCTGGTGCGATTTATGGTTGGCAATTGGCTGCACTGATTCTGCTCGTAAACCTGTTTAAATACCCTTTTTTCCGAGCAGGCGTACAGTACACCATGGGGACAGGGCTCACCTTGGTTGAGGGCTACGCGAAATTAGGCCGGCCTTATCTATGGCTATTTCTATTTCTGAGCGTGGTATCGGCCGTCATCAATACCGCCGCTTTGTTGATGTTTAGCGCTAGCTTGCTGGGCTACTTCATTCCGTTTTCACTATCAATGGCATCACTCAGTATCATTGTGATTGTTACCTGCCTGCTCATATTATTTGCTGGCCATTACAAAGCGCTCGATACGCTATCTAAAGTGATCATGTCGGTGTTAACCATCGCGACTTTACTCGCTGTTTCTATCGCCTTTGGTAACCCTGTTGAACAAGTGGCCAACTTCGAGCCACCGTCACCTTGGTCTATTGCGGCTATTGGTTTTATCGTTGTGACAATGGGGTGGATGCCTGCACCGATAGAGATCTCCTGTTTAACCTCAGCATGGCTAAAACGCCAATCAAGCCAGCAAGAAGTAACATACCGCTCTGCTCTATTTGACTTTAATGTCGGTTATATTGGCACGGCGTTTCTTGCCATTATCTTTGTATCGCTAGGCTCTTTGATGCTTTATGGATCTGGCGTTGCGCTTGAAAGCTCTGGTGTTGGCTTCTCCCACCAATTGGTTGGCTTATATGCGGCAACGATTGGCGAATGGTCTCGTTACTTGATCGCGGTAATTGCGTTTTTCTGTATCTTTGGCAGCACGATTACCGTTATTGATGGCTATTCTCGCGTTATTTCGGATTCTCAACGCCTACTGCGCTCACAACCAGACACTAACCCTAAAACCACTTCAGCGATCATGCTGGTAGTCTCCTTACTTGCATTGGGTATTGTGGTTTTCTGGGCTTCTGCGTTATTGCCTATGCTGAACTTTGCGATGATCCTCGCCTTTATGACCACGCCATTCTTTGCTCTGCTAAATTACACATTAGTGAGCAAAACTGAGTTACCTGAGCCTTTGGCTGTTGGACCTAAACTAAAGTGGTTGTCGATTGCAGGCCTGATTTACTTGTTTGGCTTCTTGGCTGTATTTATCTGGTGGAAGTGGTTGATGTAAATGAGATAGCTATCAGTGATTAATGCATTCCGCTTAAAGAAACTAAACCGTAAATAAAGAAAAAGGTCTTCAACTGAAGACCTTTTTTAATGAGCAATAAATACTTACTTAGTTGTGGCTCACCACAATCAAACGCAGCGAGTCGAGCTGAACCTGAGCTTGGTTGATGTAACCAGTGAGCTCTTTAATTTGTGCGTCGATAGCTTCAATTTCTTCGTCACGAATATTTGGGTTCACCGCTTTCAGTGCTTGCAAACGCTCAAGCTCTGCATTCAAACTGTGCTGCATATCTTGATGAGCTTGTTTGCGTACTTCTTCGACCTTCTCTTCAATAAGAACATCACCGGCTTCAATTAAGCGGTGTACGTCTTTCTGTACCGACGTAACCAACTTGCTACCTAAGTGACGGTTTACAGGGCTGAGCTGGCGGTTAAAGCTTTCAAACTCCACTTGAGCAGACAAATCATTACCACGCGAGTCCATCATTAAACGGATTGGCGTTTTCGGTAAGAAGCGCGCGATACCACTGCGTTTTGGCGCTTGCGCATCTACCGCGTAAATCAACTCAAGAAGAATAGTCCCGACTGGTAACGCTTTGTTTTTCAATAGAGATACCGCAGACGTCCCCACCCCTTCACTCATAAGAAGATCGATACCACCCTGGATCATTGGGTGTTCCCAACTGATAAAGTGCATATCTTCACGAGATAAAGCCGTATCACGATCAAACGTGATCGTCGCTCCTTCGTATGGCAGACCTGGGTAGCTTGGCACCATCATGTGCTCAGATGGGGTCACAATCAGGGCGTTTTCACCTTTATCGTCTTGATTCAAGCCAATCGTGTCAAAAAGAGAAAGTGCGAAGGTGACCAGATTGGTATCGCCGTCAGTTGATTCAATTTTCTCAACGATTTGTTGTGCTTTTTCCCCGCCATTTGAATGCATTTCTAATAGGCGATCACGGCCTTGCTCCAATTGGGATTTCAGCTCTTTATTCATTTTTGCTGACGCTTCAATGATCTCATCTAGCGTGCTGGTATCACCAGAGGCAAGAATTTCAATCAGATCATCGGAGTACTTATCGTAAACAGCACGGCCTGTTGGGCAGGTTTCCGCAAAAGCGCTCAGGCCTTCATCGAACCAACGTGCTAGGATCGCTTGCGATGTGCCTTTCAGGTAAGGAACATGAATGTCGATATCGCGATTTTGACCGATACGGTCCAAACGACCAATACGTTGCTCAAGCAAGTCTGGGTTAAATGGCAAGTCGAACATGACAAGTTGGTTGGCAAACTGGAAGTTACGACCTTCAGAGCCGATTTCGCTACAGATAAGAACTTGTGCTCCACCTTCTTCTTGCGCAAAGTAAGCCGCCGCTTTGTCACGTTCAAGAATCGACATACCTTCGTGGAAAACGGTGGCGCGGATACCTTCACGCTCACGCAGTGCTTGCTCCAATTGCAGTGCGGTACTCGCACGAGAAGCAATCACGAGGATTTTCTCGCTGCGCTTCTCTTTTACTTTTTCAAGCAACCAATTAACACGCGAGTCAAACTGCCACCAGCTCGCGTCATCGCCTTCAAATTCTTGGAAAATTTCTTCCGGGTAAAGGTTCTTCATCGCACGTGCTTCAGAACTCATCTTACCGCCAATCATTCCAGCAACACGCATTGATGTAGTGTATTGCGGTGGAATATCCATTGGCATCAGATGCACGTTACGCGTAGGGAAGCCTTTGATGGCCGCGCGCGTGTTACGGAACAAAACACGCCCTGTACCATGACGATCCATCAAGTTATCGATCAGCTCTTGGCGTGCCGACGCTTTAGCTTCTTCGTCCGCTTCACTTTCAATAATACGGAAAAGTGGTTCTACGTCTTGCTCAGAAAGCAGTTCAGTAATTTGGTTTTTTGCTTCATTAGGTAGCTTTTCACCGGAAAAGAGTGAAGTAATCGCATCTGCTACGGGCGCGTATTGCTCTTCTTCCTCAACGAATGCTTCGTAAGCATAGAAGCGGTCTGGATCCAACAAACGCAGACGAGCAAAGTGACTCTCACGACCAAGCTGCTCTGGCGTTGCAGTCAGTAGCAACACACCTGGAGTACGTTCAGCCAAGCCTTCTACCACTTGGTATTCACGGCTCGGTTTATCTTGGCTCCATTCAAGGTGATGCGCTTCATCGACAACCAGTAGGTCCCATTCACCTTCCAGTGCTTGTTCAAAACGCTTGCGGCTCTTGCGTAGGAAATCCAAAGAACACAGCACATATTGCTGAGTATCAAATGGGTTTTCTGCATCCGCAAACGCTTCGATACAGCGCTCTTCGTCAAAGATAGAGAAATGCAGATTGAAACGACGCATCATCTCAACCAGCCATTGATGCTGCAGTGTTTCAGGCACCACAATCAAAATGCGTTCGGCACGACCAGACAGAACTTGTTGGTGGATGATCATGCCCGCTTCGATGGTTTTACCCAAACCTACCTCATCCGCCAATAAGACGCGTGGCGCGTGACGACGGCCAACTTCGTGCGCGATGTAAAGCTGATGAGGGATCAAACCTGCACGCATACCACATAGGCCACGCATTGGGCTCTTATGCTGCTCAAACTGGTTGGTTAGCGCACGGTAACGCAGAACAAAGTTGTCCATACGGTCGATTTGACCGGCGTACAACTTATCTTGAGGTTTGTTAAAACGAATTTGGTTGCTAAGGAAAATCTCACGCAGAACAACAGCGGTTTCTTGCGTGTCTTCACGAGTACCGAAATAGGTGTAAAGACCTTCATCTTCCAGTACTTCTTCTACTTTTAGAGACCAACCTTCTTGGCAATCGATGACATCCCCAACATTAAAGGTGACTCGGGTAACAGGTGCATCGTTACGTGCGTAAACTCGGTTTTCCTCTGACGCTGCAAACATCAATGTCACAGTACGAGCATCCATTGCTACAACGGTACCTAAACCTAAATCGCTTTCCGTATCGCTAATCCAGCGCTGCCCCAAAGCAAATGTCATGAATTGACTACCTCGTTATTAGTTCTTGATTCGTATTTCTTGTTGGTCTACTCATGCCCGTGGGCATGGATAATAGTTTAGATCTGATTCTGGCTTCTGCTATGCCGATAGCATTCGTCATTTCAGTATGAACTGAGTATTTTTTAAGCCAGCTCAACATGATAAATCGGACGTAGCCTATACGCAGAAAAAGGTCGCTAATCTTACTTGAAGCTGTGATTTAGGTCACGCCGAAACCGCACCAAGCAGAAACTTTTTTTCCCAAACTCTAAATGCAATCAAATTGTAAAATACTCATGCCAATTATTAAGTTGTAGAACGTAAATATTACGTATACTTCTAATGAGGGGCGTTTAAAACCATTGCATATGATTTAAGCGCGTTAGTACACGATTAGGATCAACACGGGTTTGCAGTAAGTTGTCTTGCTACTCGGTTGCACACTAGCCGACATCAGCCCGACAACCTCTATTGCAAGCAATCAGAGTTAGGTCACTTCACACCTATTTGGAAACGACCTAACAACTCGCATGCAGAGCCGTACTACGGCAAGGAGACGCTATGGGCGATACCGATCGGAAACTGTTTGTACTCGATACCAACATTCTTCTTCATGAACCCTTTGCCATCTTCTCTTTCCAAGAACACGATGTCGTTATCCCCATGACCGTGTTGGAAGAACTCGACCGAATCAAAGACAGTAAGCGCGACGTTGCAAGAGATGCGCGCGTGGCTATTCGCACCTTGGAAGATTTGTTTAAAGAAGCAACGCCAGATGAAATCTCTGAAGGCATTCCTGTTTCTAAAGACAACCCCGACCAAGGTACTATTTCCATTTTGGCGGATTTTGAACTGCAGGAAACCGTCAAAGCCTTCGCCGACAAAGCCGGTGACAACCGTATTCTCAACGCGGTGCTTTATCTGCAAAATAAACGTGCACCACGCGAAGTGGTACTGATCACGAAAGACATCAACATGCGTCTGCGAGCCAAAGGGGCTGGTGTACGCTTTGTTGAGGATTATAGAACCGACCAACTGATTGACGACATTCAATACCTAACCAAGGGCTTTCAATTGCGTGAAGGTGATTTCTGGAGCGGTATTGAGGAAGTAGAAAGCTATGCACTGGGTGGAAAAACTTACCATAAACTCAGTCGCGAACCCTTCGACCCAACCTTTATCAACCAATACGTTATTGATGAAGACAGTGACTTTGCTGGTCGCGTAGAAACCATCAATGAAGACAAGTTAACGCTTCTCGACCTGAGCCGCGAACGCCTAATGCATCGCAAGGCTTGGGACATCACACCTAAAAATATCTACCAGGGAATGGCGTTAGATGCCTTACTCGATCCAGAAATTGACTTGGTGATTCTAACGGGTGCGGCGGGTAGTGGTAAGACATTACTGGCAATGGCTGCAGCATTGGAACAAACCATTGAAAAAAGCATGTTCGATAAAATTATCGTAACACGTAACACGCCAGATATCGGTGAATCCATCGGCTTCTTACCCGGATCCGAAGAGGAGAAAATGATGCCGTGGTTAGCGGCGGTGACCGATACCTTGGAAGCACTACATAAACACGATCACTGCACTGAAGGCTCATTGAAGTACATCTGCGATAAAGCCAACATTCAATTTAAATCGATCAACTTTATGCGTGGCCGTTCGATTCAAAATGCGTTTGTACTGCTTGATGAGTGTCAAAACCTCACTGCATCACAAATCAAAACCATCATTACCCGCTGTGGTGAAGGAACCAAAATCGTCTGCTCCGGTAACTTGGCGCAGATTGACTCTCATTACCTCACCCCAGTGACATCAGGATTGACGTACATGGTTGAGCGCTTCAAGAACTTTGAAGGCAGCGCAAATATTCACCTCAACGGCGTGGTTCGTAGCCGCTTGGCGGAATTTGCTGAAGAAAACCTGTAATTGACACCGACTCGCAAAGCAAAAGAGCGCTCTAATGAGCGCTCTTTTTATAACGATTCGACTGAGTTACTCAGTGCCACCCACTGTCAGTGAGTCCAGCTTCAAGGTCGGCTGACCAACACCAACTGGCACACTTTGACCTGCTTTACCACATACGCCAACGCCCTTGTCGATACTTAGGTCGTTACCGACCATAGAGACTTGCTGCATTGCTTCGATACCTGAGCCAATCAACGTCGCACCTTTAACAGGGCGCGTAATTTTACCGTTTTCAATCAAGTATGCTTCGGATGCAGAGAACACAAACTTACCCGAAGTAATGTCCACCTGGCCGCCACCAAAGTTTGGCGCATACAACCCTTTCTCGACCGTCGAGATTATTTCTTCTGGCGTATGTTCACCTGGTAGCATGTAGGTGTTGGTCATACGCGGCATTGGTAAATGTGCATAAGACTCACGACGACCGTTACCTGTTGGGTTCACACCCATTAACCGCGCGTTTAGCTTGTCTTGCATGTAACCTTTCAGCACACCATTTTCGATAAGCGTGTTGTACTGACCGTTTACCCCTTCATCATCCACATTCAGTGAACCACGAAGGTCTTTTAACGTGCCGTCATCGACGATGGTACACAGCGAAGACGTCACTTGTTGACCCATTTTGCCAGAGAAAACCGAAGATTCCTTCCGGTTAAAATCACCTTCTAGGCCATGACCTACCGCTTCGTGTAGCAACACGCCAGGCCAGCCAGAACCCAATACCACTGGCATCATGCCAGCTGGTGCTGCTTCTGCTTCAAGGTTGATTAACGCCATGCGAATCGCTTCGTCTGCGTAATGAAAAGCTTGTTTCACACCATTGCTTTCCGTTAAAAAGAAATCGTAACCGAAACGGCCGCCGCCACCAGCACTACCGCGTTCACGTCGTTCACCTTTTTGTGCGAGCACGCTAATAGACAAACGCACCAAAGGACGAATATCGCCTGCATAAGTACCGTCTGTTGCCGCAACAAGCATCTGCTCATGCACACCGCTGATGCTGATCGAAACTTCTTTAATCAATGGTTCTTTAGTGCGGATGTAAGCATCTAGAGATTTGAGTAATTCTGTTTTTTGCTGCTTTTCCCATTCAGCTAGTGGATTCACAGCCGCGTAGTACGCTTGGTTTTCGGTGCGTTTAAACGCTTGGACTTTGCCATTTTGCCCTTGCTGAGCAATACCGCGCGCCGCCATTGCACTCTGCTTCAGGCCTTCAGGCTGGATTTGATCAGAGTAGGCAAAGCCTGTTTTCTCGCCAGTTACTGCACGGACACCAACACCACAATCAATGTTAAAAGAGCCATCTTTGATGATGCTGTCTTCTAGAACCAGAGACTCATGCCAGCTGGACTGAAAGTAAATGTCCGCATAATCGATCTGGCGCGTCGCAATGCTGGCAAGCGTGTCAGCAATGTCTTGTTCTGTCAGACCATTTGGGGCAAGGAGTGCCTGTTCTATTTGGTTTGTGCTCATAGTTAGCTCTTTTATTTCCGTCTCAATTCATTTTGAAAGCGACTGTGTTGAGTCAGCGGCATATTCTGCCTTACTTGTTGGCTTTGTGACAAATCTATCTCAGTCACCAATAAACCTACTTCATCCTGAAGCTGTTTATGGATACGTCCCCAAGGGTCAACGACCATTGAGTGTCCCCATGTTTTTCGTCCACATGGATGCGTTCCAGTTTGTCCGCTTGCCAAAATCCAACATTGTGTCTCAATCGCTCTAGCTCGCAATAATACTTCCCAGTGAGCTTGCCCCGTCACAGCGGTAAACGCAGCGGGCACCACAATGATATCCGCCCCTTCTTGACGCAATACTTTATAAAGTTCTGGGAAACGTAAATCATAACAAATACTCAATCCAACACTGCCGATATCAGTTTCCGCAACGACTATTTGATTACCCGCCATAAACGTATCCGACTCACGATAACTACCATAACCATCGGCTACGTCGACATCAAACATATGCAGTTTGTCATAGTGAGCAATGCATTTACCGTGCGGCGGAAATACAAGTGTTGTGGTGGTGACACCTTTTGCGGTTTGAATGGGCATGCTTCCGACAATTAGCGTTAACTGGTTCTTTCTAGCGATTTCACAGAGCCGCTGTTGAATCATGCCACTGCCAAGTGGCTCTGCATGTTGATGATAAGCTTCGCGACTGGAAAATAGCACTGTATTTTCAGGAGTAAGAACAAGTTTGGCACCTTGCTTGCTCGCTAAAGCACACTGTTTTTCAATGAAGTCCAAATTCGCGTTAATATCCGGACCCGAAGTCATTTGAATAATGCCAACACGCTCCATGTGTTTCCTCCCTATTCCATTATATTCGGTGAGTTATTTGGCCTGTTCACGCAGTTTTTCTGGCAGCTTATATTCACCTTTACTTCGCGAAATTTCTTTCACCGTTGGTGAATCTAGTGGGCCTTTCACTTCATAATTGACTTGAGTGAAGACCTCAACCACCGGAGATATCACCGTAGAGATGGCCAAGACATACAAAGCAGTTTGAGGCGCAACGGCAAACGCGGTCAGCATTGGTAGGCCTGATGTGATGTCTGGTGTGAATTTCACTTCCGCATCAACCATTCTGCTGTTCATATTAGCGATGCCGCGGATTTGCATTTCCCCTGCTAACGCATCCATTACAATATCATTGGTGATAAACACACCGTCTTGGATTTTGCCCGTTCCCGTGATCGAGTTGAATGCCATGCCTTTATCGAATACGTCGGTAAAGTCGAGCTGCATCTTACGGATGATAGAATCCAAGCTAAACAAGCCTAACAAGCGTGCCGCACCACTAACTTCACTGATCACGCCTTTACCAAATTCCGTTGAGACGTTTCCTTGCAAGGTTTGTGTCTTCATTGACCAAGGTGCGCCGTCCCATTCCATATTGGCATTGATCTCAAATGGTGCTTGTTGAATGCCTGATGTAATACCAAAGCGCTCCATAAGATCGGTGTTGTTATCACCTTTCATTTTCATGGTTAAGTTGGAATGACTACTCTCTTTCGTCAGGTCCCACCAACCACTCATATCAATGCGGTTTTTGCCGCTACTAAAGGTGATATTTTTCCACTCCAAGCGGTTCTCGCGACGCTGCAAATCAACATTAACTTTGCCCACTTTGTAACCTTGCAGCCAAAAATCATCGATGTTCAAAGTTAAGTTTGGCATCTCTGCGTGAAACTTGCGGTCAAAATTGGTAATCAAAGGTGCGTTTTGATCTTCACTCGCAAAGATTGAACTGCGCTCTTTGGTCATCTCTTCAAACCCTGGGATGTACAGATGCAAGTGCTCTAGAGAGACCGATAGATCATAGGGTTTCAGATAGTTAGCTTTCCCTTTAACCTCTTGACTGTCCACATCGAGTTGCCAACTCAAATTTTTCTTGCTTGCTGAAAAACCCACATCATGAAACTCAATCCCACCGAGCTGCAAGTTTGGCGTTTCAACTTCAATGCGTGTCGGCAATGGAATGGTCGGCGTTTTCATGCTTGCCAAAACAGACGATGAAGGCTTGCTCTCAGAGACCTGCGCAAGCTCCGCCCATTGGTCTAAATTCAGTTCTTCGACACGCACCGAAGCATCGTGCCCGACAATAGGACTAATCCGGAAGCCACCTTTGCCAACCATTAAATGAGTCGCAGTCAGAACCGGGACATCGCCAGCGATATCTATCTCAGTTTGATACTTCACATTTGGGATCTGTAGTCGTGCTGAAATACTCTCTTGGTTGCCGGATGCTTGCAGTTTCGCTTGCCCAGACTCACCAATTTTTTTCGCTAAAGGATAAGGATATTGACTAGCCAGACGATTTAGCTGCGCCAGCACTTCAAGCTGATAAGTGAAACCAACATCATTGAGTTGCAAGTCAATGTCCATTTGCCACGGCGCATGGCCAGAAACAAGGTTTAACCAACGCTCACCGACATAGGGTTTGAGCGGCTCGACATCCCAATCTCCTAGTGTATTAATTGTCACGTTGTAGCCTTGCTCCGCACTCTCTCCATGGAAATCAAGAGAGATAGGCTGTTGTAATAATTCGGCCGACAAACCCGATGTGGTAACCACATCATTGTCGAAGGTGATACGTCCTGTGGCGTTTTCAAGCGTCATTGGCGGCGCTTCAATATCAACACGATTTTCTGTTAAATCGGCATAACCCCAAGCGCGAGAGTCTTTCTCAAAATCAAACGGTATGTTGAGTTGAAACTCAGAGTAAACGGGCCCACTCACTTGCAGCGCTGTCAATGCGGCACCGACTGAATCCACTAATGGCGTCGCCATCATGTAGTCACGGACTTCATTACCCGGCGCGCTTGCTTTCGCTTCAATCTCGATGTGTCCACCTTCTGCCAACTCAGGGATTCGCCCAGTGATACGCTTGGCATGAACGCCATTTAGTGTGGCTGATTTTGAATCCAAATACATGGCATCATTTTCAAACAGCAAGTCTAGCTGCAAATCCGTGATGGTTGGCCATGCCGTATCAAAGCTAAATTTCGCGTCTTTTAATCCAACCCAAGCTTGGAACATGCCATTATGTTCTTTGTAAGGAAAATCACCTAACTCGCCATACCACAACAATTTCGCTGTGTTCACTTTACCGCCCTGAATCGCGGTCGAAAGATAGTCGGTCAAGTCTTGTCCAAGTGCCAGAGTCGGTAGATAGCGCCATGTCTCACCCGCGTTGTAGAGATCCGCTTCGGCATAGAACGATAAAAATGGGCTTTGTTCTTTTGGAAAATCAAGACGGAATGCCCCCAAGACTTGAAGATCAGGCGTTGCTGCCGTCACTTTATCCGCCCACAAGCGCCAACCCGCATCATCTTGCTGCCAGATAATATCGACTTCACCTTGTTTGATATTCAGCGGAGCTTGGAATACATCGCCGTACGGAAAGACATCATCAATGACGGTGACTTTTGCTTTAGCTTGATTCACATCCCCCGATACGCTGCCCTGTACGTGATGAAACCCGGGTAGGAGCTCCCATTGTGTCATCGCGAGTTCATCCAGTTCAGCCGAGTAGCGTAAGGTGTCTAAACCACCATTCATTGACAATCGGACATCTTCGACCCGACCTTTCGGTGCTAGTTTGTTAATAAGGTCACTGGTCGACTCTGACTCTGGAGCCAACTTGATGAGCGGAATGAGTGCTTCGATGTCGAGTTGAGAGAGATTAAGCATCCAGCCGTTTGGTTGCCAATCAAACGCGACGTCTAACTCTGGCCAAGGGGTGTTATCGGTTCTGATCTGAAGTGAGTGGCCATTTACTTTCCAGCCTTGTTTATCTGGTCGAAGATTGAAAATTCCAGACTCAATAAACAGCTCATGATGTCCATCTTCATTCCACACCAACTCGGAAGGCAGCAATTCAACATAAGCATCATGCGGTTGGCTGTGTTTGAGCGTCAGCCAAGTATTTAAGCTGACTTTACCCGACTCTGCTCCTGACTCTTCTTGCATGTAAGTGGTCAGCCAAGGTGTGACCGAGACATCTTGAGCACTCACGTAAAACTCACCAGATACATCGCGCAACGAGCCATGATCTTTAAAGTTAGCGCTTACTAACAATGAGTTCAGGCGAACATCGGCAATGCTAACCGTGCCTTCGGCTACGTGACGTTTCCCTTGATTGCTCCAACGAAGCTGCTCAATATCTAAACGGCGAGTTTCACCAGACACCGACTTATACCAAATCCGTGAATCGCTAATAGTGAAGTCTTCGAACTGACGTAAAAGAAGTGAGTCGAGTTGGTCAATGAGTTTCACTTCGCTCTTATCCACTTCAGGCTTCGGATCTTGACGATGAGAAGTCGGCAGAATGTCTACCGTGTGAATGTCTAAAGCGAGGTTATGAATGGTAAGGTCTGCAACTACAGGTTTAAGTTGAAAAAGAGATTGAATAAGATCGAACTCAATTTGGACTTCTTCAACAGCGAAGCGTGCATCTTGCACGTTTGGTAGATTTGCCTCTAAACCCAGTAACGCAATTGAGGGATGATTATTGCGCCACGTCCCTGCGACATTGGCAATAGAAACGTCAAAACCTGTGCCTTGTTTGACCCAGGTTTTGATCTCATCTTGGAAATGGTTAAGTTGCGGCAGTGTGACGCGAAGCGTGGTTACTAATATGGCTAATAACACCAATACAGTAACTAAACTCCACGCACAAAAACGCCCAAAACGGTTAACACCAGAATTCACAAATGTTCCAAATTACATCATTACGACGTCAAACTGTTCCTGAATGTACAGGGGTTCAGCCTGAACTCGCACTTGCTTGCCAATAAATACTTCGAGCTCAGCCAGCGCATGAGACTCATCGCCCAATAGTGCTTCAGCAACAAACGGCGATGCGTACACGACAAAATTATCGGCGTCGTAAGCACGGTTCACACGAGTAATCTCGCGTAATATCTCAAAGCATACGGTTTCGACCGTTTTCACGCTGCCACGGCCTTCACAAGTAGGACAGCCAGAACACAAGATATGTTCAATACTTTCTCGTGTGCGCTTACGCGTCATTTCAACTAAGCCAAGCTGGGTAAAGCCGTTGATGTTGGTTTTTACTCGGTCTTTCGCCAGCGCCGTTTCCAGTGAGGTAAGCACTCGCTGACGATGCTCTTCGGATGCCATATCGATAAAATCAATAATGATGATACCGCCGAGGTTACGTAAACGTAGCTGACGCGCAATAGCTTGCGTTGCCTCTATATTGGTATTGAAGATAGTCTCTTCGAGATTACGACGACCAACAAATGCACCCGTGTTGATGTCGATGGTGGTCATGGCTTCGGTTTGATCGATGATCAAATAGCCGCCCGATTTTAGCTCGACCTTGCGCTCTAAAGAACGCTGAATTTCGTTTTCGGTGTCGTACATGTCAAAGATTGGCTTGTCACCTTCGTAAAGCTCAAGCTTATCTGTTAACTCCGGTACATACTCAGAAGTGAATTCTTTCAGGTTCTCGTATTCAAGGCGGGAGTCGACCATGATCTTATCGAGCTCTGTGCCAACAAAGTCACGCAGAATGCGTTGAGCTAAGCCGAGTTCACCGTAAAGTGTTGAACGCGTTTTGTATTTTGAGCGACGCTCCATGACTTTTAGCCACAAACGCTTTAGAAATGCCGCATCTTGAGAGAGCTCTTTTTCATCAGCGCCTTCTGCCGCGGTACGAATGATAAAACCACCGTGCTCATCGCAGTAATGGTTCACCACCTTTTTCAAACGCTCACGCTCTTTCTCACTTTCAATACGCTGCGAAACACCGACATGGCTGGCCCCCGGCATAAAAACAAGATAACGCGAAGGTAAGGTGATATCCGTCGTTAAACGCGCACCTTTCGTGCCGAGCGGATCTTTGACCACTTGTACAACAATGTCTTGTCCCTGGCGTACCAGTTCAGAGATATCACGGACTTGAAACTGCTGTTTTTCGTTTTCTGCCACACATTCGGTATGAGGAACAATATCTGACGCATGTAAAAACGCCGCTTTATCTAAACCAATGTCGACGAAAGCCGCCTGCATACCTGGTAACACTCGGCTTACTTTGCCTTTGTATATATTGCCCACAATACCGCGACGCGATTCGCGCTCGATATGTATTTCTTGTAGTACTCCACCTTCAATCATGGCCACACGAGTTTCACTCGGGGTCACGTTAAGCAGCAATTCTGCACTCATGTGCACACCTCAAAACAATTATAAAAATTCTTGAATTAGCTGATCGGTTTCGAACAAAGGTAAGCCTACTACAGCGTGATAACTGCCTTCGATCCGGGTGACAAATCGCCCTCCGAGTCCCTGAATACCATAACTTCCAGCTTTATCGCATGGCTCTCCTGACTGCCAATATTGTTCGATTTCTTCGTGAGTCAGTGGTTTGAACCACACGTCAGTGGTAACGACCACTGAATGTTGTTGTTCCGATGATACAACGCTCACCGCAGTCATCACTTGATGACGACGACCCGATAAGCCAGTAAGCATACGCTTTGAATCTTCAAAACTTTTTGGTTTTTCTAGCACACAGTCATCGCATACGACGACCGTATCAGAGCCCAATACAACGGAATCAGGCTTAGCCAACGCTAAGCCTGCCTGAGCTTTTTCCAAAGAAAGACGCAACACGTAATCTCGTGCTTGCTCATGAGCCTGTTTGGCTTCCTCAATATCAGGCAATACGATCTCAAAATCATAACCCAGTTGAGCAAGCAGCTCTTTTCTTCTCGGAGAACCCGATGCGAGAACGAGAGATAAGCTTTTCTTCACCGCTTTACCTTACGTGCCATGCACGACGAACTCGTCGCATTAATAAAAACATCCATGGCCAAAGTATACAGTTTATTGCCGCCGTCCACAGAGATAATGGATTAAATACTACGTCCTGGTTCAAATATTCCCCACAGAATATCAAAACTTCCAATAACGCAGTAAAAAAGGCAATTAAAATCGACTGTTGCCACAATGCCATGTTGCGAATCAACAGGAAATTCAGCGCCACAAGGTAGATAACGATCGACATCATCATGCCACGAATTCCAAGCGTTGAGCCGATCAAGATATCCCACAATAAGCCCAACACTAGCGCAGTTCCGACGTTCACTCGGTGCGGTAGTGCCAACACCCAATAACACGTGACAAGGAACAACCATGACGGACGTAACACATCTAACACACCTGGCCATGGAATGGTTTGCAGTACCAGCGCAACGAAGAAACTGACGCCAATCACCATTCGGCTACTCAATACATTATTGGCCATCGGTTACCTCTTGTTCTTGCTCTAACCCTTCATCTACATTGGACCGCAGTACTTTGTGTTGACGGTCTTCATTCGGCCAAATCAGCAGTAGGTAGCGTAAGCGATCAAACTCCACAACCGGCTCAGCCTTGATTGAAGCGAACTCTTGACGCGTATCGTGATCCACATTGGTAACCGTCGCGACTGGGTATCCCTCAGGGTAAATACCACCTAAACCGGATGTCACCAATAAATCACCAACCTGAATATCTGTGCTGGTTGGAATGTGCTCCAGTTGGATTTCATCCATTTCACCATTGCCCGATGCGATCACTCGGATATCATTGCGGATCACCTGGACAGGAATTGCATTTTTCGCGTCCGTTAGCAGCAGAACACGTGCGTTGTGCGCTGCGACAAACGTAACCTGACCAACGATGCCTTTCTCGTTGATAACAGGCTGACCAACGTAAACACCATCAATACGGCCTTTATCGATCACCACTTGATGACGATAAGGTGAAGTATCAACCGCCATTACTTCTGTCACGACTTTCTTTTCATCACGGACAAATGAAGATCCTAACAACTTACGTAGGCGTTGGTTTTCTTCTTTATATTGGTCGAGCAAGATAAGCTCGCTTTTCAGGCGTAACACTTCTCGCTTTAAGCTGCGATTGCCTTCAACTAATGCCTGATGAGAATTAAAACGTTCAAATACGCCATCGAACATACTACGAGGCAAATTCGCTGCGTACTGAATCGGTGCAACCATACTGTTTAGTAGGTATCGAACGTTGGAAAACGTATCTAGACGACTATCGGCCAGCATTAAGCTCGCCGACACGATGACAGCAAAAAACAGACGTAATTGCAGAGACGGACCTCTGCCGAAAATCGGTTTCATCTTGTTTTTGACCTGATTGCTTCCATGATTATTGAGCCTTACTTGGCAACCTAAAAATACTTAACTAAATACTTTTAGGTATGGAGCATGTTTGAATTACAGAGAGAGCAGAAATGAAGGTGAAGCCCGACATGAGCTTCACCTAAACCTTTATTCTTCAGAGAACAGATCGCCACCGTGCATGTCGATCATTTCTAGAGCTTTACCGCCACCACGCGCAACACACGTTAGTGGATCTTCCGCGATAACAACAGGAATACCAGTTTCTTCCATTAGTAGACGGTCTAGGTCTTTAAGTAGTGCACCACCACCGGTTAGTACCATACCGTTTTCAGAAATGTCTGAAGCAAGCTCTGGTGGACACTGCTCTAGTGCAACCATGACTGCTGAGACGATGCCAGATAGCGGCTCTTGAAGCGCTTCTAGGATCTCGTTTGAGTTCAAGCTAAAGCTGCGTGGCACACCCTCTGCAAGGTTACGACCGCGAACTTCAATCTCTTGAACTTCATCGCCAGGGTAAGCAGAACCGATTTCGTGTTTGATCTTTTCAGCCGTTGCTTCACCAATCAAGCTGCCGTAGTTACGACGTACGTAGTTGATCACAGCTTCATCAAAGCGGTCACCACCGATACGTACAGACGATGAGTAAACCACACCGTTTAGAGAGATAACGGCAACTTCAGTTGTACCGCCACCGATATCGACCACCATTGAACCTGTCGGCTCAGATACGCGTAAACCAGCACCAATTGCCGCCGCCATTGGCTCGTCGATTAGGTAAACTTCACGCGCACCAGCACCAAGTGCTGATTCACGAATTGCGCGACGCTCAACTTGGGTAGAACCACAAGGAACACAAACAAGAACACGTGGGCTTGGCTTTAGGATGCTGTTATCGTGCACTTGCTTGATAAAGTGCTGAAGCATTTTTTCGGTTACGTAGAAGTCAGCGATTACGCCGTCTTTCATTGGGCGAATAGCGGAAATGTTGCCAGGTGTACGACCAAGCATCTGTTTTGCTGCGTGACCGACTGCAGCAACGCTTTTTGCAGAACCTACACGATCTTGACGAATAGCAACTACAGAAGGTTCATCAAGGACAATTCCTTGCCCTTTTACGTAAATTAGAGTGTTGGCTGTACCTAAATCGATAGATAGATCGTTAGAAAACATGCCACGAAGTTTCTTAAACATACTCTTCGCTCATCCTGCAAAAATATAGAAGACAAAAATTGCTCTAAATGTACCAATGCCTCGCTGTCACAGCAAGGTATTGGTACACAAACATGAGCAGAAAGCCTCAATTTCTTGCAGTTTCCTAACTTAAGGGCAAAAACCTAAGTTGTTACTGTCCGGTTAACCCTGGCTCACCACGGTAAATCACACGGTCATTACCACGGTGAATACCGAAGGTTACTACGGATGATGGGTTTTCTTCGGAGCCATCATTGTCCCAATCATATTTGAGCCAAGGGAGGTTGTTAGAACCGCCTTCAAGCTGCAACCAAAGTCGAGATTGTTGACGTCCCACAGGGTTACATGTATTCGGATCTTGCCGAGCCGATAGCTCTCGCGTCGCACCATCTGTAACCGTGTCATTTCCTTCTAGCAAAATCGAACAATCGCTTTTGTCATCAGGCCAAATTGTCTCTGGATTTCCATCAAGCACTGAATAAATAACCGTTCCGTCATCATCTATATTTTGCACAAAGCGCTTACGATTATTATCCCAATACTCGACACGTAGTGGGATATATAGAGTCGTACCCTGATTACCACCGATATCATCTAGGTCAACGCGACCGAAACGTATGTCGGGTTGCTCAGAAAGAACTGGATCACCATATACCGCTATTGGGTCCGGCTCTATCGCTACACCAACTTTGATATCACTCGCCATTGTTCTGCTACCATATAGATTATATGGTCCATCTTCGTAACCTACAGCAGCGATTTTTTTCATCCAACATAAGCCTTCTATCGCATTACATTTACCACTTAATGGGGGAGTCAGTGTGAAGCGTTGAATACTTCCCAAAGCGTCTACCCAAGAAGGTGTTAAATTACCCTGAGCATTAAACCGATTCAACGAATCACTCAACTCAAAAGATGCTACATGTTCTTTGTTGAAGTATTTATAATTTTCTACTGATTTTGGAGCATCCCCACCAGTCAATACCTCTACTTCGTACCACATAGAATCAAAGTTTTGATTCATATAGTTAAAGCTTTGACTTCCTGCATAGTCCCAATGTTGCCCACGCAACTTGTAGAACTTCGGATAGAAACGCCCGAGAGTAATGGTCGCTGGTTGAATCAAGAATGAGCTCTTACTAAGGTAGAGAGACGTATTTTCAACATTACCTTCAGGAGCACTTATTGAAAATTTGAACGCACCTACCTCAGACACAGTTTGAGAAAATGACGTTTTGGCATCATCAGAGGCGATATGTTGATATGTATCTGTGAGAAGTTCTGCTTTTTTCCCGCCGGCGCTTATAGCAGGATATACTACTTCATTTGACACAACCATTTGTTCTTCTTTGTAATTTTTAGCTGGCATACCACCTTTACCATCTTCACTATACTGCAAAGCAGTGATGCTTATAGTAAATTCCTCACCAGCGGCGATAAACCCTCTATCACACCCAGATTTACTACCGCACCGCCCACTTGCCGTTGCTTGGAGGCGATGTGGATAGCTTACAAATGTGCCAACTCCTTTGGAGTCTTCGATTCCTTCAACAGATGCATTAAACGAAACTTTACCTACTTCAGGATAGGTAAACTTAAACTTAGCTCGACCATTATTATCAAAGTAAACATCTCTAAGATAGGCGGGATCATCCTCTGGGCCTGAAATAGTTTGGTCAGAGCTCCAAACAGGCGTACTATTCCCGTCGCTCTTTTTATAATTTAGCGTAACACTTGGTTGCTCTTTAGGATCACCGTCATACGTCATGCTCAACTTAATATCACGAGTAGTGTTTGTTGCTGAACTAGATGAACAAAATTCAAAATAGTTGCTATCTGAAGACTCCTTGTTAGCAATAACATCTTCAGCAACAATAGATAACGTATTACGATGGAATTCAATCTTACATTTTTCAGCCGAAAGCTCATCGCCATTAATTCGACAACGTGTATCCTCAAAACCGAACTGGTGAACACCATGGGTATTTGCAATGCCGATGGTCACGAAACCCGCTTTTGCGCCTTGCAGCTGAAGGTGAGTTGACCCCTTAAAGCTAATCGGTGAACTTTGTACCCAATTAGCAACCTCATGGCCCGCACTAGGAGAAAGGGTCACTTGCAAATCTTCGGCATCGGCTATTGAACCAGGATAAAGCGTATCACAGTCTTTATCCATACATGCTCGTAGAATTACATCAGACGGCTGACATGTGCTGCCAACTCCAGAATAATCAAACTCAAAATGATGTATACCTTCTGTTAGTGGTTGGAACTCATCAGCACATATTTGAAAGTTATCAATTTCATGCACATTTTTTACTAACCCAGTAGAGCCCGCTACAGACACTCGAAATTCACTTGGAGCAGTCGATTGAGCAAAACCTTGCATGATATTGAAAGAATCAATAATGTCCTCCCAATTTAGGTTATCGCTTTTTAGTTTCCCTCTATCATCAACATCAACTTTGAGGTTACCTTGGTAGCTGGCTCTTTTGATAGAGACATAAACCCCGACATCTCTACCATCGATAGCCCGTGAATCAATCGTCATCCGATAACGGTGAATTTCGTCCTTTGACTCATCATCGAGCTTGCCAACCTTACTGTTCTTTTTAATAAAGCGATATCCACCGAACCATCCTTCAGGGAACGTACCTATACGATGGTTGCTCGTATCAATATATTCGCCAGGGCCTTTTTTCTCACCCGAGCCTCGTATTGTTATTGAATGGTCATTCTGTCCCGGACTGCTATCAAGCGGATTTTTATCTTGATAATAGCTGCCTTCGTTAGAGAAATTACCATATTCATCAATACCAAAAGCAATCCACCCTCCAGCAAATCCTTCGATACCGCCGTCGTCAGGTTTCACTCCATACCCTAACGGCCCACCAAATGCACCAGTAGATGGTAGAACACTTGCATCCGAAAAAACAATCGCAACCCCGTCTGCACCAGTGTTGTTACGGTTACCATCGTACGCAAAATGGTCAAATTCAACTTCAACAATGTTGTTGCTTGATGGAAATATATAGTTGTATGCGCCAACCGCAGCTTGGCCCTGTACATTGTTGGTTATTCTCAACCGATTCTTGTGAATAAATGGTTTAGGCTCTGCACCATCCTGTCCATAATAATCACCGCTAAAGTAACCCATAGTTGCCCATTTTTGCTCAAGGTCATATTCTTGATCAAAGGCCTCAACATCAATACATTGTTTTGGATCGGGAAGTGGCTCTGGTTCTGGCTCTGGTGGAGTAATGCCACAGTAATCATAAAAATCTCTGTATTCTGAACTACTCACTAAATCGACAGGACATTTCCCCTTCGATTGTTGTGCACTACAGCTTGGATCATTTAACCCACAATACGCAACAAGATTTCTACCATAGGAATATGAAGAATTCGCAGTACCACAAAGGGTAGTGTCACTAGAGATAACAGTGGGCTTATTTTGTGGAAACTCTAACGCTATTCTGTCCGCTAGGATTTTAGCTTTAGATAAATTCATGCCTCGATTAAAAGTACTCACTGTCCCAAACACAGTTGAGTTCTCTACATATAGGTCTTTTTTAACAGAGACATCATTACCAATATAGGAATCAATGATAGAGGATTCACTGTTATGACCTTGAGCATTTTCACTTGATGCAACACCACAGATGTATGAGTTACTAACAACATCTAGATTATTCTTGACCTGAACACTGCCTTTAATCTTTGAATTCTTTATCTTCCCACTATTATGCGAGCTAGACACAGCACCCTGTACTTGCGAGTTCTGGATATCCACATAGTCTTTAGCTAAAACATCCTGTTTAGCATCTACGTCAAATAGCTTAATATAACCTTTGGTGCTATTTATCGTACCGGACACAGTCGAGTAATAAAGAGCTATATCGTTACCGTTATCAATATGGCCATTAAGGTCCAAGCCAGAAGCAGAAAATGAATTTCCATTAAGATCTAATGATAAAGGACGGCTTTGAGTACCAATATTATTCCCCCCCCAGAAATAGGCATACCGTCTTAAAACTAGTTGAGAGGTACTGCCCCCAGTAACAATACTCTCACCGGAACGAAGATTTACTTGACTTGGGCATACATATTCAGATAAACCCCTGGTGTAATATCCATCAAATGAACATGGGCTGTTAGTAGCAATCCACACGCGTTTCCAACTACCTTGTTCCAACACCCAAACCCGTCTAGGCGTTAAATCATAAGTTGTTGCTGCTGCAATTCCCTGCACAAAAAATAAAGAACAGGCTAATGCACTGAGTATTATTATTTTCTTCATTATTCTACTCCCTAACCCAAACTTCTTGCTGACGCTGCACTTGAGACAGCCCTGAACCACAAATGGCGGTTGCTTGCACTCTAAACAAAGACTGTGCCTCTGAGGTTCCCTCATTCAGAACCCCCAACTTTAAACAACTCATCTTATTAATCCTACATGCCGTATTCTGTATAACATTAGGGGTTGCACCACTGACCTCATTCAAACAAATATCTGCGATATCAGGGTCATCATCGTTAAGCGGGTACAACTGTGTCAGTGCCCATTCGTTGGCAGATTGAGCAACAAACCAAGCTTTTGTGCCTAAGAACTCCCGGGTTAGTCCACTTTGATTTGACCAACTTATTCTCATAAGAGAGGCGGCTAAATAACCCATCGCAATAATGACAAAAAGCACCACGATGAGAACATTACCTTGCTGATTTCGTTTACGGAACATTGAGCACCTGCACGTCTTGCTGATACACACTACGCTCCCCATCCTGTAAAAACTCTAAGTTAATATGTACTAGCCCACCACGTTGTAGAGTTGGCTCAACATAACGCATGTAACTCGCTGATGTATCAATACTATCCGTGACAATGACATTATTACGAAGTACTTGACCGCTATCGAAGCAATAACGGACTTGAGATTTATCTTGGTAAATGTAATGACGGCTAGAAATAGAGCTAGAGCTGATGCTGCTTTCACCTACAGAAACAATAAAAGGCTCATCAACTTTATCTCTTGATATCTCTTTTAATTCAATTCGTTGAGATGATTCTGGGTTATCTGGATTTTTAGGGAAAAGATCTTCATACCGACTAGGATTTATCACCAACCATCGCTCATTAGGAATACGTTTTAGCTTAGTATCGTTGCCAATAAGAAACTCCAGAGTACTACCACTAAAAGCATAAAAGCCCGAATATTCAATGGGTACAAACTCCAAACAATTGCTTGTCCCAGTTGGCTCATGAAAACTATTTGGCACGGCATGGCGAATTTCACGGGACATTTTCTCGATCACAAACTGTGCTTCTGTCTGTACTCGCTGACGGCCTATGCTGTCTGCGTACCCTTTTATCCCTAGTTTAATATAACCGGCAATACCCAACATGATGATACTACCGATAACTATCGTAACGACCATCTCAATTAAAGTGAAACCACGTTCTTTCATTAGTAGTTCCCTTTTAAAGCCGTTAAAGTCAGGGGTTGAGCCGTGCCCGCAAAGATAGTCAATGTAACTTTTTTATACTTAGGTTGAGAACTTGTCTCCGAACCACCTAAATCATCATAGGCAACTTGGACTTCTACCCTAAAATTTTTATATTGTTCTGCACTATCTTCTCCGACATTCGCCAACACATCGGTAATATTTCCTCGAGACACGCTCTTACATTGAGCGAGCGTATTAGGCGTGCTCCAGCAACCGATAAAATCATCAACATCATTAAAATCTGTAGGAAGTGACTCCCCTGTTTCAGCGCCAAGATCTTCAGACGAAGTGCAATTGACGGAGTTCTCACCACAACGAACCAGCCCTCCATCAAAGTTACTGTTGTCGTCAAAACCACGCGCAAGAATTTGTGACATAAAGCTTTGAGCTAGAGCAGAGGCGCGGGTTTGATAATGAGGATTGGCAGAATCTCTAACCTGAGGGACAAGAAAAGAGGTGAATGCCACCATCGCTATGCCCATTAAGACAATCGCGATGATCATTTCAATTAAGGTCATGCCGCGAACTTTTCTCATAAGCATGATCCTTTGGAAACATAGCCTTGACTATTGATGTTTACTGCACAGCGGCTTTGGCCATTTTGGTCTTCAATTAAGATGTTTACTGCACCGCTTACAGGGTTACCTAACAGGTTAAACTCGATTGGGCTAGTTGCACCATTGATGATTGAAAACTTAGCCGACTTATCGATAACCACATCACTGCGAGCATCTTGTGCATTACCCGTCAATGAACATGCTGCTGTTGAACCAATACAAGCACTAGTTATTGATAAGCAAAAATTGGTATAGCT
Organism: Vibrio sp. 1402; assembly: GCF_033340275.1. Taxonomy (NCBI): domain Bacteria; kingdom Pseudomonadati; phylum Pseudomonadota; class Gammaproteobacteria; order Vibrionales; family Vibrionaceae; genus Vibrio; species Vibrio sp. 1402. The sequence goes on from NZ_JAWOWE010000014.1 coordinate 70,222, forward strand.
TGGATCTTCTTCTGATTTATAGCTACTTGGAAAGCATCGTTCTGGGTAAGGCTTATCAGGTATATCAATATTCGACTGCATTCGATTAACTTGTACCTGACGAATGACTGAGATGACTTGTTCCTGAAGTGCAAATGCAGAAAAACTGCCAGAGCCCATAAAACGGCTGGCAGCAAAAAGGGAAAGAATAGATAAGAGAACGATCACTAAGATCAATTCCATCAAGGTAAACCCTAATGTAGAGCTGCGAATTTTCATAACCCAACCTTAGGCTTAGAACAAGCGAAATAAGTATACGATGAAATTATGAGATTAATGATAGGTTTATAATTTTTCGATTCGAAATGTGAACAGACGAACAAATAACCAATATCTAGTTATTTTGCCCTTTTGAACGGCCAATCTCTTCTTCTATTCGATCGTAAGTTTCTTTGTTGCTCAGCGTCTCAGAAACATGCTCTGCGGTCTGCTTAGTTTTCTCCCACTTCGCTTCGTAAGTTTCTGGCTCAAAGCTGATAAATCTTGGTAATACCACATAACCGATCACACCTAAGATAATCAGCACAACGACAAACTCTATCGCACTAAGACCCGATGTTTTACGCATATGAACTATTCCGATATTCATCAAAATAAAGAGATAAAGGCCAGACTAGCTGGCCTCTGTACGATAACTAGACTTAACAATCTTTGTTTACTTTATAAACAGGAACTGCATCAGCGTCTGACTTATCTAGAGCATAACTAACATAGCATTTAGAAGGAGCTGCTGTTAAATCTTCACCTGTTTGGAAAGTAGCAAATACTGTGCTGTTTGCCTCATCAACATACACGGACCAATCACCTTCAGTTCCAGTTTCTAAGCCATCAACCAAGGCGATAATCCCGTCAGCATTTGGAGCAGGGTATCCGACATGAATTTCAGTGCCGTCGTCGAGAGTAGGGTATTTATTAGTGGTAGAATCATATTTTTCAGTTTCAACTCCTTCTATAGCCGCCTTACCATACGCAATACCAGAAGCTCCAGTCATTGCTCCTTTCAAGCCTTGTAATGAAGACTGACGAGCATCAGATTGCAGGTTAAGGAAACGTGGTGCTGCAGTGACCGCTAGAATACCTAGGATTACAATTACCACTACCAATTCGATAAGGGTGAAACCACCTTGTCTTTTCATTGTTTACTCTCTCTATGTAAGCATGCAGTACAACTGCAAAGTTTTGTTTAGGTCACGCGACCATTTTGGATATTGTCAAAACGGTTTGGGGCAGCAACGTTCACTAAAACTGACCGTGAAGTGGATACTGTATCTACCGCTTGAGCAGAATGACGATTCGCCATTATTCAGTTCATGCTGAAATGAGAAAAACACATTATTGTTTACCCACTATTACAGCCTGTTACTTATGGTAATGATTGCATTATACCGACTTTCATTACCAATTATAGTGCTTAGGTGTCAAAAAATTCACTCCGCCGACATTTCGACGTATATTTTCAGTTGATTAGCAGTTGAGATAACTACAATCGACTGACCATTTTCATAAGTGTATTGACAGACATAACGATCAGTTTTGATGGCTCCACTGATATCTATTAACTTGTTGGTCATTATTTTACGTTGGGGGTAATGCACCGCTAGCCAATAACCACAATCTAATACACCTTGCTGAGTAAAGGGAGACACTAACCCGCCCTCAGTCATAGTAAGGTTTAAGCCATCCATCAGCATATGTTCTGGCTCGCCTTGTACTAGCCAAGCTTGACGATAACGCTGAACACTGTCTTGCATCCAAACTCTCGCTAACTTCGCTCCAGTTACTTGTGCTTGCTCGGTCACAGGACGTAATTTGACCACCAAACCCACCGCCATAATCGTAGCAATAACCCCAAATACAATAAGCGTTGCTCGGCTTTGATTTTCAACCACCTATTAGCCGCCTTTGATGATGTCGAGCATTCCCCACATTGGTAGGAAGATACCCAATGCCAGCACCATGACCATACCTGCTACAATCACCAAAAGTAATGGTTCTATTCTTGCGGTCAGTGTTTTTAGATCGTAATCAACTTCTCGATCGTAAAAATCCGACACTTCCAGCAGCAGCTCATCAATACGACCAGTTTCTTCACCTACTGCAATCATCTGAATCACCAATGGGGTGAATATTTTACTGTTGATGGCCGTCACTGAAATGGTGCTACCCGCTTCAATTGCGGACTTCATTTCAAGAATTCGATTTTCTAAAAAACGGTTCCCTAAGGCTTCCCCGGCCAAAGCCAAAGACTGGTTAAGTGGCACCCCTGATTTCAGCATCAACGAAAAGGTTCTGGCAAAACGAGAAAGCTGCGCACGATTAACGATATCGCCTACAATTGGCAGCCGAAGCCGAAACTTATCGAACTTCTCCCGACCATCAGCCGTCGCCACCCACGCTCTGAACACCGTAAACGCACCAATCATTGCCACAACCAGCAACACCCAATAATTAACAAAGAAATTAGAAGTCGCGATCAAAATACGCGTCGGCAGTGGTAGCTCAACCCCAAAGCGCGTGAACATCGATGCAAACTCAGGGATCACCAAGATATTCAATACAAACATGGCAATGGTGATAAAGATAATGACAAACGTCGGATAACGCATCGCCGCTTTAATGCGTTTGCGAGTCTCAAGTTCCTGTTCGTAGTAATTCGCCAGTTGCAATAGCGCTTGGTCAAGCCGACCCGTATTCTCACCGACGTTGATCATAGAAACGAACAGAGGGCTGAATACTTTACTGTGTTGCTGCATCGCAGAAGACAAACCTCGGCCATTACTCAGTTCAGAAACGACATCTTCTAGCGCCTCTTTGAGCTGTTTGTTTTCGCAATTTTGCAACAAGCCACGCATAGAGCGCAGCAAAGGTACGCCAGCTTTAGTCAAACTAAACAACTGGCGAGAGAAAAGAATAATTACTTCCAACGGAATAGCAGGCACAAACAGCTTAGATAAGCTCACTTGGCTTTTTGCCGACTCTTTCTCTAAACGTACATTGAGCGGGATGACCCCTTTATTCATCAATGCTTCCGCTGCAGCTTCAGAGTTCACTGCTTCGATTTTGCCGTTAGTGGATGAGCCGTCTAGCGTGCGGCCTTGATAACGAAAAGTTGGCATTCACTTACCTATATGAAAATGGGATCAGTCTTACCAGAAGCATCGCCCTCACCTAGGGTCATCACTTCGTCCAAACTGACGGTGCCTTGTAGCGCCAGTTCCATTGCAGAAGCAAGCAGTGGCTTATAGTTTTCTGAGCGGCGCGCGGCTTGCGCAAAGCCAACCGCATCATTAGCGCGCAATTTATCCATCATCTCTTGCTCAAGTTCGAGCATTTCAAACACACCGATTCGGCCTCGATAACCAGTCAAGTTACAGTTTTGGCAACCTGCGCCTTTATAAAAAATGGTGCTAACTTGATTTGGGAAACGCCCAGCTAACCACTGCTGGCGAGACTCATCTAAGTGGTCTTCTGTTTTACAATCTGGGCAAACTCGGCGCACAAGACGCTGCGCCACCACGGCTCTGACCGCACTAGCAACCAAGTAACCCGGCGCCCCCATATCGATCATTCGTAACGCACTGTCGACAGCATCGTTGGTGTGGAGAGTGCTCAATACTAAATGCCCCGTTAGTGCAGCTCGCAGACCAATTTCTACCGTCTCTTGATCACGCATCTCACCAACAAGAATTATGTCTGGGTCTTGACGTAAAAAGGTTCTAAGAACACGCGAGAAAGTTAGATCGATCTTACTGTTAACCTGTACCTGAGTGATGCGAGGCAGACGATATTCAACCGGGTCCTCTGCTGTAATGATCTTTTTCCCAGGTTCGTTGAGCTCACTCAATGCGCCGTAAAGCGTGGTGGTTTTACCTGAACCTGTCGGCCCGGTAACCAAAATCATGCCGTGCGGACGCGCCAACTGTCGACGTAAGCGAGCAAGCAAGTCTGGCGGCAAGCCCGACTCTTCTAACGGACGCAAACCAGCGGACTGGTTAAGCAGACGCATTACCACAGATTCTCCGTACTGCGTTGGTAACGTCGACATACGAATATCAATTGATTGGCCACGAACTTTGATATTGAATCGGCCATCTTGTGGCAAGCGCTTTTCAGAAATATCTAGGTGTGCCATCAACTTCAGTCGAAGAACCAAAGCCGATGCAATGTTCACTTCATTTAAGAGCGTTTCATGCAATACGCCATCAATACGCTGGCGCAAACGCAATACTTGATCGTCTGGCTCAATATGAATATCCGAAGCTCCAACCTGTACCGCATCTTCAAACATGGAATTAACCAGCTTTACAACGGTAACCTCTTCACTATCGGCTTCATCAATACCGTAATCAAAGCTTTGTACATCTTTATGCTCCTCATGCAGCTGCTCAGCAAAGGAGGCTATTTCTTTAGTACGGCGGTAATAGCGGTCAAAGCTTGAAATGAGCTGACGCTCTGAAGCCACAATGAACTCAAGGTTGTATTGGCCCAACAAGTTCATCAATGATTCTTGGATGAACAAGTCCGCAGGGTCACTCATAGCAACGCGCAGTGTGTCCCCATTTCGAGCAACGACCATCGCACGTAAGCGACGTGCGTGTACCTCAGGTAGAATCTGCACGGCTTCGGCATCCACAGGCGCACGACCAAGATCGATCAGTGGCAAGCCAAGCTGCTGAGACAAGAAGTCCAACATCTGCTTTTCGGTAATAAAACCAAGGTCAATTAACGCATCCCCTAGCTTCTGCCCGGTACTGCGTTGTGCGTTTAGTGCTTGCTGGATTTGTTCTTCAGAGACGATACCTTCCTCTACCAGAAGATCGCCCAAGCGTTTTCTCAACTGAATTTTCATTGTGCGCTCTCCAACTCTTTCAAGATGCTCAAACGGTCACGGATAAATGCTTGCGATTGATTCGAAATGCCAACTTTACCCAGAGCTTGGTTGTAAGAGTGAATCGCGGCAGTAAAAGCCAGGGCGCGATCTTGTTGAATAGCCAAACCTAACCACCAGCGCGCGTTTTCCGGCTCACGCTGAGTTAGGAGTTGATAGCTCTCAAGCGCAATGTCATTTTGCTTGTGTTTTTGTGCCAATGCCGCACGCATCGCCAAGTAATCTCGACTTGGTACTGGAGGCAAGTGAACAAGCGGGCTCAGCGCCACTTCAGGTTGATTAGCTTTCACTAACAACTTAGACAAGGCCAAGCGGAGTACTTGGTTGTTCGTATCTAGGTTGATGCCTTCTTGAATAATCTCATATGCTTTACGCGTGTCACCTTTACCAAAGTACAACGCTGATAACTTTTGACGCGTGTCTGCATTCATTGGCTCATAACGCAACGCCTCGGCATAAGCCGATAACGCTGTTTGCATATCGTTAGCATCGAGTGCCTTTTCCGCTCGACTAACAGCCTTAAGGGAAAGCTGACGATGTGTAAGCTCAACCTGCTCAATACGCATTGAGCTGTTTTCTGATGTCGTGCGGGTTACGTGATCGTATTGCTCCTCGCTCGGCATCGTTGCTAACTGCGCGAGTAAAACTTCATCTTCAGAGGCGATATTTATCTCAGATTTTGGCGTGAACCTATCAGTCTCTTGCATGTGAGGCTGTTGCGCGACCGGCTGTGTGGCTGGTTTAGTGTAAACCACTTGAGTTGTATCGGGCGTCATTTTACTCGTTGGCGAGTGAGTGCGCTCCGATGAAACAATTGGTGAGACATTCACAGACGACAATGGCATAGCATCGGTTTGAAATTGTGATAGCTCGCCTGAAGGGACAGGACCGCGAGAAACCGCCCAGCTTCCGACCGCAAGGCTTAACGAAAAACCGGCCACAAGCCAAAGCCAAGGTTTACTGCGTGAGACACTTGGAATCTCCGCACGAGTAAGCTCTGACGGCGATGTTTTTTCAGCAAGTTCTGATAATGCTTTATTGATGGCACTCAAGGTTGACTCCATCCCCAAAATACGGGTGTTTTAAACTTAGGTTTACGGGCATCAAACGTATCGTGCATAGCGGCGTAAACGTGATGATTTTTCAATAGTGTGCAACGCTCATTAAATGCAGCAAGCAACGACTTGTGGCTAATTTGGTTTATCAAGCGCGGAATCCCCATGGATGAACGCCAAATCGCTTTTTTCTGTTCAATAGAAAAAATGTGCGCCCCATTGCCTGCTTTATCTAAACGATTATTGATGTAAGCCACGCCTTCATCGATAGAGAGAGGACGTAACTGGCAACTAAACGTAATGCGTTGACGAAATTGCCTTAGCTCATGGTTAGCTAATCTTTCATCCAACTCAGGTTGTCCGAATAACACCAATTGAATGAGCTTATCTTGTTCCGTTTCTAGGTTGCCAAATAGACGCAATGTTTCTAAAGCTTGTGGGGAAAGAGCTTGCGCTTCATCAACGATCAAGACGGTTTTCTTTCCCAAGGCATGTACTTGAATCAAGTGCTCTTGAATGAGGGAAACGATGCGCAGCGGATCATCGTTCTCAATACCCAACTCTCTGGCGACAGCAAACTGCAACTGTTCCCCATTCAACACTGGATTGGGTAAGTAAATAAGCTCAACTTCAGATTCAATCTGCTCGATCAGCTTACGGCATACCATGGTTTTTCCAGTGCCGACTTCTCCCGTCACCTTAATCACCCCTTCTCCCATTTGCACGGCAGCTAGGATGGTTTGGATCGCCTCATAGTGAGGGACTAACCCCAAGAACATTTCGGTATTTGGGGTTAACGAAAAAGGCTGAACTCGGAACCCAAAGTGTGACAAGTACATACTCGAATCACAAACCTATTGAAAAACAGAACCTTTCCCAGCGCTTATTGCGCATCTGGGAACCACTCTTGCAGCAGATCACGAGAGCGCTCTAGCTCTTTCTGCCAAGAGTTCACGCCAACTACGGTCGGTTTTAGCAAGATGACCAATTCTGTTTTCTCAGTTACGTTATTCACGTTGCGGAACAAGTGCCCCAGTGCTGGTACATCGCCCAAAAATGGGACTTTAGAAACAAGCTCACGATTTTGCTGTTTCATCAACCCGCCGATAACCACAACATCGCCATCTTTAGCACGAATAACCGAGTCTGATTCACGAATAGAGCTTTTCGCTAATGGCAGTTGGATGTTTTGGAAATCTCCGCCCAAGTTCAATTGCTTCACTTCTTCCGTGACTTCAATAACTGCGGGGTGAACATGCAGGAACACATTGCCTTTGTTATCAATTTGCGGAGTCACATCGAGGGAAATACCCGAGAAGAATGGCGTCAGTTCCACTTCAGGAACTGCATTTGAGTTTTCACCGTTGCCTGCATTGCTCGATAGCTCTGTAACAAAGTACTCATCGGTACCGACCTTGATGACAGATTTTTGGTTGTTGGCAGCGGTAATACGAGGGCTCGAAAGGACGTTCAAGTCACCTTGCGTAGACATGAAGCTCAATACAGCATTGAAGTTACCATCAGAGATAGTCACGTTGGTTTGACCGCCCAATAGCGTGCCAATCGCATCCAATGGTGGTAATGCCGATGCAGGGCGGTTGACTACGATACTACCCGAGTTACCAATTGACGCCGATAAGTTTGACCAGTTGATGCCTTGTTGGTAGCCATCATTCAACGTCACTTCTAGGATTTTAGCTTCAAGAATGACCTGGCGCTGCATGCGCTCCTGCGATACACCTAAGAACTCGCGTACTTCGCGAATATCATCTGGAAATGCTCGAACCGTAATAACTCCCGCTTGTGGCGTTACAACCACACTTTGCCCTTTGCCTGAACCAATTAGATTCGCAACAGCTTGCTGCAGCATCGGCCAGAAATCACTTTCAGTGATGGTTTCAATGCGTGTACCGCCCGTAGATGTGGTCGAGCTATCGTTGTTGTTTCCATTGTTAGAGTCTGACGAGTCAGAACTGTCTGAGCTACCACCAGAATTAGACGTACCAGCCGAGGTTACAGAGCCCGTAACAATGCTGGTTAACGAGCGACCAGAACGCTTGAACTGTAGGTAATCGACTGGAATGGTCACAGTACGCATACCTGCTGGGTAGATTTGAATAACTTTGCCAGACTTCACCACGTCATAGCCATACATATTCTGTACGACATTCAGAACTTCATCCAATGTCACATCTGACAAGTTGACGGTGATATTACCTTGTACCGATGGATGAATCGCCACGCTGTACTCTGTGCCTTTCACCAACGAGGCGAAAAAGCTTCTTGCATCGACCGCATTCGCTTGAATACGAAAACGCTTCGAGGTGCCTTGCTCTGATGCAACGTTCGAGTCTAAATTTGGCATCAAGTCTGCCTCAACAGAAGAAGGGATTTCTTCCAATGTGCGGCTGTTCGCTTGATTGATCGATTCATTGAGCGCTTCTTTAACTTCCACTGGATTCCGATGACCCATTGAACATCCCATTAAAGAAGCAATCGTTATTCCTACAACTAATTTGCGCATATCTGATCGGGCTCTGGTTATTATTGTTTTACGTTTAAATCAAAAAGCTCTAGGTCCCACTGACGGTTACCACGCTTTAAAGTTACAAATTCACTATTAATGCTCGCGACGCGATAACCCTTAAATAGCTCGCCTTTTTCGACAAGTTTGTTATCCATAATCGCGATACAATCAGTACTTGGCTTACACACAATACTGTTGAGCTTAGGCAGTCGATACCGTTTAACTTTTGGTTTCGCTGACGTTTCAACCGCTGGCTTTTCCCAACTAAGTGGGGCCGTTGGGTCCTGGTTTGCCCAAGCGGTTCCTGCCGCTGCCATAACAAGCAATGAGATGATGAGTTTGTTAACCACCAATAAACTCCTCTCTAGATCCTAGTGTGTAGACTTCTAACACAAGCTTCGCTTTCGGGTACTCTTCGACTTTATAACTAAAGCTTCGCCAGTAATAACTCGCAGGAAGGCTCTCCAATTTATTCAGATAATTAGCAATAGAAAAATAGTCACCAGTCAGTTCCATACGAACAGGATGCACGTAGTAACCAGAGTATTGCGATGCTTCTTTATCTTCCGTTATTGGCTCAGATGGCAAGGTTTGCAGAGACAAAAGGTGAATGCCACTTTGCTGCTCCAACACATTTTCAAGCAGCTCAGCCATTTGCGAAGGTGTAATAAGATGCTCGATGATCTCCGCTAATTGCATCGAAAGATGCTGACTCTCAGCTAACAGATTAGATATCGCGCGATCAATCTCAGCATTTGGATCTTTCTTAAGTTGCGCCTGAATACGTAGCGTATCGATTTCAATCTTTTGATTTGCTTGCTTTAAATTACTTAGTTGCCTCTCATTACTGATGATCTCGTTAAGCTTTGGCTCCAATACCAGCGTAAAGAGCAACATGATCACGACAACTAAACCGCACAATGCGGTGAGCACTTTTTCACGCGTACTCATTTCGCCAAAGCGCCCTTCTAATGAGAGCCAGAATTCGTTCATTTCTCTTTATCCTCGCGCGTTTTTAGTTCAAACGTCACAATATCCTTATCATTTCGACCTATTTTGACGTCGTCAAACGTTCGACCAACCAAGCTAATTTCGTTTTTAAATTGGCTAACCCAATTTGGCACTGAGCTCGGTTGTTTCGCTAGCCCCTTCAGGTCTAAGGTATGGGTATTGATTCGAATTTCGGACAAAGAAATTTCTTGGTTTCCTAGCTTCGCTAATGATTGCATCACGCCAGAGTAACCCGTGCGTTGCGAGTCATCGTATTTCCCGACAGCTTTAAGCGAGTCTCGCTTCGCCTTGACTTCACGCTCTAAGCGGGCTTTAGCTGCCAGCTTATTATTGTCAGGTTGATGTTTACGTAGCTTGACTTGATAACGTTCAAGCTCTGACTTCATGATATCGCCTTTACTTTTTACAATAGCAATCTCATCTTCCAAACCGCTGCTCTGCCAAGTGACATAACCGTAAGAAAATAGAATTGCAGCCGCCGCAACGCCCCAAGATAACGCGATATTTTTTAGCGTCAGGAGCTCTTTTTTCGGCTTTAAGTAATCGGGATATAAGTTGACGCGTCGAGTATTTGAAGTAGCCGCAGTGTCAGCCAAAACATGTCCTGATAGCTCATGTTCTGGTGGTAATAACGGTGAAACCTTAGTACTTAAACGATAGTTCAGAGCCTGAACAAGCTCGCTCTCATCCTCTTCATCACAGCACACTTTCAATTGATGTAATTGCACGTGGCGTAACTGAGATGAAAGATAGTCAATCGAACGTTGCAGTTCTAACGACAGACTGTCCATCTGTAAATCGCTAGACGGAACCCCCGTTAACGGTGGCGTCACACTGCGAATAGAGCGGTGGAACGCAATAGTATTTTCAACAAAAGCGCTTATACGGAAATGACCACGCACACTGCGTTGTAATAATAGGAAGTTTCCTAGTTCACCCGCAGTCTCTCCCCAAATATCGTCTTCAGGAAGAATGGCTTCTAATGGTAACTGGGCTCGGCTGGCCAGTAACACAATCTTATCCAATATTTTTCGCGATAAGACGTATGCTTGCACTTTGGTTGAATTCGGTAACTCGACCGCATCGGCAATAATGTCGATGGCGCGCTCAGAGATCAGTTCTTTCAACAAAAACGGTAATGCGGCTGGCCATTCTTGACGCGGCATGACCGGTTTGTCGATTTGGTACATCTGGTAATAGTTATGAGAAAGAACAACCGTTAATGAATCATACGCACTCGCTGCAACGCTCAATGCTTGCTCAACAGCTTTTTCCCAATTGGACTCAGAAATATCAAATTGGTATGGACGACTACTTTTGATTGAAGATGATAAATAAACGGCGTCTGGCTGAATAACCAAAAAGCAGGAGCGACCACCACTAGATGATCGCTTAAGCTTGTCGAATAGTGCTTTGAAATCCATGATTATTATCTTTATTTTTTCCGCCAGCGATTTCGTCTTCCCAATTTAACTTGGGATTCTGATTGAGAATTCGGCAACGCTTGGGGACGAGGAAGAAACTGCTGCTCCGCAGAAAAGTAACGCCCTTGCCCACCATAAACCCCGAGCTCAACTAATGTGTTGAGCTCGTTCTGATTCTCAATTCCCACTGCTATAATTTTAGTTTTACTGTTTGCCGCCGCACCTAGCATACTGCGGACAAATAGCTGGTTTTCATGTCGTTGGTCGATTTTTGCTACTAAACTGCGATGAAGTTTTAGGTAACGAATGTCCACTTCTTTTAAATAGTGAGTGCTGACGATGGTACGCCCAGCCTGCCCAACCATTAAGTGGCACCCCAAACCGGCCAGCATTTTAGCGACTGGTCGCATAAAGTCTAAGTGTCTTACAAATTGTGCTTCAACAAACTCAAAACTGAGACACTTTCTCTGCTCACGTGACAACTGTAAGAGTTCATCACGAAACCATTTAAAGTACTCTCGGTTAGAAAATGGCGTTACATTCAAATTGAGCGCATACGATCTTGAGTTATCAAAATTATCCTTAAACTCTCTTAAGAATTTATTAATAACTGACTTATCCATTTGCGCTTCATAACCAACCTGTCTGATCGCAGAAATGAACCGAGACGCTTTAACAATCCCATTCTCAGGATCGCGAATCCGACATGTTAACTCTTCATATAATGATTTTTTATGCGTCGCGTCACTTATTGGATGCACAGATTGTGCGTAGAGTATCACACTTTCAGGTGTAAGTGCTGTGTCAAATAACGTTCTCCATCTCACACTTCCGCGAGCTTCTTCATCGTGGTTCCATTTTTTGAAGCGACTCCAATTATTGTTATTTTGTAGTTGCGCACTACGCAAAGCAGTCTCGGCTTCATCAATGATTTGGCTGTGTCGCTCACCTTCTTTATAAGTGGTGATGCCAATATGGCACCAGTTGTCTGGATCAAGTGGCTCTGGCGGCATTAACTTTTCTAACTGGCGAATGCATTGCGAGGCGAGGTTAGCCACATCTTTCGCACTTTGGTGCGGTAGAAAAAGCGCAAAATCAGCATCGTAATAACGGGAAAATACAACATCTGGGTATCGTTGAACTAAATTGGACAATAAACTCCCAACTTCAACAATAAACTCATCCGTAATTTGCTTATCTTGCTCTTCTTCAACCAGTTTCCAGTCTTGAATACGAACTAGCAACACGGCGCCGCGAGCCCCACTTTCTAGTAACGCCGATTCCAACTTGCTATCAAATAACACTCGGTTAGCGGTACCGGTTAGCTTATCAAGGAAGGTTTGAGTTCGAATAAAGGTATCAAATCGGCTTCGCTCTTGACGCGCATCTTGTAACTCTTCGATTAATACATCGAGCGCTTCACTGGCGGTGTAAGGCCATTCTTTTTTGTCACCTTTGGCATACTGCTCCACCCTACCAGCCAGGATCATTCTGCCTCGCTCTTCGAGCATTTCGGAGCCTTCTAATTGTTCCTTAAGCCATGCCACGCCGCGCATTAAGCAGAAGATGATCAATATAACGGCAAGCGTGATCGACCAAAGCGCCTGCATTGAGTAGCTGTAACCTAAGTAAGGGGGAATTGCTTTAAAGTGAATCGTGTAATCTTGATTGTGAGTCAACTGGTACTCAGCCTCAAACAAGACTGACGCTTCCATTTGATGAGAAGTATCTTTGAAGCGATAAACAACGGCGTTGTTGGTCGACAACGTCATTTCGACAATATTGGAAGCCTGCAGCATTTTCGGCATCCAGCGCTGCATAGAATAAGCGGCGTCAGGATCTTCCATCTCCTTGTCGACCACCTCTACGATCCCTTCTAAATAATGGGTGAGATATTCCTGCCCAAGACGTTTAAAAGAGAGGGTGCCACCGACAAACAAGATAAACATGGCGCAGATAACGATCATGGTGACGAAGGCCACCAGCCGTGTGCTTAACTTAAGAGTTGGGGTATACCTCATGAATACCAAATTCCTTTTTTATTCATCATATACCTTATTGAAATATTTATACTTGATAAGAGTTCATCAAACAATCGGATTAGTCTGATAGTGAGAGGCTGGAGCATAAAGAAAATCACACTCATTGATAAGTTTTATTGTTACGCCTAACCTTGCCAAGATAAGCCTGTGAGATCATTAGATTGCGACAATAAAAAAGGCCGCGATATTCGCGGCCTTTTCGATTCAAGCATAAGCAGAATTTAGAACGGGATATCGTCGTCAAAATCCATTGGTGGCTCATTGTACTGCTGCTGTGATTGCTGCGGAGCCTGTTGTTGTGGTTGCTGTTGCTGAGGCGCATTGTACTGCTGCTGAGCTGGCTGTTGAGGCTGACCCCATCCACCTTGTTGCTGCTGTTGACCGCCCATAGGTGCGCCGCCACCTTGAGCACGACCGCCAAGCATTTGCATCACACCATTGAAGCCTTGAACAACGACTTCAGTTGAGTAGCGATCTTGACCACTTTGATCTTGCCATTTGCGAGTTTGCAGTTGCCCTTCAATGTAGACTTGAGAGCCTTTACGCAAGTACTCACCTGCTACTTCCGCAAGTTTGCCGAACAACACAACACGGTGCCATTCCGTTTTTTCGCGCTGTTCGCCAGTCGCTTTATCACGCCATGAATCAGAAGTCGCAATAGTAATGTTTGCTACTGCACCGCCATTCGGCATGTAACGAATTTCAGGGTCGTTACCTAGATTCCCCACCAAAATAACTTTGTTAATTCCACGGCTGGCCATGATGTGCTCCGTTTCACTCTGGATATATAAAATTTTAGCGCATTAGAATAGCACGCTTTAATGTTTTGATTAAAGTCTAATACCATTGTGATCTATTGAGTCACCCTCTAGAACCCAAATCGTATTTCAACTTACGTGTGTAGCATTTTTGATTCGCGTTGCAGACATCGTTTCGTGAAGCTTTGAATTCGAACGCATTTATTCAGTAAAGCGATGGTTATGGCCTCTCTTTAATGCCAGTTTATGGCTTCTATTGAACCCAGGGAGATTGGAACACGTGAGAAAGTCGGCTTACGCAAGAAAGCTATTTCTGATCAGTATGGAAGATAATGCGCAAAAAAAAGTGGCGGCACTCGAAAAGTACATTGATATGAGCATCCCGGTGATTTCAACCGAAGCACTCATGGAAGCCAAGCCACAACACCGTAATAAAATTCTACTGATAGACTTCAGTGAACATAAATCACTTGTTCAATCGATCAAAAACTTGCCTCTTGTATGGAAAAACTTTGAAACCGTTGTCTTCAACGTGCCTAAAAGACTAACCACAGATGAACTTCTTTCATTTGGTCAATTAAAAGGTGTGTTTTATTCTGAAGATACGCTAGAGCAAATTGGAGAAGGGTTAAAAGGCATTGTTAACGGTCAAAACTGGCTGCCGCGTAATGTAACCAGTCAACTTTTACACTATTACCGCAATGTCATTAATACTCATACTGCACCAGCTACGGTAGACCTAACCATTCGTGAGCTACAAGTACTGCGTTGCCTACAAGCTGGCGCCTCGAACAGTCAGATGGCCGAAGAGTTATTCGTCAGTGAATTCACCATCAAATCGCACTTGTATCAGATATTCAAAAAGCTATCCGTAAAGAACCGAGTACAGGCAATCGCCTGGGCAGACCAAAACTTAATGTCGTGATGCAATGTTAGCGGCTCTGATAACTGAAATGACGAGTCGCTCATCTTTTTTCCGCACCGAGTCTCACATTTTTTCCTACTTTATTCATGATTCATTGATACCTCTCGTGTTAAAGTTATGCGCAGATTCTTGATAAAAACGAGATAGGATATTCCCCCAATGATAAAAAAATGTCTGTTCCCTGCTGCAGGCTATGGCACACGCTTCCTACCGGCAACGAAATCTATGCCAAAAGAGATGATGCCAGTCGTGAACAAACCGCTTATTGAATACGGTGTCGAAGAAGCAATCCAAGCTGGTATGAACGGCATGTGTATTGTGACAGGTCGTGGCAAGCACTCGATCATGGACCACTTTGATAAGAACTACGAACTGGAACATCAGATTAGCGGTACCAACAAAGAAGAGCTGTTGGTAGATATCCGTGAAATCATTGAATCTGCAAACTTCACTTATATACGTCAACGCGAAATGAAAGGCTTGGGCCACGCGATTCTAACTGGACGAGAATTGGTAGGCGATGAGCCATTTGCTGTTGTTCTTGCTGATGACCTTTGTGTGAACGAGCAAGAGGGCGTACTGGCTCAGATGGTGGCACTATTTAAGCAGTTCCGCTGTTCTATCGTTGCAGTGCAAGAAGTACCAGCCGAAGAAACACACAAATACGGCGTTATCTCTGGTGAAATGATCAAAGACGACATCTACCGCGTAGACGACATGGTAGAAAAACCAGAGAAAGGCACGGCGCCTAGCAACCTTGCTATCATTGGCCGCTACATCCTGACTCCCGATATTTTTGAACTGATCGAAAACACCGAACCTGGTAAAGGTGGTGAAATTCAAATCACTGACGCGCTGCTGAAGCAAGCAAAAGCGGGCTGTGTGTTGGCTTACAAATTCAAGGGTAAACGCTTTGACTGTGGTAGCGTTGAAGGTTACATCGAAGCAACTAACTATTGTTTTGAAAACCTGTATCTAAAAGATGAAAAAACCTCTGAGCTAGGTAAGCACGCAACACAAAAAGCAGTATAAAGCATCGTCTTAGTACGAAATTACTGTATCGAAAGCCCAGCACAACGCTGGGCTTTTTACTTTACTGTTTTTTTATCCAGTAATTTTCTTTGCACATTTCTCACACTATGTAATACTTGCCCCACTTGGTTATACATAGAGCAAAAACGATGGATAAAATAGAAGTTCGCGGTGCCCGAACCCATAACCTTAAAGACATTAATCTTACAATCCCTCGCGATAAACTGATTGTCATTACTGGACTAAGTGGCTCCGGTAAATCCTCTCTCGCTTTCGATACATTGTATGCAGAAGGCCAACGACGCTACGTAGAGTCTCTCTCTGCCTACGCTCGTCAGTTTTTGTCTCTGATGGAAAAACCCGATGTCGACCACATTGAAGGGTTATCACCTGCGATTTCTATTGAACAGAAATCTACTTCTCATAACCCGCGTTCAACCGTCGGTACAATTACCGAAGTCTACGACTACTTACGTCTATTGTATGCTCGTGTGGGCGAACCCCGCTGTCCAACGCATCATGCCCCTCTTGCCGCGCAAACCATCAGCCAAATGGTGGACAAAGTCCTAGAGATGCCGGAAGGCAGCAAAATGATGCTATTGGCGCCTATTGTCAAAGAACGTAAAGGTGAGCATGTTAAAACGCTTGAGAACTTAGCGGCTCAAGGCTTTATTCGTGCGCGTATTGATGGAGAAACTTGCGATCTTTCCGATCCTCCAACCCTTGAACTACATAAAAAGCACACCATTGAAGTTGTGGTAGACCGCTTTAAAGTTCGTCCAGACTTACAACAGCGCTTGGCCGAATCTTTCGAGACAACACTCGAATTATCAGGCGGAATTGCGGTTGTCGCGCCAATGGATGGCGACGGTGAAG
The DNA here is from genome assembly GCF_033340275.1 of Vibrio sp. 1402. Classification (NCBI taxonomy): domain Bacteria; kingdom Pseudomonadati; phylum Pseudomonadota; class Gammaproteobacteria; order Vibrionales; family Vibrionaceae; genus Vibrio; species Vibrio sp. 1402. The sequence goes on from NZ_JAWOWE010000014.1 coordinate 86,799, forward strand.
AGATTATTTTCTCCGCCAACTTCGCTTGTCCACAATGTGGTTACAGCATGCAAGAGTTAGAGCCGCGACTTTTCTCATTCAACAACCCTGCTGGTGCATGTGGCACTTGTGATGGTTTGGGTGTTCAACAATACTTCGATCCAAGTCGAGTCATTCAAGATGATTCATTAAGCTTGGCACAAGGTGCGATTCGCGGTTGGGATCAAAAGAACTACTACTACTTCCAAATGCTCACCTCATTGGCCGATCATTATGGTTTTGACCTCCATGCCCCTTTTAATTCTCTGCCAAAGAAAACGCAAGATGTCATTCTAAAGGGCTCAGGTCGTACTGAGATTGAGTTTAAATACATCAACGATCGTGGCGATATTCGCGTTAAGCGTCATCCATTCGAAGGTATTCTGAATACCCTAGAACGTCGCTATCGTGATACAGAATCCAACTCTGTCCGTGAAGAGCTTGCGAAATACATCTCCACTAAATCTTGTTCAAGCTGTGGCGGTACTCGTCTACGCCTTGAAGCACGTAACGTGTTTATTGCTGATACGACACTACCTGAGATTGTTGAACTCAGCATTGCTGATGCATTGGAATTCTTCCATTCCTTGAAACTGGAAGGTCAACGCGCCCAAATCGCTGAAAAAGTGATGAAGGAAATCAACGACCGCCTGCAATTCTTAGTTAATGTCGGTTTGAACTACCTAAACTTATCACGCAGTGCGGAAACCTTATCAGGCGGTGAAGCTCAACGTATTCGTTTAGCAAGCCAAATTGGTGCAGGTCTTGTTGGTGTGATGTATGTTCTGGATGAACCGTCGATTGGCCTCCACCAGCGTGATAATGAACGACTCCTAAAAACACTGACTCATTTGCGCGATTTAGGTAATACCGTACTTGTGGTAGAACACGATGAAGATGCGATTCGCTGTGCAGATCATGTCATAGATATTGGTCCTGGTGCTGGCGTACATGGTGGTAATGTTGTTGCGGAAGGCACCATGGAAGAGATAGTCGCGAATCCGAATTCTCTGACAGGTCAGTACTTAAGTGGTGTTAAAGAAATCGCAGTACCGAAAGATCGCACGCCGCGAGATCCGAAAAAAACGGTTGAGCTATTAGGCGCAACAGGTAATAACCTTAAAAACGTTAACCTTTCAATTCCTGTTGGGTTATTCAGCTGTATTACAGGAGTATCTGGCTCAGGTAAATCAACGCTGATTAATGATACTTTCTTTAAAATTGCGCATACCCAACTTAACGGAGCGACAACGGCTCAGCCTTCACCTTATAAATCGATTAAAGGTCTAGAGCACTTCGATAAAGTCATCGATATCGATCAAAGCCCAATTGGCCGTACACCTCGCTCTAACCCTGCAACCTATACGGGGATCTTTACACCAATCCGTGAACTGTTTGCAGGCACACAGGAGTCGCGTTCTCGCGGTTACAAACCGGGCCGTTTTAGTTTTAACGTACGCGGTGGTCGTTGTGAGGCCTGTCAGGGTGACGGTGTTATCAAAGTAGAAATGCACTTCCTACCAGATGTTTATGTGCCATGTGATGTGTGTAAAGGTAAACGCTACAACCGTGAAACGCTCGAAGTACGTTACAAAGGTAAAACTATTGATGAAGTGCTAGAAATGACGGTCGAAGATGCACGCACCTTCTTCGATCCAGTTCCTGCCATCGCTCGCAAACTACAAACACTGATGGATGTGGGTTTGTCGTACATACGATTGGGTCAAGCGGCAACAACACTCTCCGGTGGTGAAGCACAGCGTGTGAAACTGGCGCGAGAGCTATCCAAACGTGATACAGGAAAAACCTTGTACATTTTGGATGAACCAACAACCGGCCTTCACTTCCATGATATCCAGCAGTTGCTCACTGTACTGCACAGACTTCGCGACCACGGAAATACTGTCGTGGTGATCGAGCATAACCTGGACGTCATTAAGACTGCGGACTGGATTATCGATCTTGGTCCTGAAGGGGGTCAGGGTGGCGGCGAGATAATCGCTCAAGGCACTCCGGAAGATGTGTCGCAAATCGAGGGTTCGCACACAGCTCACTTCCTCAAGCCTATGTTGAAGTAGAAAAAACAGGTAAAGTATCGAGACCAGCAAGTGCTGGTCTTTTTTCATTCAAAACAACGCAATAACTATGGCTACTATACATGTAAGTGGAACAAAGCTTTCTCCCGAAAAAGTACAGGTTCCCCTCAATCGCAAGTTTCTCATTGCCTTGGCAACACTATTTGTGTTGGCAATGCACTTTTTCATGCCCAACCCCGGCGGTTCGGGGCTTTCGCTTTCGTTCAATGCGACAACTTGGATTGCTTTTAGCTTTGCATTAGGCATTGGGTGTTACCAACTTGCGAATAATCGAGTACTACGTTACTCAAAACTAACCATCGGCTTGTTCATTAGTACTCTTATCATGACGGTGCCCATTCTGTACCCAAATGCGAATAGCAGTTTGGCAGCCAATAAGCTCATTGGCCTGTGGTGTGGTGTCCTGTTCTTTATTGTCTTACAACAATTTCATTTCAGTAATAAACATCGCCAACGCCTATTATGGTTCATTGTCCTTGCGGTTGTTATCGAAGCCATTTTTGGTTTGACACAATATCTGTATCTCAAACCAGGCAATCCGTTTGGTTACGACACGGTGGCCAATCGTCCTTATGGTATTTTCCAACAGCCCAATGTAATGGCCAGCTTTCTTGCGACAGGGTTGGTGATTGCCAGCTATTTACTTGCACGTCAGCCCTACAAATACGATCGTAAGTTAAGCGATGTTTACCTTCTCTATGCCGTACCAGTTTTAACTTTACCACTAATTGTGGCGTTGGCTTCACGCACTGGTTGGTTAGCCTCGGTCATCGCCGTGTTGTTGGTCATTCCATACATGTACCGCTTTGCAACCAAAGGGCGCTTTATCCGCTGGGTTGTGTCACTTGTAAGTGGGCTCTTACTCTCAGTCGTTGTCATGCATCTTGCCTTTCCTGATGGAGGTGGGTTAGCCGCAGAAAAAGTAAATATGGAGTCTCCTCGAGCGTATACTTTTCCACAAACATTAGACATGGTGATTGAAAAGCCTTTTACTGGTTATGGATATGGCAAGTTTGAATCTGAGTACATGCTGTATACGGCTCGTCAACATGCCCTAAATGAGAATTACCCAGCTGGTTTGCCAGCCATGGATCATCCGCATAATGAGCTACTTTACTGGGGAGTAGAAGGTGGCTTGCTGCCAATACTCGGCATCTTCTTAGCGATGGCACTGGTACTGTATCGAATCTATCAAGCCAAACGCGGAACTCGTCTTGCGTTGCTGGCCTTGTTTATACCTATCGTATTGCACTCGCAACTGGAATACCCTTTCTACCACTCTCTCGTGCATTGGTTGATCTTCGTTATCCTACTGTACTGGGTCGATCAGCGCGTCTCTCGTTATCGACAAGTCGGCTTTAGTAATGTAACCAAAAGCTTGCTGCGTGTTTTTAGTTTGGTACTTCCCGTTGCGTTTACGTTTTACATGGTAAGCGCATTACATACGAACTATGTATTGACGAAGTTTGAGACCACTAGACCAACTAACCCTGATATTCTGAATCAAGTCAGTAACCCTGTAGTTTGGAAAGACAGATTTGATTGGGATGTCTATAGCACGTTTTTAAACCTTGGGCTGTACCAACAAGACGCAACCTTGATCAAGCCTTATATCGATTGGTCGCTAAAAATCATCAAAGATAAGCCTCGCCCTGCATTTTATAATAATTTGATTTTGGCCTACCAAGGCTTAGATGACTCAAGTAAAGCGGAGCAAATTAGAGCTGAAGCGCAGTTTTTGTTCCCGAAGATTGATTTCAGTGACGTCAATTACCAACCACCTTCTCAAGCAATCTCTGCCTCACCAGCCCCCACTTCAGGAGCTGAGTAATAAATACCAAAAAGCGAAGGGATGACCTTCGCTTTTCTTTATCTCATTACTGTATGATTTTATTCAGTGAGTGACTCTTCTAACGCTTTTAAGCACAGCGCAACGTTTTCAGATCGAGCGCCGTAACCCATTAAGCCAATACGCCACGCTTTACCAGCTAATGCCCCAAGGCCTGCACCAATTTCTAGGTTATAGGTTTCTAGCAAGTGAGCACGAACTTTTGCTTCATCAATTCCTTCAGGCACGTAAATCGCATTTAATTGTGGCAACCGATGGGCTTCGTCCACAACAAATTCAAAGCCTAACTTTTGTAAGCCATTTTTGAGTTTTTCATGCATCAGTTGGTGACGAGCCCAAGCGTTTTCTAATCCTTCATTTTTCAGTATCAATAAAGCTTCATGAAGCGCATACAAGCTATTAACTGGCGCCGTATGATGGTAACTACGCTTGCCTTCTCCACTCCAATACCCCAAAACTAAACTCTGATCGAGGAACCAACTCTGTACTGGTGTTGTTCTTGCTTGAATCTTTTCAATCGCGGCAGTAGAAAACGTCACTGGTGAGAGCCCTGGTACACATGACAAACATTTTTGACTGCCAGAGTAAACCGCATCCAGTTGCCATTCATCCACTTTTAACGGCACACCACCAAGCGATGTCACCGCATCAACAATAGATAATGCATTATGCTGTTTCGCCAGCTTACCCAATGCTTGAGCATCACTGACTGCACCAGTTGAGGTTTCCGCATGCACAAAAGCAAGAATTTTTGTATCTGGGTGCTGTTCGAGTGCTTGCTCGACTTTATCAATGGAAACAGGCGTCCCCCATTCATCATCGACGATAACAACTTCGCCACCAGCACGGACGACATTTTCGCGCATGCGTTCACCAAATACACCGTTACGGCAGACGATCACTTTGTCGCCTTTCTCGATCAAGTTTACAAAGCAGGTTTCCATCCCTGCGCTACCAGGCGCTGAAACCGCAATAGTGAACTCATTGTCAGTTTGAAAGGCATACTTCAATAGCTGCTTGAGCTCATCCATCATACCGATAAACAGAGGATCAAGGTGACCTACCGTAGGACGGCTTAGTGCTTGTAACACTTGAGGATAAATATCAGAAGGACCAGGTCCCATTAAAATACGGTGAGGCGGAATAAAGCTTTGGATCGACATGTCAGCTCCTTGATTATCTTTTATCCTGAGCATTCTAAAAGTTCTATTCAATAACATGGCTCAGGTGTAGGGTTCTTCACCCTAATAGATTTTTCCTCTATCAGCAATTAGCCGTAAGTATGGAGGTCAAACCAGTGTCACAAAATCGTTAATAAAAAACACCATAAAGGTTGAAATATTGATTGACATTAAGGCCTCAAAACCGTTCAATGTTTGAGCTTTATGTAGAAGAGGAGCGCTACCCAGGTAGATGATTTGTGGAACCGCAATTCCAACACCAATCATTGAGGGGGAGTAGTGCCGAGGTAAGTCAAAGTTGCAGGATTTGACTTGTCGGTTGAATTGGGCTGAATCCCATCAACTGTCATCAGCGCAGTCTGATGAAGGGCTTCTGAGGGTAAATTTTTCAAATAGCATTCTAAATACCTCTCTTTTTGCTCTGTTCCTTTTCTCACTAAACATTGGATGTACAATTTTTTAGGAAGTCGTGGGAGAACGCAGTGAGCGCATTTAACGTAGCTAAATTCGGTGGAACCAGTGTTGCCAACTTTGAGGCAATGAGTCGTTGCGCCACCATTATCGAAAACAATCCAAATACTCGCCTGGTCGTGAGCAGCGCTTGCTCTGGCGTCACCAACCTATTGGTAGAACTCGCCAACGGTGTTCAGGATCAAACGCACCGTACTGAGCTGCTGCAAAATCTGGCCAACATTCATGACGCCATTTTAACTCAGCTCGAAGACAGCACGAAAACTGCTGCCGAGGTGTATGGCATATTAGATACCGTAACCAGCCTGGCCGAGGCTGCATCTATCCAAGCTAGTGCGAAGTTAACCGATCATTTAGTCGCATGTGGTGAACTCATGTCGACGCACATTCTAACTCAGTTAATGTGTGAGCGAGGCATTCAAGCAGTGCGCTTTGATATCCGCGATGTGCTGCGTACTGATGACAACTTTGGTCGCGCGGAGCCAAACATTGAAGCAATTTCGACGCTTACGCAAGATAAACTCGTACCACTTTGCCAACAATCCGTTGTTGTTACTCAAGGCTTCATAGGATCTGACGAAGCCGGTAATACAACAACACTAGGTCGAGGAGGCAGCGATTACAGCGCCGCCTTAATTGCTGAGAGCGTCAAAGCGGCAGGGTTAGAAATCTGGACTGATGTTCCGGGCATCTACACAACAGACCCGCGAATTGCGCCAAAAGCCTCACCAATTCCCGAGATCAGCTTTAGCGAAGCTTCAGAAATGGCTAACTTTGGCGCTAAAATCCTTCACCCTTCTACGCTAGTACCCGCATTGCGCCACGACATTCCGGTATTTGTAGGGTCATCGAAAGAGCCAGAAAAAGGGGGAACTTGGATTCGCCACCAAGTCGAAAGCTCACCGTTATTCCGTGCGCTAGCTTTGCGTTGTAACCAAACCATGGTAACGCTACGCAGCGCCAATATGTTCCACGCATACGGCTTCTTAGCAAAGGTCTTTGAGATCCTTGCAAAGCATAAGATATCTGTCGATTTGATCACAACATCTGAAATCAGTGTATCGTTAACACTTGATCAAACCGATACATCCGGCGGCGCGCCGCAGCTGCCGCAAGCTGTACGAGAAGAGTTAGAAGAGTTATGTAAGGTAGAAGTTGAACATGACCTATGCCTCGTTGCCCTAATTGGTAACAACATGAGTGAGAGTAAAGGCTACGCGAAACAGGTTTTTGGCACGCTAGAAGATTTTAACCTACGCATGATTTGTTATGGCGCTAGCCCTCACAACTTATGCTTCTTGCTCCATGAATCGGTATCGAAACAAGCCATACAAAAACTCCACACTGAGTTGTTTGAGAAGTAAGTTCAACTCAATAAAACAAAGGGCTGCGTATCTGCAGCCCTTTGTCGTTTCATTAGTTGTTACATTTGGACGAGGTAAACATCAATTTAACCGTTAATGTTTGGCCCTAACCATTTTTCAGCCTCGATCCTATCCCACCCCTTACGATCGGCGTAACTCTCTAACTGATCTTCTTGGATCTGTGCGATCGCAAAGTAACGTGAGTCAGGATGAGAGAAATACCAACCAGAGACTGACGCGCCCGGATACATTGCATAGCTGGAGGTTAGCGTCATGCCAATATTCTCTTCCACATTAAGTAGCTCCCAAAGCGGTCCTTTTTCAGTATGCTCAGGGCACGCTGGATAACCTGGTGCAGGGCGAATACCTTGGTATTTTTCACGAATGAGATCATCGTTAGATAAATCTTCATCCGCAGCATAACCCCAAATTTCTTTACGGACACGCTCATGCAAATACTCAGCAAACGCTTCGGCTAGGCGATCCGCCACCGCTTGAATCATAATTGCGTTGTAATCATCTCCCTGTGCTTTGTATTCATCAGCAAGCTCTCGTTCACCAATACCACCAGTGACAGCAAATGCCCCTATCCAATCATGTTTACCCGACTCTTTAGGTGCGATGTAGTCGGATAAACAATAGTTGAATCCTTTTGGTTTCTCGGTCTGTTGTCGCAAGTTACGTAATACTTTCAAAACGTCGGTACGAGTTTCATCAGCATAAACTTCAATGTCGTCCCCCACGCTCGCAGCAGGGAATAAGCCACACATTCCACGCGCTTTTAACAGGCCTTCTCGCTCAACTCGATCAAGTATCTCGTTGGCATCTTCGAATAAACGTTTTGCTTCTTCACCAACTTCTTCATGTTGGAAAATTGTTGGATACTTACCTACAAGTGACCAAGTCATAAAGAATGGTGTCCAATCGATGTATTGACGTAACATAGCCACATCAAAATCATCGAAGATATGAATGCCAGGCTTAACAGGCACTGGAGGAGTATAAGCTTCCCAATCGATCGCAACTTTATTCGCTCGAGCCGCTTCTAATGTCACTGGTTTGGTTCTCGGTTTCTTTCGATTATGTTGATCACGTACTCGTTCGTAATCAGCTTCAAGTTTTTCAACAAATTCAGGGCGACGTTCATCTGACAATAGAGAAGTACATACGCCCACTGCACGTGAGGCGTTGTTCACGTAAACCACTGGATGCTTGTAATTTTGCTCAATCTTAACTGCTGTATGGGCTTTTGACGTTGTTGCGCCACCGATGAGAAGAGGTAAGTTAAAGTCGAGACGCTCCATCTCTTTTGCAACATGCACCATTTCGTCTAATGAAGGCGTGATCAACCCTGATAAACCAATAATATCGACGTTTTCTTCTTGCGCTACTTTTAAGATCTTTTCGCAAGGAACCATGACACCAAGATCGATAATTTCATAATTATTGCACTGCAATACAACGCCAACGATATTTTTCCCGATATCATGTACATCACCTTTGACCGTCGCTAGCAAAATCTTACCGTTTGTTTGTCCCACCTGCTTTTCTGCATTGATGTAGGGCTCCAGATGCGCGACTGCTTGCTTCATCACTCGTGCAGATTTTACGACCTGAGGAAGGAACATTTTACCTTCACCAAACAAGTCTCCAACGACGTTCATCCCATCCATTAGTGGGCCTTCAATCACCTCTAATGGCTTTGAAGCGTTGACACGAGCCTCTTCGGTATCATCAACGATGAACTCAGTTATTCCTTTCACTAACGCGTGCTCTAAACGCTTTTCAACAGGCCAAGTTCTCCACTCAAGTGCAGAGGCATCCTCCTCTTTACCTACCCCTTTGCCTGCATATTCCGCCGCGATATCTAACAATCTCTCAGTGGCGTCATCACGACGGTTAAGAACGACATCTTCCACAGCCTCACGCAATTTTTCAGGCACGTTATCGTAGATTTCTAACTGACCCGCATTCACAATCCCCATATCCATACCATTTTTAAAACAGTGGTAGAGGAACACCGCGTGAATCGCTTCACGTACATAGTTATTGCCACGGAAAGAGAATGAGACGTTAGAAACACCACCAGATATCATCGCATGTGGTAAATCACGTTTGATATCGCCAACGGCTTCAATGAAATCCACCGCGTAGTTATTATGCTCCTCGATCCCCGTAGCAATGGCAAAAATGTTTGGGTCAAAAATGATGTCTTCTGGTGGAAAGCCCACTTCATCAACAAGAATTCGGTAAGCGTTGGTACAAATTTCTACTTTGCGCTCACGTGTATCTGCTTGCCCAATCTCATCAAACGCCATCACAATCACAGCCGCACCGTAACGGCGGATCAACTTAGCTTGTTCAACGAATTTCTCTTTGCCTTCTTTGAGAGAGATCGAGTTAACAATGCCTTTGCCTTGGATGCACTTAAGACCGGCTTCAATAACCTCCCACTTGGAAGAGTCAACCATGATTGGTACTTTTGAGATTTCAGGTTCTGACGCACAAAGGTTTAAAAAGCGAACCATACAAGCTTGTGCATCCAACATGCCTTCATCCATGTTGATATCGATAATTTGAGCGCCATTTTCAACTTGTTGACGAGCCACATCGAGCGCTTCATCGTACAGCTCTTCTTTAATTAAGCGCTTAAAACGCGCAGAACCGGTTACATTCGTACGCTCACCGACATTGATAAATAAAGAGTCTTTATCAATAGCGAGTGGCTCTAGGCCAGACAAGCGACAAGCAACGGGAAGTTCAGGTAATTGACGAGGGGCGATATTTTCAACCGCGAGTGCCATTTGGCGAATGTGCTCAGGAGTTGTACCACAACACCCACCAATCAAGTTTAAAAAGCCACTTTGAGCCCACTCTTTAACATGCTTAGCCATATCTTCTGGCGACAAATCGTATTCGCCGAATGCATTCGGAAGCCCAGCATTTGGGTGAGCGGAAACAAAAGATTCTGATATACGAGAGAGCTCTTCAACATAAGGACGCAGCTCATCTGGACCAAGTGCACAGTTCAAACCAAACGAAATCGGTTTAACATGACGTAATGAGTTGTAAAACGCTTCTGTGGTTTGACCGGATAATGTCCGACCGGAAGCATCAGTAATAGTCCCCGAGATCATCACAGGTAACTCAATACTCATCTCTTCAAACACACTTTCAACAGCAAATGAACAAGCCTTAGCGTTAAGCGTATCGAAGATGGTCTCGATAAGAATAAGGTCTGAACCACCTTTAATAAGCGCTCGAGTCGATTCAGAGTAAGCCTCAACTAACTCGTCGAAAGAAACATTTCGATATCCGGGGTCATTTACATCAGGAGAAATAGAACAAGTTCGGTTTGTCGGCCCTAAAACCCCTGCGACATAACGTGGTTTATCGGGTGTTTTTGCGGTCCATTCGTCTGCAACTTCACGTGCAAGCTTGGCAGCTGCAAAGTTAATTTCTTCACTTAGGCTTTCCATCTCGTAGTCAGCCATCGCAATGGTTGTTGCGTTAAAAGTGTTGGTCTCAAGAATATCTGCACCCGCTTCTAAATATGCAGCGTGAATTTCCTTGATAAGTTGAGGCTGACTTAGAACCAACAGGTCGTTGTTACCTTTTAGATCACAATGCCAATCCGCAAAGCGCGTTCCTCGATAGTCTTGCTCTTCAAGTTTGTACCCTTGAATCATGGTTCCCATACCACCATCAATCAAAAGAATACGTTGCTTCAATTGAGCTTCAATCTGTTGTCTTACGTTACTTCCCACAGTACAGCCTCATTCCTTTAGTTATCTTTCCATCCTATCACACAAACTTCAGGAGTCTAGACGTCTAAACGTGGAATTAATGATTATTTTATCTCCTTCTTAACTTACAAAATAATCACGAAAAAATGTTTGCTATTTAAGCAGCATCAGCCGAGAATTCCATTCATAAAATGTTACAAATAGAGAGCTCTATGTCGGTCTATCATACTTTATGTTTTCTATCCGCAGCTGCGATGCTAATTGCTTTTGTAAACAGCAAGATAGGAAAGATGCAAACCACCATTGCGATTACCGCAGGTTCAATGGTGCTTTCACTTCTAATCTTAATTGCGGGTCAAAACAACTGGTTCCATCTCACCGAAATTGCGACGGAGACGGTCACAAGGATTAACTTCGAAGATTTCTTGCTCAAAGGCATTCTTGGCTTCTTACTATTTGCTGGTGGACTAGGCATCAAACTCCCGAACCTTAAAGATCAAAAGTGGGAGATCACTGTTTTAGCCCTTGGAGCTACACTGTTTTCTACGTTCTTTATTGGATTTGCGCTGTATGGGTTTTGTCAGTTAATTGGCATCCAATTTGATTTGGTCTACTGCTTACTATTTGGTGCTCTAATATCGCCAACTGACCCAATCGCTGTATTGGCTATTGTGAAAAAACTAGATGCTCCTAAACGTATCTCCACTCAGATTGAAGGAGAATCGCTCTTCAATGATGGCTTCGGTTTGGTTATCTTCGTCACTCTATTTACGATTGCATTTGGCACTGAGGCACCAACTGTAGGTAGTGTCACCTTGCTCTTCATCCAAGAAGCTATCGGTGGTATCACATATGGTTTCGTCCTCGGTTTGCTATTCCACTACTTGATCAGTGCCACCGATGATCACTCAATGGAATTGTTACTTACCATTGGTGTCCCAACGGCAGGTTACGCATTTGCTGAATACATCCATGTATCAGGCCCACTCGCAATGGTTGTATCCGGTATTATGATTGGCAACTGGACACGCTTTATTGGCTTTTCAAAAGAGAGTGAAGATCACCTTGACCATTTTTGGGAGCTTGTTGATGAGTTCTTGAATGGCGTGTTATTCCTACTGATCGGCATGTCGATGCTGCTATTTGAATTCCACAAAGAAGACTGGATCATGATGGCTATTTCAGTCCCTCTTGTACTAGCAGCTCGCTATCTAAGTGTATTTCTTTCTTACATTGGCTTTAAACGTTACAGAAAATATAATCCATGGTCAGTGCGTGTTTTGACGTGGGGCGGCTTACGCGGGGGCCTTGCATTGGCAATGGCACTTTCCATTCCATCTGGTATTTGGGTGATTCAAGATAAGTTAATCGATGTAAAAGAGATTATTCTTGTAATGACCTACTCCGTCGTTGTTTTCTCTATCCTCATTCAAGGCTCAACAATCACTCCAATGATTGAAAAAGCAAAAGCAGAAGAGAAGAAGATGGAAGAGAACAACCAAGCAATAACCACTCCGGAACATACGGAGCCAGTGGACTCTTAAAGACACGTAACTTAATAAAAAAAGCAGCTACCTAGCTGCTTTTTTCATAACTAATTTTCAGACTCCCCTTCAAGAACGAATGCTCCTTATTCTTTGATATACCTTCAAATATACTAAGAATCGCTACGCTACATTTTCATAGATACTAACTATTGCCGATAGATAGTATTCATAGACGAGCCTTTTAATTTACCCATTTATCACTTCTCTTCTCTTCTCTTCTCTTCTCTTCTCTTCTCTTCTCTTCTCTTCTCTTGGCAATATAGGCTCCTCGCAAATATCAAAGCTAAACTTCCACAATACTTAGCAATGAGCGAGTTTGTATTTTTATGAGAAAGATACATTTAGGGTGATTGCGTTCAGAACCCAAACAGGTTAGCAATCTCACCAAGATAAAACTGAGCTAGCATTCAGGTAGATCAAAGCCTTAACAGAAATTTAGTCCCCCTCTCTCTTGATCTCAGTGAGACTAAACTTGTATTCAAAGTCGTCCTGTTTTCAAAATTGGAACAAGTGACACCTCAAACAATTAAACTCTGTCACATACCTAGATTTTCTAATATCGAACAAAAGGAGCTTTGGTGAATGAAGAGGCTCAAAACTAGCGCTCGAGACTGCAGAAACCACACAAAACTGCGTTCCACTTCACTCATACAGGGCTTAGAAAGCATCGCCAGAGGGAAGCCGGCCTCTCGATGCAAGGTTTCAATATGAAAGTGGGTTTAAGGTAAGTCGGGGAACCAAAACGAAAAAAGCCTCAGTCTTTCGACTGAGGCTTAATATAAGTGGCGGAGTGGACGGGACTCGAACCCGCGACCCCCGGCGTGACAGGCCGGTATTCTAACCAACTGAACTACC